>JAOADN010000051.1 GCA_026417295.1 Paracoccaceae bacterium
CGGCCGGGGCGCGCGCGTGGTCGATCACCGCGACGCGGCGGCCGCGGCGGGCCGCCTCGATCGCGCAGAAGAGGCCGGCCGCGCCGGCCCCGAGGACGATGACATCGGCATGGTTCATCGCCGGCCGGGATACGCGAGCGGCGGCGGCAGCGGCAAACCCCGCGGCAGGGCGAATCCGGCTTGCGGCGCGGGGGCGGCTTGAGTAAGACACGCGCCGAGTTGGGGCGTCGCCAAGTGGTAAGGCAGCGGTTTTGGTACCGCCATACCTAGGTTCGAATCCTAGCGCCCCAGCCATCCCCCCCTGATGATGTCCCGGGCGGCGCAGGCCGCCCCCTTGCGATCCTGCCGCGCCCCTGCCCTGCCGCGCCCCTGCCCGGCCCTGCCCTGCCCGGCCCCTGCCACCTTGCCCCGCGGCGGCGGCTGACCCGTGGCGCACGCGGCCGCGGGTCGGGCGATCATTGCTATTTACATATGCAGATATTTGAATGTATATAATGGCGCGACTCGCCCCGAAGGCCCTGCCGTCCGGGCGTGCGAAACCCAGCGGGGAGGAAGAAGCATGGCGAACGTGGTAGTCCTTGGGGCCGGACTCGGCGGCGTGATCATGGCCTACGAGATGAAGGACCATCTCGGGCGAGGTGACCGGCTGACGGTGATCAACAAGGGAAGCGCCTACAGTTTCGTCCCCTCCAATCCCTGGGTCGCGGTCGGCTGGCGCAAGCGCGAGGAGATCGAGGTCGACCTCGTCCAGGCAATGGCCAAGCGTGACATCACCCTGCGCCCCGAGGGTGCGGCGCGTGTCCACCCCGCCGAGAACAGGGTCGAGCTGACCAACGGCGAAAGCGTTTCCTACGACTATCTCATCATCGCCACCGGCCCCGACCTGGCCTTCGACGAGGTCGAGGGGCTGGGGCCGGAGGGACATACGCAGTCGGTCTGCCACATCGACCACGCGCTGAAGGCGAAGGACGCCTTCGAGGCGCTGGTGGCCAAGCCCGGCCCGGTGGTCATCGGTGCGGTGCAGGGAGCGAGCTGCTTCGGCCCGGCCTACGAATTCCTCTTCATCCTCGAGACGGCGCTGCGCCGGGCGAAGGTCCGCGACCGCGTTCCGATGACCTTCGTCACCGCCGAACCCTATATCGGCCATCTCGGGCTGGACGGCGTGGGCGACACCAAGGGCCTGCTCGAATCGGCCATGCGCGACAAGCACGTGAAGTGGATCACGAATGCCCGCGTCAAGTCGGTCGAGGCCGGGATGATGCATGTCGAGGAAGTGGCCGAGGACGGCAGCGTGAAGAAGGCGCACGACCTGCCCTTCGCCTATTCGATGATGCTGCCCGCCTTCCGCGGCGTTCCGGCCGTCAGGGGGATCGAGGGGCTGACGAACCCGCGCGGGTTCATCCTGGTAGACAAGTACCAGCGCAACCCGACCTTCCGGAACGTCTTTGCCGTCGGCGTCGGCGTCGCCATCCCGCCGATCGGGCCCACGCCGGTGCCCGTCGGCGTGCCCAAGACCGGCTTCATGATCGAGAGCATGGTGACGGCGACGGCGCAGAACATCGCGAGCCTGCTGAAGGGCGAGGAGCCGCGCGAGGTGGGGACCTGGAACGCCGTCTGCCTGGCCGATTTCGGCGACAGCGGCATCGCCTTCGTCGCGCAGCCGCAGATCCCGCCGCGGAACGTCAACTGGTCGTCCTCGGGCAAGTGGGTGCACTACGCCAAGGTCGGCTTCGAGAAGTATTTCCTGCGGAAGATCCGCATCGGCAAGTCGGAACCCTTCTACGAGCGGCTCGCGCTGCAGGCGCTGGGAATCGACAAGCTGAAGCAGACCCACGTCGAATGAACTGAAGGAAGGAATGTCGAGATGACCGTCGAACGGGCAGTGACCGCCTTTGCCGGTTTCATGGTGCTTCTGTCGCTGGCCCTGGCGTGGCTGGTGTCGCCCTGGTTCCTTGGCCTGACGGCCTTCTGTCGGCGCGAACCTGCTGCAGTCGGCCTTCACCGGATTCTGCCCGGCGGCGACGGTCTTCCGCAAGATGGGCCTGCGGCAGGGCGCGGCGGGCTGACACGAACGGAGCAAGACAAGGATGCGTGCGCTTTCCGGCGCGGTCGCCGCATGGCTGGCCGCCACCCTTCCCTTCGTCGCCGCGGCGGCGGAATTCGTCGTCACGCCGCTGACGGTTCCCGAAGCGAAGGCCCTGTTCGGCCAGATCGAGAGCCGATTCGTCGTGCCGGCCCGGTCGCGGATCGGCGGCACGCTGGTGGAGCTTTCGGTGACGGAGGGCGACCTTGCCACGGCCGGCCAGGTCATCGGGCGGGTCATCGACGACAAGCTTGAACTGCAGCGCACGGCGGCCGAGGCGCGCGTGGCGGCCGCGAAGTCCCAGCTTGCCAATGCCGAGACGGAGCTTGCGCGCAACGAGGAATTGCTGACGCGCGGGGCGACGACGGTCCAGCGCGTCGACCAGTTGCGCACCGCAGCAGACGTCGCGCGCAACGCCGTGGCCGAGGCAGAGGCGGCGCGCGAGGTCGTCCTGCAGCAGATGGCCGAGGGGGCGATCCTCGCCCCGGCCGCGGGCCGCGTCCTTTCGGTGCCGCGCCGGCTGGGCGAGTTCGTGATGCCGGGCGAGCCGGTCGCCACCATCGCCGGCGGCGGCGTGTTCCTGCGCCTGTCGATCCCCGAGCGCCATGCCGGCGACCTGACCGAGGGCGCGGTCGTGGACATCGGCACCGAGGGCGGCACCGGCCGCGTCGAGAAGGTCTATCCGCTGATCGCGGAGGGGCGCGTCACCGTGGACGTGGCCGTCGAGGGCCTGCCCGACACCTTCATCGGCCAGCGCGTGCTGGTCCGCGTGCCGGTGGCCGAGCGGACGGTGCTTGCCGTGCCCGAAGCCGCGATCCACCGGCGCGCCGGGCTGGACCTGGTGAGGCTGCACAGCGGCGAGGCGGAGCAGGAGGTCAGCGTTGTGCCGGGGGCGCTGGTCCAGACCGCGGAGGGGCCGATGCGCGAGATCCTGTCGGGGCTGCGCGACGGGGACAGGGTGGTCGTGCCATGACGACGCCCCCGGTCGAGCGGCAGGGGGCCGGCATTGCCGGCGGCCTGACCCGCACCTTCATCACCTCGCCCCTGACGCCCCTGTTCCTGCTGGCGGCGCTGATCCTGGGCATCGTCGCGCTGGTCACCCTGCCGCGCGAGGAGGAGCCGCAGATCAGCGTGCCGATGGTGGACATCCATGTCGCCGCCCCGGGCCTGAAGGCCGAGGACGCGGTGAAGCTGGTGACCGAACCGCTGGAGACGATCGTCAAGTCGATCCCCGACGTCGAGCACGTCTATTCGCAGACGCGCGACGACGGGGTGATGGTGACGGCGCGCTTCATGGTGGGCACGGATGCCGACAGCGCCATCCTGCGCGTCCACGACAAGGTGCGCGCCAACATGGACCGCATCCCGAAGGGCATCGCCGAGCCGCTGATCGTCGGCCGCGGCATCGACGACGTGGCGATCAAGGTCCTGACGCTGACCCCGAAGCCAGAGGCGGCGGACCGCTGGACGCCGGCGGACCTGACCCGCGTCGCCCGTGAGGTGCAGGTCGCCGCGGCCGCGCTGCCCGATGTCGGCCTGACCTACATCGTGGGCGAGACGCCCGAGGAGATCCGCATCGAGCCCGACCCGGAACGTCTGGCCAAGGCGGGCCTGACGCTTCAGGCCCTGGCCGCGAAGGTCGAGGGCGCGAACGCCGCCTTCAACGTGGGCCTCGTCCGCGAGGACGGCCAGCAGATCGGCCTGTCCGCCGGCCGCACGCTGGCCGGCCCGGACGAGATCGGGAACCTGCTGGTGACCACGCGGGACGGGCGGCCGGTCTATGTGCGGGACGTGGCGGACGTGCGGCTGGTCACCGACACGACCGAGGCGCGCGTCTTCAACCTGGAGCGGTCGGGCGAAGAGTTCACGCGCGCACCGGCGGTCTCGGTCGCCATCGCCAAGCGCCCGGGCGCGAATGCCGTGCTGATCGGCGAGGAGATCCAGCGCCTGGCCGAACGGCTGGAGGGGACCGTCATCCCCGAGGACCTTCAGGTCCTGGTCACGCGCGACTACGGCGAGACGGCCAACGAGAAGGCGAACGAGCTGCTGTTCCACCTGGCGCTGGCAACGCTGTCGATCGTCGCGCTGGTCTGGCTGTCGATCGGCTGGCGCGAGGCGCTGGTCGTGCTGATCGTCATTCCGGTCACCATCCTCCTGACGCTTTTCGCGGCCCGGGTCATGGGCTACACGCTGAACCGGGTGTCGCTCTTCGCGCTGATCTTCTCGATCGGTATCCTTGTCGACGATGCCATCGTGGTGATCGAGAACATCGCCCGGCACTGGGCGATGAAGGACGGCCGTTCGCGCCGGCAGGCCGCGATCGATGCGGTGGGCGAGGTCGGCAACCCGACGATCGTCGCCACGCTGACGGTGGTGGCGGCGCTGCTGCCGATGCTGTTCGTCAGCGGCATGATGGGCCCCTACATGTCGCCCATCCCGGCCAATGCCTCGGCGGCAATGGTGTTCTCGTTCTTCGTGGCGGTCATCGTCACCCCCTGGCTGATGCTGAAGTTCGGCAAGGGCCACGGGCCGAAGGACGACCTTGCAGAGCACGAATCGTCCGATGGCGGACGGCTTGGCCGTGCCTATCGGGCCGTTGCCCGGCCGATCCTGAAATCTCGCCTGCGGTCCGGCCTGTTCCTGATCGTGGTCATGGTGGCGACGTTCGGGTCGATGGCGCTGTTCTACACCAAGCATGTCACGGTTAAGCTTCTGCCCTTCGACAACAAGTCAGAGCTGTCGGTGGTGCTGGACATGCCCCGCGGGACCTCGGTCGAGGAAACCGACCGCGCGCTGCAGGAGATCGCGGCCGCCCTGGCGCCGGTGGAGGAGATCACCTCGATCCAGTCCCATGCGGGGACAGCCGCGCCGTTCAACTTCAATGGCCTGGTCCGCCACTACTACCTGCGCAGCGAGCCGCAGATGGGCGACCTGCAGATCAACCTGGAGCCGAAGCACGACCGCACCCGCGAGAGCCACACCATCGCACTTGACCTGCGCGAGCGGATCGCGGCGGTGAAGCTGCCGGAGGGGGCTGTCGTCAAGGTCGTCGAGCCGCCGCCGGGACCGCCGGTCATGGCGACGCTGCTGGCCGAGGTCTACGGGCCGGATGCCGAGACGCGCCGGGCTGTCGCCCTGAAGCTGCGCGGGATCTTCGAGGACATCCCCTTCATCGTCGATGTCGATGACAGTTTCGGCACGCCCCCGGACAGGCTGCGCCTGACGCTGGACGACGCCAGCCTGAACGTCCACCACGTGGAGCAGGCAGACGTCTTCCAGACGGTGCAGATGCTCTATGGCGGAACCACCGTGGGCTTCTCGCACCGGTCGGCCGGCCGGCGGCCGATCCCGATCGTCCTGGCCCCGTCGAAATCCGGCCGCGTGCTGGACGAGACGGCGCTGGCGACGCCGATTCCGGCCAACCTGCTGCCGGGCGACCGCACGGTGGTGGAGCTGGGCGACGTGGTGGACGTCACGCGCGAGACGGCATCCTTCCCGATCTTCCGCCGCAACGGCGTGCCCGCCGAGATGGTGACGGGCGAGCTTGCGGGCGCCTTCGAGGCACCGCTCTACGGGCTGATCGCGGTGCAGCGGGCCATCGACGCGACCGACTGGGGCGACCTTCCCAGGCCGGTCGTCCGCCTGCACGGCCAGCCAGACGACACGTCGCAGCCCGTGCTGCTGTGGGACGGGGAATGGGAGGTGACCTGGGTCACGTTCCGCGACATGGGCGCGGCATTCCTGGTGGCGCTGCTCGGCATCTACATCCTTGTCGTGGGGCAGTTCGGATCGTTCAAGCTGCCGCTGGTGATCCTGACGCCGGTGCCGCTGACCTTCATCGGGATCATGTTCGGCCACTGGCTGTTCGGCGCCCCCTTCTCGGCCACGTCGATGATCGGCTTCATCGCGCTGGCAGGGATCATCGTGCGCAACTCGATCCTGCTCGTGGACTTCATCCGCAATGCCCGCGGCACGGGACAGCCGCTGCGCGAGGTGCTGCTGGATGCGGGCGCGATCCGGTTCAAGCCGATCCTGCTGACGGCGCTGGCGGCGATGATCGGGGCGGTCACGATCCTGACGGACCCGATCTTCCAGGGGCTGGCGATCTCGCTGCTGTTCGGGCTTGCCTCCTCGACGATCCTGACGGTCCTCGTCGTTCCGGCCATCTATGTGCTATTCCGCAGCGGCAAGGCAGCGTGACGTGAGATGGCAGACCGGCAAGGCGCGACAGTTCCCGCAGAAGCCCGCTTCGACCCGGGCGGAACCCCCGAGGCAGCCATGCAAGCCGCGGCATTCCTGAAGGCGCTCGCCCACGAGGGGCGGCTCGAGATCCTGTGCCAGCTGATCGAGGGCGAGCGCACCGTGACCGAGATCGAGGCGAGCCTGCGGATGCCGCAGTCCAAGGTCTCGCAGCTACTGATGCGGCTGCGCGCCGAGCGCATCGTCGAGGCGCGGCGCGACGGGCGCCATGTCCTCTACCGGATCGAGCGGCCCGAGATCGTCGAGGTGATCTCGATCCTGCGCAAGACCTTCTGCCAGACCTGAGGCGCCGGGCCTTGAGTCGCGGCGCCGCCTGGGCCTAACGTCCTGTGCGGGAGGCCCGGTGCGGCAGGCATGAGGCAGATCGATCTGAACGCGGACCTCGGCGAGGCCGCCGGCGACGACGCGGCGATGCTGGACCTCGTGAGTTCGGCCAACGTCTGCTGCGGCGTTCACGCGGGCAGCCGCGAGGAGACCTTTGCCACGCTGGCCGCGGCGCGGGCGCGGGGCGTCGTGGCGGGGGCGCATCCGGGCTACGACGACCGCGAAGGGTTCGGGCGACGGGTCGTTCCCATGGCGCCCGGCCAGATCGAGCGGCTGGTGGCCTGGCAGGTCGGCGCCTGCTGCGGGCTGGCGGCGCTGGCGGGGCACCGCATCGGCTATGTCAAGGCGCATGGCGCCCTCTACAACCTTGCGGCGACCGACAGGGAGGTCGCGGCGGCGATCGCCCGGGCGGTGCGTGCCGTCGATCCGGGCCTCGTGGTCCTTGCCCTGGCCGGATCGGTCGCCATCGCCGCGGCCGAGGAGGCCGGGCTGGCGACAGCCGCGGAGGCCTTCGCCGACCGTGGCTATCTGTCCGACGGGACGCTTGCACCGCGCGGCACGGCCGGGGCGGTGCTGACCGATCCCGACCTGGTGGCCGGGCGCGCCCTGGAGATGGCCGAGACCCGGTCGCTGCCGGGTGGCGCGGGGGGCGGGGCCGGCCTGCGCATCGACAGCCTCTGCCTGCACGGCGACACGCCGGGCGCCGTGGGCCTGGCCCGCGCCGTCCGCGCGCGGCTGACTGGCGCGGGGTTCCGCATCGCGCCCTTCGCGCCGGCGGCGCCGTGACCTTTCCGCGCCTTCTCGACGCCGGCGAGACCGCCCTTGTCGTCGAGTTCGGCGAGGCGATCGACGACGCGGTCTCGGCGCGGGTGCTGGCGCTGGACCGCGCCTTCGCGGCGGCGCCGCCCGCGGGCGTGACCGAGACGGTGCCCACCTACCGGTCCTTGATGATCCACTACGACCCGCTTGTCCTCGACCGGGCGGGGCTTGTCGCGCTGGTCCGCGCCCGGCTGGCGGCGGGCGGCGGGGCCGAGATTCCGGCGGCACGGAGGCTGTGGCGGATCCCGGCCTGCTACGACAGCGCCCTTGCCGAGGATCTGGGCGTCGTGGCGGCGGCGACCGGCCTGACCGGGGCGGAGGTCGTGGCCCTGCATTCCGGCGCGACCTATCGCGTCGTCATGTACGGCTTCGCGCCCGGCTGGGCCTATCTGGGCGGCCTTCCCCCGGCGCTCGGCCTGCCGCGCCGCACCGCGCCGCGCGGCCGCATTCCTGCCGGCAGCCTGATCATCGCCGGCGGGCAGGCGATCGTCGCCTCGGGCGCGATGCCGTCGGGCTGGCACATCATCGGGCGGACACCGGAGCGGCTGTTCGCGCGGCGGAGGGATCCGGCCTTCCTGGTCGCCGTCGGGGACCTCGTGACCTTCCGCCCGGTCGATCGCCCGACCCATGACGAGATGGCCGCGGCCGTTGCCGCCGGCCAAGTCGTCGCAGAAGCGGAAGAGACCGGGTGACGCCGCGCCTGCATGTCGTCGAGGCCGGGCCGGGATGCACCATCCAGGATGCCGGGCGCCACGGTTACCTGCGGTTCGGGGTGACGCCGGCCGGCCCGATGGACTGGATGTCGCACCGTCTGGCAAACCGCGCCGTCCGCAATCCGCCGGGCGGCGGCTGCATCGAGGCCGGACCCGGCGGAATCGTGCTGCGGGCCGAGTTCGCGCCGGTCGCCCTGGGCATCGCCGCGCCGGGTTTTGCGGTGGCGCGCGACGGCAGCCCGGTCCCCGCCTGCGGGCGGATCACGCTGGGGCCGGGGCAGACCCTTGCCGTCCTGCCGGGCCGCGACGGGGTCTGGGCCTATCTGGCAGCGGCGGGGGGGTTCGACCTTGTTGCGGATCTGGGCAGCGTATCGACCGACGTGCGATCCTCGCTCGGGCCGTTCGGCGGCCGCGCCCTGCGCCCGGGTTTCCGCCTGCGCTGCCGGCAGAGGGCGGGCGCCTTCGCGCCGGACTGCGCGGCGGCGGCGCCGGACATCCGGCGCACCTTCATCCGCTTCGTTCCAGGGCCGCAGGCGGAGAGCGTGACCGAGGAGGGCCTCGCGTCATTCTGCAGCTCGCCCTACGCCGTCGCGCCGCGGAGCGACCGCATGGCCTGGCGGCTGGCCGGGCCGCGGCTTGCCCACCGGCGGGGCCACGACATCGTCTCGGACGGGATCGCCCTGGGCGCGATCCAGGTGCCGGGCGACGGGTTGCCGCTTGTCCTGATGGCGGACCGCCAGCCGACCGGCGGCTACCCGAAGATCGGCACCGTGATCCGCGCCGACCTTCCGGCCCTGGCGCAGACCCGCACGGGACGGACGGTCCGCTTCCGCGCGGTGGAGATCGACGAGGCCGTCGCGGCACTCGGGGAGGCGCGCGGCGCCGTGGAGCAGGCCGCGGCAGCGCTGGGCTGACGGGCGGGGCCCGGGACGCCGCCCCTGCCCTGCCCCGCGCGGCGATTGCGCGGCGCCCCGGGGCGGCCCAGGATGGCGGCAGGCCGGCGCCGGGGACGCGCCGGCAGAGCGGAGGGTCGGGGCAATGGCAGGCGCAGGAAGGTGCTGCTGGTCGGCGAGAGCTGGGTCAGCGCGGCGAATCACTTCAAGGGTTTCGACACGTTCTCGTCGGTGACGTTCCACCTTGGCGCCGAGCCGCTGATGCGCGCATTGCGACGCAGCGACTTCCGCCTGACCTACATGCCCGCGCATGAGGCGGCGAACGGGTTCCCCTTCGAGATGAAGGGGCTGGCATCCTACGACGCCATCATCCTGTCGGACATCGGGGCCAATTCGCTGCTGCTGCATCCCGATGTCTGGCTGCACGGGCGGACCACGCCGAACCGGCTGAAGCTGATCCGCGACTGGACCGCCGCGGGCGGCGGGCTGATGATGGTCGGGGGATACCTGTCCTTCCAGGGAATCGACGGGCGGGCGCGCTGGCGGCGGACGCCGGTGGAAGAGGCGCTTCCCGTCACCTGCCTTCCCCATGACGACCGGATCGAGGCGCCCGAGGGGATCGTCGCCGAGATCCTTGATCCGTCCCATCCCGTGGTCGCTGGGCTGCCGGAGCCATGGCCACCGCTTCTGGGCGCGAACGAGGTTGTGGCGCGGCCCGGGGCCCATGTCATCGCCCGCATGCCGGAAGGGTTCGGCGGGCATCCCCTGCTGGTGGCAGGGCAGCACGGCAAGGGGCGGACGCTGGCCTGGATGTCGGACATCGGGCCGCACTGGCTGCCGGCGGGATTCGTGCGCTGGCCGGGTTACCGGCAGCTCTGGACCCAGGCGCTGGACTGGCTCACGGGCGGAGGCTGACCGCATCCTCCGCCACGGCCCCTGCCGCGGGGCCCGCCCGGGGCGCCGCCTGCAGGGCGGTATCGCTGCGCCGCGCCGCGCCGAGCACCGCCACCAGGACGAGGCCCATGACGACGGTCAGCGCCAGAAGGGCGGCCACCCCCGTCTTCGGCCCTGCGCCGGTCACCAGGGCGCCGAAGGCGACGGGCATCGCCGCGCCGGCGATGTTGCTTGCCCCGAAGACGACGCCTGTCGCAAAGCCGGCATCGCGCGGGAAGGCGGCACGGAGCACGGAAAGGGCCGAGGGGAAGATCGGGCCCAGCGCGGAGCCGAGAAGCGCAACGCCGGCGAGCGTGACGGCCGTGCCGCCGAGGATCACGCCGGAAAGAAGGAGGGCGGCCCCGGCAACGGCGCCCAGGGACGCGGCCGCGAGGATCGCCGGGTTGGTGAGGAAGCGGCTGGCCCAGGCCGCGGCGAAGCGCGACAGGGTGAGCAGGAGCCAGAACAGCGACAGGAAGAGCGCGCCGGTCGCCAGGGGAATGGCGACTGCCTTCTGCAGGATCGTCGGCAGCCAGGTGGCCACGGCGATCTCGACCGAGACCTCGACGAGGAGGAAGGCACCGAGCAGCCATACGAGCGGCGAACGCAGCACGGCCCTCCAGGCCCCTGCGGCGGCCGCCGGCGGCCGTGCCCCCGCCGGCCCCGTGCCCCGCGGCGCGGCCGGAGAGGCGAGCAGCAGCACGAGGGCCACCCCCATCGCGGCCGGTGCGGCCCAGACCGCGTGGCTGCCCATCCCCGTCTGACGCATCGACAGGCTGACGAGCACCGGTGCGAGGATCGCGCCCACGCCGAACATGGCGTTGACGAGGTTCAGCGGACCGGCCCGCGCCGAGGCCTCGGCAGCCACGACATTGCCGGTGAGCAGGAGCGAGCCGTTCCCCGCCCCCAGGAAGGCGGCCGCGAGAAGCAGCATCGCCAGGGACCCGCTGGCCGCGATGCCGGCGACCCCGCCGATGAAGGCGGCCATGCCGGCCAGCATGATCGTCCTGTGCCCGAGTCGCCGCGAGGTCAGGGCGGCAAGGGTCTGCGCCGCCAGCGCCGACACGAAGAGGGTCGTCATCATGGCGCTGGCGGCGACCGCAGTCGTTCCCGCCTGGCGGGCGATGTCGTGCAGGGCCGGCCCGATCGACCCCTGCATGAGGCCGACCGAGAGGAAGACGATGCAGGCGACGAGGAGGGGCCGGTCGAGCCGCCAGTCACCCGGCATGGCGTGCCACGGCCTCGAGGTGGCGGCCGAAGGCGGATGTCGCCATCAGCGCCCGGCAGCGGGCGAAGCGGCCGTCGGCATAGGCGCGGAAATCGTCCGCGGGATTGCCGTCCGAGAGCTGGATCAGGCCCCAGAGGGTCCACAGCAGGTCGCACATCGCCTTGTAGATCACCATCCGCCCGTGATCGGCCGGCGCCGGATCGCCCCCGAAATAGGCGACGAGCATCTCCATGTCCTGATCGTCGTCGAACTGCCCCTCGACCGAGAGGTCCCCGAGGTCCCACATCGGATCGTTCATGCCGGAATATTCCCAGTCGACGATGAACATCCGCTCACCGGTATCGAGGAAGTTCTCGCAGAGCGGATCGCAGTGGCAGGGCACCGAAGGCAGCGGGCGCGCGGCGAGCGCTGCGCGGATGCCCGCGGCCTCGGCCACGACGTCGTGATAGCCCGGCGGCAGGGCCACGTCGCGCCCGGACAGGACGCGGAGATAGCTGTCGATCATCGCGAAGAGCTCGAAGGTGAAGGGGAAGGGCGTCCGTGCCGCGTGGAGCCGTGCGAAGGCTGCCCCGGCGCGGGCGGGACTGCCGGGCCGGCTGCGGAAGGCGGCGGGCGACATCGTCACCGCCCCTTCGACGAAGCGCGTGACCATGATCCCGGTCGCCGGATCGGCATGGATGACCTCGGGCGAGACGCCTGCGGCAGCGGCGATGCGGGCGGCCTCGGCCTCGTTCCTGCGGTCGATATAGGCCTCGGTGCCGGCGCCGGGAAAGCGCAGGACAAGGGGGCCGCAGCGATAGACCCGGTTCGTCAGTCCGCCGAGGCGCTGCGGGGGTTCGGCAATGCCGCGGAGTTCGGGAATGCGCTCGGCCAGCGCGGCGATGTCGTCGGTCATGCGGAAGTCTCCGGCCTGATCGCGGCGCACTGTTTCACAGTCGCCGGCGGCTGGCTATCCTTGGCCGGCAGACGCAGGAGCCGGGCATGGGACAGGGACAGGGGCAGGGACGCCACGGGGGCCATCTGGGCGCCGTCTACGGCGCAAGCGACGCCGAGGAGATCGCCCGGAGCTACGACGCCTGGGCGGAGACCTACGAGGCCGACATGGCGAAGGCCGGCTACCGTCACCCGGCCATCTGCCTGGCGCTGCTGGCGCGGCACCTGCCGCGCGGTGCCGGGCCGATCCTGGACGCCGGGTGCGGCACGGGCCTTCTGGGGGACTGGCTGGGACCCCTTGGCCTCGGGCCGGTGGACGGGCTGGACCTGTCTGCGGGGATGCTGGCCGTCGCCGCCCGGAAGGGCTGCTACCGGCAGCTTCACCGCCTGGCGCTTGGCTCTGCGCTGCCCTTCGCGGATGGGGCCTATGGCGGGATCGTCTCGGCGGGGGTCTTCACCACGGGCCATGTCGGGGCCGAGGCGCTGGGCGAGCTGGGGCGGATCTGCCGCGCCGGGGGAGCCCTTGTCGTCACCGTAAAGTCGCCGATCTGGAACGACGGGTTCGCCGCCCGGGCGCAGGAGGCGGGGCTGGCCCAGGTGGAGGCCAGCGCACCCTATGTCTCGATGCCCGGAGAGGAGGGGACCGTGCCCTCGATCGCCGCGGTGTTCCGGCGGGTCGGAGGCGGCTGACCGGCGCGCGGTCACGCGGGCGGCCTCAGGCGGCAGGCCCCGACGCCGCGCCCTCGAGGCCCAGCCGGGCGCGCATGCGCGCCGCCCCCGCCTGGATCAGCCGGTCGGCGATGATGGCGATGAAGGCGACGTTCAGGCCGGCGACCAGCCCGCGGCCGGCATCGGCCTTGGTCAGGGCGATGTAGACCTCCTGCCCGAGGTCGCGCGTGCCCACGAGGGCCGTGATGACGAGCATCGAGAGGGCGAACATGATGGTCTGGTTCAGGCCCAGCATGATCTCGGGCATGGCCAGCCTGAACCTGATCCGCCAGAGGATCTGCCGGCGCGTGCAGCCCATGGCACGGCCGGCCTCGACGATCCGGGGATCCACCCCCCTGAGCCCCAGGACCGTATAGCGGATGGCGGGCACGACCGCGAAGGCGATGACGGCAAGCATCGCGGTGAAGTCGCCGACCCGGAACAGCATCACCGCAGGCATGAGATAGACGAAGGAGGGAAGCGTCTGGAGCGTGTCGATCACCGCCCGGACGCCCGACCAGAGCCAGTCGCGTTCGGCGGCGAGGATGCCGATGGGCAGACCGATCAGCATCGCGAAGGCCACCGCGAAGCCGCAGAGATAGACCGTGGTCATCGCCTGCTCCCACAGGCCGGTCAGGGCGATCAGGACGGTCAGCCCGCCCGCGAGGGCCGCGAGGCCGGCGCCGCGCAGCCGCCAGCCGGCGAAGGCCAGAAGCGCCGCGACCCCGAGCCAGGGCAGGCCCAGGAGGAAGCGCTTCACGGGGATCATGACGTTCACGAGCAGGGTCGTCTTGATGGCCTCGAGCGTGTCGAAATAGGTGACGTTGATCTCGCGCATGACGCGCGACCAGAAGTCCCCGGTGGAGAGCTGCCAGGCCTCGGGGAAGGCGCGCGCCCCGGGCCATGCCAGCGCCGCGGCGCCGGACAGCAGGACGACCGCCAGCCCGGCGAGCAGGTGGGGGTGGCGCGCGGCCCAGCTGCCCCCGGTCGGGGGTGCGGACCTGAGCCGGGCGAGGCCCTGGCCCAGACGGTCGAGGGCGATGGCCAGCGCGACGATGCTGAAGCCGGCCTCGAGCCCGGCACCGAAATCCAGCCGGCGAAGGGCCGAGAGCACGTCGAAGCCGAGCCCGCCGGCACCGATCATCGATGCGATGATGACCATGTTGAGCGACAGCATGATCACCTGGTTGGCCCCCACCATCAGGGCGTCCCTGGCGGCCGGCACCATGACGCGCCATGTCATCTGGCGCCGCGAACACCCGACCATGCGGCCGAGATCGACGATCTCGGCGGGGACGCGGGCAAGCGCCAGCATGGTGACACGCACCATCGGGGGCATCGCGTAGGTGAGCGTCGCGACGATGGCGGCAACCGGGCCGAAGCCGAACAGGATGAGGATCGGCACGAGGTAGGCGAAGACGGGTATCGTCTGCATCAGGTCGAGCACCGGCGCGATGGCCCGCGCGAACCACGGCACGCGGTGGGCGAGGAGCCCGAGCGCCAGCCCCCCTGCTATGCCGATGGGGACCGCGATGACGATGGAGGCGAGCGTGAGCATCGCGCTGTCCCAGAAGCCGAAGAGCGCGATGAAGCCGAGGCAGGCCGCGACAAGTGCGGCAAGCGGCCAGCCGCCCGCCCGGTGGCCGAGCACCCCGGCCAGCCCGATGACCCCGAACCAGGGCAGCGGCGGCAGGCCGGCCGCGGGCCAGCCCGTGGAGAGGATCCCCAGGACGATGCGATAGGGAAGCTCGAGTGCCGCGGCGATGAAGCGGGTCAGGCCGGCGAAGGTGAAGAGCCCGAAGCTGGCATCGTTGAGGAGCCACTTCACGAAGCCGCCGAACCAGGCCGCGAAGGGGACATGCCAGGCCCGCGGCATCTCGAAGGCCCAGGGGAAGGCGGCCGCACCGAGGACAGCGAAGGCGAGGAAGACCGCCAGCGCGACGATCCATGTGGCGGCCCCGAGCCGCGGCAGCCGGGCCGGCAGAGCTGCCTCGGCCATGGCCTAGCCCCCGAGCATCAGGTCGACCACCGCATCGCGGTGCACCTGGCCGACGAGCCGTCCCTCGGCATCGGTCACCCCGATCCGGTCCGCCCCCGCGCGGAAGGCGGGCGCGGCCTCGGCGACGGTAGCGTCGGCCGGCAGGTGGCGGGCGGGCGCCGGGCCTTCGGCCGGCACCATGACCGTGGCGAGCCGCACCACCTTTGCGCGCGGCACCGCCCCGGTGAATTCCGTCACATAGGGCGTGGCCGGCGACAGGACGATCTCTTCGGGCGTGCCGATCTGCTCGATCATCCCGTCCTTCATGATGGCGATGCGGTCGGCCAGCCTGATCGCCTCGTCGAAATCATGGGTGATGAAGACGATGGTCTTGTGCAGCATCCGTTGCAGGCGCAGGAACTCTACCTGCATCTCGCGCCGGATCAGCGGGTCGAGGGCCGAGAAGGGCTCGTCAAGGAACCAAAGTTCGGGATCGGCGGCGAGGCTGCGGGCGATGCCGACGCGCTGCTGCTGGCCACCCGACAGTTCGCGCGGGAAGGCGGCCTCGCGGCCCTCGAGGCCGACCAGCGCGATCATCCTGCGCGCCCTTTCGTCGCGTTCACCGCGCGCGACACCCTGGACCTCGAGCGGGAAGGCCACGTTCTCGAGGACCGACATGTGGGGCAGGAGCGCGAAATGCTGGAAGACCATGCCCATCTTGTGGCGGCGGATCTGCATGATCTCCGCCTCGCTCATGGACAGGAGGTCGCGCCCCTCGTAGAGGATCTCGCCCCCGCTGGGTTCGACGAGACGGGACAGGCAGCGCACGAGCGTGGACTTGCCCGAGCCGGACAGGCCCATGATGACGAAGATCTCGCCCTCGCGCACCTCGAGATCGACGCCGCGGACGGCGGCCACCATGCCGGCGGCGGCCAGAGCCTCGGCCGAGGGCGAGGGCCCGTGCCGTTCCAGCCAGGCCTTCGGGCGGTTGCCGAAGAGCTTCCAGACGTTGCGGCAGACCAGACGGGCGGTCGGCCGCGGATGCCCCGTCTTCACCTGCACGCGGTCCTACTGGCCGATCCAGCTCTTCCAGGTGGCCTCGTTGGCGGCCATCCATTCGTCGACCACGGCCTGGACGGTCTGGCCATCGAGGTCGACCTTGGCGATCATCGCCCCCATCTGGTCGTTGGTGATGGTGAAGGCCTCGATCGCCCTGGCCGCGCCGGGCCACTTCTGGGCGACGCCGGCCCAGCCGACCTTCCATATCTCGCCGAAGGGCTTGCCGCAGTCATAGGCCATGTCGGGATTCACGCCCCAGGACGGGTCCGAGTAGCATTCGGGCGTGTAGGGCGGGAACTCCACCCATTCGCCCTCGTACTTGGTCTGCGACCAGTGCGGGGCATAGATCCACAGCATGATCGGGGCCTGCCGCTGGTAGGCGCTTTCGAGTTCGGCGAAGAGCGCCGCATCGGTGCCGGCATGGATGACCTCGAAGGGCAGGTCCAGCGCCTGGACGCGTTCGTCGTCGAAGCCGCCCCAGGTGACGGGCCCGCCGAGATAGCGCCCCTTCGGCGCCGTCTCGGCCGTCGAGAAGGCCTCGGCGCAGGCCGGGTCCTTCAGCGCCTCCCAGTTCGGCAGGCCGGGGCACTTGTCCTTCATGTAGAGCGGATACCACCACTCTTCCTTGGCCTTCATCCCGGTCGGGCCGAAGACGACGACCTTGCCGGTCGCGGTTGCCGCATCCATCGCGTCGCGGCCCGTCGTCTCCCATATCTCCATGGCGACATGCAGGTCGCCGGTCTCGAGCCCGGCGAACTGCGCGAGGTAGTCGGCCTGAACATATTCGACGTTGTAGCCGGCCTTCTTGAGGACCTCGCCCATGATCGTCGTGGTGATGAGCTGCCCGGTCCAGTCGTGCAGGGTCAGCCGGATCGGGTCGGTCGATTCCTGCGACCAGGCCGGCAGGGCCGCAAGGAGCGCTGCCGCGCCGAGCAAGGCGGCGGAAAGGCGTTTCGGTGTCATGTCGGTCCCCCTGTTGTCGGCGGCCGCACGGCCGCTGGCGCCCCTGCCCTCCATGCAGAAGGGTCTGTTGCCGGGCGCCTCCAAGCCCGAGGAGTAACAGCCAGCCGGGGATTCGAGTCAATCGCGGCCTTCCACCGCGGCGCGGACAGGTCTGGCGCTGACGGGAGGGCGATGGTGCGTGCGACGGCCCCAGGGGGGCATGCTGCGGAAGAAATCGGAAGGGGGGCGCCGTGGCGCGGCGTGAATGCTTGGTTGCGGGAGCAGGATTTGAACCTGCGACCTTCAGGTTATGAGCCTGACGAGCTACCGGGCTGCTCCATCCCGCGCCAAAGCATGAGATCGTGCGAGAGATACGGGTGTTTCTTGCTAGGTCTGGCAGTGACCTACTCTCCCACGTCTTGAGACGCAGTACCATCGGCGCTGCGGCACTTAACGGCCGAGTTCGGAATGGGATCGGGTGTTTTGCTCGCGCTATGACCACCAGACCAAGGAAGAAACACCACAATCAGCCTGTCCAAGCCTGCCTTCGACTGTCCGCAGGACGGATGCATGCACCCGTCGGGGCCGCTGGCCCGGCTGCTACTGGATCAAATCAAGCCTATCGAGCGATTAGTACCGGTCAGCTGAATGCGTTACCGCACTTACACCTCCGGCCTATCGACGTGGTGGTCTTCCACGGCTCTCAAGGGAGACCTTGTTTTGAAGGAGGCTTCCCGCTTAGATGCCTTCAGCGGTTATCCCGTCCGCTCATAGCTACCCAGCACTGCCGTTGGCACGACAACTGGTCCACCAGTGGAGCGTTCAACCCGGTCCTCTCGTACTAGGGTCAACTCTTCTCAAGTCTCCTACACCCACGGCAGATAGGGACCGAACTGTCTCACGACGTTCTAAACCCAGCTCACGTACCTCTTTAAATGGCGAACAGCCATACCCTTGGGACCTGCTCCAGCCCCAGGATGAGATGAGCCGACATCGAGGTGCCAAACGATGCCGTCGATATGGACTCTTGGGCATCATCAGCCTGTTATCCCCAGAGTACCTTTTATCCGTTGAGCGATGGCCCTCCCACTTGGGACCACCGGATCACTATGACCGACTTTCGTCTCTGCTCGACTTGTCAGTCTTGCAGTCAGGCTGGCTTCTGCCATTGCACTCAACGAGCGATTTCCGACCGCTCTGAGCCAACCATCGCGCGCCTCCGTTACTGTTTGGGAGGCGACCGCCCCAGTCAAACTCCCCACCATGCAGGGTCCCGGACCTGGATGACGGGCCGCGGTTAGACATCAAGAAGGCGAAGGGTGGTATCTCAAGGGTGGCTCCACGGGAACTGGCGTCCCCGCTTCGATGCCTACCACCTATCCTGCACATCGCATTCCTGATGCCAATGCAAAGCTAGAGTAAAGGTTCATGGGGTCTTTCCGTCTAACCGCGGGTAGTGTGCATCTTGACACACAGTTCAATTTCGCTGAGTCCACGTTAGAGACAGCGGGGAGATCGTTACGCCATTCGTGCAGGTCGGAACTTACCCGACAAGGAATTTCGCTA
>JAOADN010000052.1 GCA_026417295.1 Paracoccaceae bacterium
GTGAACAGGAGCGCCGCCTCCCGCCCGTGCCATTCCGCCAGCGACCGCTCCAGCGCCACATGGTGAAGGTTCGTCCCCGAGATGTTCCGCGTCCCGCCAGCCCCGGCCCCGCAGGACCGCGCCGCCTCCACCATCGCCCCAACGACCGCAGGATGCTGCCCCATCCCGAGATAGTCGTTCGAGCACCAGACGACCGTCTCACCCGGCCCCTCACCGCGCCCGTCACCGGACCCCCCCGCACCACCGGACCCGTGACGCGCCGCTACCGGAAACGAACCGGCACGACGCTCAAGCGTCGCAAAGACACGGTAGTTCCCCTCGGCACGCAAAGCCGAAAGATCGGCCCGGAACAGCGATTCGAAATCCATTGTCGTCCTCATTCGGCAGGAGGTGTCGGGCGAACCGCCCCGCGGGCTGCGGGACGGGGTTTAGCGTCGGGGATCATCCAGCGCCAGAGCCGTTCATCCGGCAGGGGCAGGACCATGAACCAGTGTTCGGCCAGCGCGAGCACCGTCAGCGCGGCCAGGAGCGCGAAGCCGGTGGCGGCGCCGGCCGTCGCCGCGCGCATCGTCTGGTCGAGGAAGCAGAAGGCGGCGAGCGTCAGCAGCGAGACCGAGACGGGGAAGAGCCAGTTCATCCGGGCGATGCGGAAATGGCTGGGCAGGTGGGCGAGCGGGCGGGGCAGGAACTGGACGTTCACCCGCGGCACGCCGAGGAAGAGGTTCAGCTTGGCCGAGACGCGGGCGAAGAAGAGAACGGCAAAGGTCCAGAAGGCGAAGGCGTGTCCAGCCCCGCCGGAGAGCCAGGCCAGCGCGAGGAGCGCCGCGATGAGCGCAAGCTCGTGCCAGGCGATCGTGCCGACCGAGCGCAGGAAGCGTTCGGCCCCGGACGCGCCGGGCGGGCAGCGCGACCGGTTGGGGCCGGCGACGACGCCGGTCAGGAAGGCGAGTTCGATCCAGGCCCAGACGGCAAGCGCCGAGAAGAAGGCGGTGTAGCTGTCCGCGACCGTGGCGGGCGGGGAGGAGGCCGCCGCCCCCGCCAGCCCCAGGCCGAGGATCGGCAGGGCGACGAGGGCCGTCGCCAGGTGGCGGCCGCCCCCCGCATTGTCGGCGCGCCGCACGCAGACGAGGATCGCGCCGGTGGAGGACCACCAGACGAAGAGCGCGACCAGTGCGGCGAGCCAGGGCGAGGTCATCGGTGGGCGGCCGGGGGCTGCATCGGGATCCTCAGTAGGCCGGTTGCAGCCGCGGGTTCGCGGGCACCGTGTTGGGGACAACGGGGATCGTGTAGAGGCTGAGGAAGGCGGCCGCGCCCTTCGCCCCCGCGGCCATGCGGCCGAACCAGCCGGCAATCCCGCCTCGACGCTTTGCCGCATCCATGCCGACGAAGGCGGCCTCCATGCGGCGCATCGCCGGCTTCCAGCGCGGGCTGTCGATGTCGAGCGTGAAGGGGAAGACCTGCTTGGATATCTCGGAGGTCTTGCGGAACACCTCCTGGTCGTACCAGTCGATGTCCACGCCGAGCGCCCTGTGGAAGTCCTCGCGCGCGTGGTCGCGCACCCACATCGTCGAATAGACCGCGGTGAGGAAGAACTTGATCCACCAGCGGTTGACGCCCGAGGTCAGCTTCGGGTCGGTCTTCATCAGGAGCGCGAAGGCCTCGCCGTGGCGGAACTCGTCGTTGCACCATTCGCGGAACCACTTGAAGATCGGGTGGAAGCGGTGCTCGGGATGCGCCTCGAGGTGGCGGAAGATGGTGATGTAGCGGGCATAGCCGATCTTCTCGCTGAGATAGGTGGCGTAGTAGATGAACTTCGGCCGGAAGTAGGTGTACTTCTTGGCCTTGGTCAGGAAGCCGAGATTGACGGCGATCCCGGCCTCGCGCAGGGCATCGTTGATGAAGCCCGCATGGCGCGCCTCGTCGCGCGACATGTAGCTGAAGAGCTCGCAGATGTCTGGGTTCCTGCCGCGCCGCTTCATCTCCTTGTAGAGGACGCAGCCCGAGAACTCGGCGGTGCAGGAGGACACGAGGAAGTCGATGAACTCGGCCCGGAGGCCGGGATCCATCCCCTGCCAGTCGACCGCGTCCCAGTCGGCGTTCTTCTTGAAGTGCCCCTTGTTGGGGTCCGACTTCATCTCGGCGAGGAGCGCATCCCAGTCCTTGCGGACGGGGGTCACGTCGATGCGGTCCATCTCGTCGAAGTCGGTCGTGTAGAAGCGGGGGTTCAGCAGGGTTTCCTGCGTGGCCATGCGCGTCGTCTCGTTGACCGCTTCCCCTGTCTCGTGAAGGTCCGGCGAAACCGCGTTCATACCCTTGCCTCCTCGCTGAAGGAAAACTCGCAGAGCTCCATGAAGCCGAGATCGCCCGTGGCGCGCGTCCACAGCCGCTCGAGCGTGCTGGCGCGGCGGATCGTCGCCTCGCGGTCCTCGGTGATCACCTCGCCGAAGGCAGCGCGGATCGGACGGCCGTGGACCGTCACCTCGTCGCCGGGATGGACGACGGCGCCGTTGTTGAAGCGCACATGGGCATGAAGGCTTTCGAAGCGGTGGCTGACCTCGACGGTGCAGGGCACCCGTTCTTCCGTTCGCGTGAAAAGTCCCATCTGGTGGTTCCCCCGTGTTTGCCGGGCGATTCTTCGCCTCGGTCGTGCGTGGTCGTCTTCAGGTCGTCAGTCTGTGGTCATGAGCCGCTCGAAGGCGGCCCTGTTCTGGTTGCCGAAATTGCCGAGCTCGACGCTCCAGCCGGTTTCGGGATCGACGAGGGCGAGGCGCCCGTTCGCATAGGCGACAAGCCGCACGGGAAGCCGCGGATCGAGACCGTGGACCTCCCGCTCGCGCGCCAGCCCGTTCTGCACCACGGCGACGAAGCCGCCATGGGCGAGGTCGGCGATCACCCGGCCGTCCGCGGCGTCGCGGACCGTCACAGCCCGCGCGCCGTGGCCGTCGAGGATGAGGCTGCGCTCGGCCACGGGCGCAGCCTGCGCCGGCACGCCGACATGGCTGCGCCCGGTGAGGACGGCGAAGGAGACGAGCGCGAGCGAGGCCAGCGCGAGGCCGATCATCGCCCCGACGAGCCAGCCGGGGACGACCTCGGGCTGACCGGCCCGGGCCTGCGGCGGATGATGGATGATGCCGGTCATGGTCCTGATCCTCCTGCTATTCCGCCGCCAGGGCGGCCGGTCCGGCGGCGATGGCGGGGCCGGCGACCACGGGTTCGGCGACCGTCGTCTCGGCCGCCTCTGCGAGGATCGCCGCGACGGCCGCCGCATCGCGGATGCAGCGGAAGGCCGGTTCGGGATGGCGCAGCCGCCAGGGCCGGGCATGCGGCCAGATGGTCAGCAGCGCGATGCGGTTGCCGGCCGACGGCACGAGGGCGATGGTCCCCGTCCCGTCCGGCCGCAGGGCGAGGCTGGCAGAGGCGATCTGGCGGTAGGGCAGGTTGAACGAGACCTGGAGCGCGGCCCCGGCGCGGATCAGCACGCGGCGCGTGGTGAGGACGTAGAGCGCGCCGCGCGCCTGGGCCCAGGCGAGGACGAGAAGGATCGCCACGGCCACGACACCCAGGATCGCATAGGGCAGGGCCAGGGCGAGCCCGGCGAGTAGCCCGCCGGCCGTGGCCGCCGCGGCAAACTTCCAGGCCGCGACGAGGGCGAACCAGGCCGCGACCCAGCGGATGCCGAAGGCCTCACGCGCCAGGGCGAGCGTGGCGGGACGCCCCTGCCAGAGGACCCGCTCGCCCGGCGGGACGAGATCCCGCAGGTCGGGGGGCAGGGGGGGCATGGTGTCGGGCATGGTGCGCGGTCTCCTTCCCGGTTGCGGTCGGCTCAGCCGACCAGGAGGTCGGCGAGCTTGCTGCGCCGGCCGGCCGCATACATCTGGCCGCCCGCGACGTAGCCGCTGATCCTGTCTTCCTCGAGCAGGGTCACGCTGTCGGAGGCCCGCGTGGCGGGAATGCCGGCGAAGAGGTCGGCCGTCAGCGCCTGGACGACGACCTTGCCGGGGCGGATCCGCGCCATGGCCATGGGCACGAGCCGGTGGCCGCCTTCGGGCAGGGCGACCTCGATGTAGCGGACCATCTGCTCGGGCACGTCCACCCACATGTCGGACACGGTGCCGGCGATCCTGAGGTCGCCCGCCTGCACGGGCAGCCCGCGCGGATCGCGCCCGGCGGTGACGCGGAATGCGGGCAGCTTCGACATCGGCACGATCTTGGGCTGGCCGTGGGCATCGAGTTCGGGCACGTCGCGCCGCGCCGCCCAGGAGGCCGGACCCACCCCGTCCTTCAGGGGATCGCCCGTCGGGATGAAGGGGAAGCCGCCGGCCCCGGAGGATTCCAGCGCCACGTCGCGTGTCCCGTGGTCCGGCCCCGGCACCGTCACCGAGCCGCGGCCATGCGGCAGGACGAAGGTCTTGGGATCCGGCAGGGGAAGGTTCGACGGCGCGGGCGATCCGTCGTCGTTCTCGAGCGGATAGCCTTCGCGCATGTTCTCGCGCTGGATGTAGATGATCAGCCCCGCAAGGAAGATCCAGAAGAGGTAAAGCGCGATCAGCGCCAGATCGACGTTGCCGAAGAAGTTCACTCCAACCATCTTGTCCTCCTGATCAGGTCGGAAACTCGGCGATCCCGACGGTGCGGGTCTCGCCGGTCTGGGCGGGCCCTGCCGCGAACTGGCGCACGAGCGGTGCCAGCACGACGAGGGTGAAGAAGAGCAGCGCGATCTCGATGTGATAGACGACGCTGTAGCCGATGACGGGGGTGTCGAGCGCGGCGCCGAGCCAGCCCGCCCGCGCCGCCGCGCCGACCCCGTCGCGCAGGAAGCCGCCGAGGGCGAGGCCGAGACCGAGCGCGGTGGCCTGCGCCGCGCCCCAGGCGCCGAGGGCGAGGCCGCGCCCGGCAGTGCCCTCGACCGGCAGTCCCATCGCATAGGTCAGGGTGGAGACGGCGAAGAAGCCGCTGCCGAAGCCCAGCAGCGCGGCCCCGGCGAAGAACAGGCCGACCGATCCGGTCGGGCCGGCGAAGATGATCGCGGCGAAGGCGGCGATCCCGGCAAGGATGCCCAGGGCCGCGACGCGCATCGGGTCGCGCCCCTGCGCCAGCCGGCGCGCGGCGAGGATGAAGGCGGCAAGCGCGCCAAGCGTCAGGGTCGCCGTGAGGAAGGTGGTGGAGGAAACCGAAAGGCCGAGGATCTGCCCGCCGTAGGGTTCCAGGAGCACGTCCTGCATCTGGAAGGCGAGCGTGCCGGTGAAGACCACCGCGAGGAGCCGTCCGGCGCGGCCGCCGCGCATGAGATCGGCCCAGGCGTCGGCGAAGCGCGGGCGCGGCGCCTCGCGTTCGGCGCGCGACATGGGGGCGACCCTTTCCTGGCGCCAGAGGGCGACGAGGTTGAGCACCATCGTCGCCGCCGCGCAGCCCTGCACGACGCGGATGAGCGTGAAGGGCGTGAAGTCGCGCAGGAGCCAGCCGACGACCAGCGAGGAGAGGGCCATGCCCAGCAGGAGCATGACGTAGAGGAGCGCCACCACGCGCGGGCGCGTCGCCTCGGTCGCGCGGTCGGTCGCCAGCGCGAGGCCGGCGGTCTGTGTCATGCCCATGCCGAGGCCGCACATCAGGAAGGCGAGGCCGGCGAGAACCTCGCCCGCCCAGGCGGGGCCGACGGTCTGGTCGCCCGACAGCACGATCAGCGCGAAGGGCATGATGGCGAGGCCGCCCATCAGCCACAGCGAGCCGAACCAGAGGTAGGGGATGCGTTTCCAGCCGATCGCCGATCGGTGGGTGTCGGACCGGAAGCCGAGGACCGCGCGGGCCGGCGCGACGAGGATGGGCAGCGCGATCATCAGCGCGACGAGGGCCGCGGGCACGTCGAGCTCGACGATCATCACGCGGTTGAGCGTGCCCACCATCAGGATGTGGGTCATGCCGACGGAGATCTGGAAGAGCGATAGGCGCAGGAGCTGGCGCAGCGGCAGGTCGGGCGAGACGGCATCCGCGAAGGGCATCCAGTGCACCGGCAGCCGCGCGATGTGCCTGCGTCGGAGGATCATGCGCGGTGCTCCAGGCAATCGGAGATGTAGAAGCCGCTGGACACGCGCGCGACGTGCCGGACCCGGCCGGCGGCGGCGCGGGCGATCGCGCGGTGGTCCTGCGGGACCATCAGGGGCGAGCGGTCGGCCCGCGGGAAGAGCCGCCCGACCCGCCACATGAGGGTCAGGAGCGGCGTCCTGGGGGCGAGGGTGAAGACGATGCTGCCGCGCGTGCGGCCGGCAAGGCGCGCCAGCGCGTCGGCGATGTCGGGCGTGGAGTAGTAGATGAGGCTGTCCATCGCCACGACATGGTCGAAAGCGCCGAGTTCCGGCGACAGCATGTCGCCGGCGACGAAGGTCACCTTCGGCCGCAGCTGCGGGGCGAGCCGGGCCCCGGCGATGGCGATGAGGGCAGGCGAGATGTCTGCGCCGACGACCGTCGCACCGCGCGCGGCGAGTTCGGCACACATCTGCCCGGCGCCGCAGCCGGCATCGAGCACCCGCGCCCCGGCAAGATCGGCGGGCAGGCAGGCAAGCATCGTCGCGCGCATCCGCTCGCGCCCCGCACGCACGGTCCGGCGGATGCGGCTGACCGGTGCGTCCGAGGTCAGGCGCTCCCACACGCGGGTCGCCGTGCGGTCGAAGTAGTCCTCGACCCGGTCGCGCGTTCCCGTGTAGCTGGCGGAGGCGTCGATCATCAGTCGAATCCCAGGAGTTCGAAGATGTCGCGGTCGGGCAGGGGCACCGGCAGCAGTTCCGGCCCATCCACCGAGGCGAGAAGGGTCTCGGCGAGGCGGAGATACTCGGTGCGCGCCAGCAGGATGTCGGGGTCGTCCGGCATCTCGAACAGCGTCTTCTTCTTCAGCCGCGAGCGACGGATCGCGTCGATGTCGGGCATGTGGGCGATGCGCCGGAAACCCGTCCGCTCGCAGTAGCGGTCGACCTCGTCGGTCTCGCGCGAGCGGTTGGCGACGCAGCCGGCGAGGCGCACGCGGTAGTTCGACGACTTGGCCTGGACGGCGGCGATGATGCGGTTCATCGCATAGATCGAATCGAAGTCGTTGGCGGTGACGATGACGGCGCGGTCGGCATGCTGGAGCGGCGCCGCGAAGCCGCCGCAGACGACATCGCCGAGCACGTCGAAGATCACGACGTCGGTATCCTCGAGCAGGTGGTGCTGCTTGAGCAGCTTCACCGTCTGGCCGACGACATAGCCGCCGCAGCCCGTGCCGGCGGGCGGGCCGCCGGCCTCGATGCACATCACGCCGCCGAAGCCTTCGGTGACGAAATCCTCGGGCCGCAGCTCCTCGGCATGGAAGTCGACCTCCTTGAGGATGTCGATGACGGTGGGCTGGAGCCGTCCGGTGAGCGTGAAGGTGCTGTCGTGCTTGGGATCGCAGCCGATCTGGAGCACGCGCTTGCCGAGCATGGCGAAGGCGGCCGAGAGGTTCGACGAGGTCGTTGACTTGCCGATCCCGCCCTTGCCGTAGACGGAGAAGACCTTTGCGCCCTCGATGCGGACGGCGGGATCCTGGTGGACCTGGACGGACCCCTCGCCATCGAGGCCCTTCAGAAGCGGTACGTCGTCACGCGGGCTCATGCTTCCCCCATCGCGCGGCCTATTCGGCCGCAATCCCTTCGATCCGGTCCTCGAGTTCGTCCGCCGCATCGTGCAGGGCGGCGAGCGTTTCGGGATCGGGTTGCCAGTAGTTGCGGTCCGAGGCCTCGATCAGGCGGCTGGCCATGCGCGCGCTGGCCTGCGGATTGAGCGCGGCCAGGCGCCGGCGCATCGCTGCGTCGAGCACGAAGGTCTCGGACAGGCGCTGATAGACCCAGGGCTCGACCTCGGCCGTGGTCGCCGACCAGCCGAGCGTGTTCGTCACATGCGCCTCGATCTGGCGGACGCCTTCATGGCCATGCCGGAGCAGGGCTTCGTAGAACTTCGGGTTCAGGCTGCGGGCGCGCGTCTCGAGCGCGATCTGGTCGCGCAGGGTGCGCACCTTGCCTTCGCCCCGCGTCTGGTCGCCGATGTAGACCGGGGTCTCGGCCCCGCCGCGCGCGCGCCGGACGGCCCGCGCGATGCCGCCAAGCGTGTCGAAGTAGTGATCGACCGTGGTCACGCCGAGCTCGACGGATTCGAGGTTCTGGTAGGCCAGATCGACGTCCTTCAGCGCCTTCTGAAGCAGCGCGGCATTGTGGGCGGCCTTGCCGTTGCGGCCATAGGCGAAGGACTTGCGCGCCTCGAAGGCGTCGGCAAGCTCGTCCTCGGCGCCGAAGGCGGACTGGTCCACCAGGCTGTTGACGTTCGATCCGTAGGCGCCTTCGGCATTGGAGAAGACGCGCAGGGCCGCAGTCTCGAGATCGACGCCCATCTCGGCGGCATAGGCGAGCGCATGGGCGCGGATGAAGTTCCGTTCGGGCGGTTCGTCGGCCGTTGCCGCCTTCCATGCGGCTTCGGCCAGCATCCGCGTCTGAAGGGGCAGGAGATCGCGGAAGATCCCCGACAGGGTCATCACCACGTCGATGCGCGGACGGCCGAGTTCGTCAAGGGGCACGAGATCGGCCCCCGACAGGCGGCCGTAGCTGTCGAAGCGGGGGCGCGCGCCGATCAGCGCGAGGGCCTGGCCGATGGGGCCGCCGTCGGACTTGATGTTGTCGGACCCCCAGAGGACCAGTGCCACGGTGCGCGGCAGGCGCGCATGCGCGGCCAGAAGGCGTTCGGCCTGCTTCGCACCCTCGCGCAGGGCGAATTCCGTCGGCATGCGGAAGGGATCGAAGGCGTGGATGTTGCGACCCGTCGGCAGGATCTCGGGGCTGCGGATCAGGTCGCCCCCCGGCACCGGCGGGACGAAGCGTCCGGCCAGCGCGCGCATGAGCGCGGGAAGCTCGCTGTCCTCTGCAAGGAGCGCCGCGGCACGTTCGCGGGTCGCATCGTCGCCGTTCATCACCGCGACGTGCCGCGCCCGCTGCGCGGCGTCCATCGGGCGGCCCACGACGTGCAGGCCGTCGGTGATGAGGGCGGACTCGGTCTCGGCCAGCCTGAGCCAGAGCACCTCGGGGTCGGTTCCGCCCATGTCGACCGCCGCCGCCTGTTCGGCGATGAGGGCGAGGAGGTCCGCGCGCTCGCCGGCATCGGGCGGAAGTGCACGCCAGCGGGAAAGCGACTCCTTCAGCTCCGCGAGGCCCTTGTAGAGGCCGGCGACGGCCAGCGGCGGGGTCAGATGGGTGACGGTGACGGCATTGGCCCGGCGCTTGGCCAGCGTCGCCTCGGATGGGTTGTTGGCGGCGTAGAGATAGACGTTGGGCAGGTTGCCGATGAGCCGGTCGGGCCAGCAGGCGCCCGAGACACCGGCCTGCTTGCCGGGCATGAACTCCAGCGCGCCGTGCATCCCGAAATGCAGCAGGACATCGGCCCGGAAGCTCTCGCGCAGCCAGCGGTAGAAGGTGACGAAGGCATGGGTCGGCGCAAAGCCCCGCTCGAAGAGCAGGCGCATCGGGTCGCCCTCGTAGCCGAAGGCGGGCTGGACGCCGACGAAGACGTTGCCGAAGGCGGCGCCGAGGACGAAGACGCCGCTGCCGTCCGCCTGATGCCGGCCGGGGGCGGGGCCCCACTGGGCCTCGATCTCGGCCAGCCAGGGTGTGCGGGCGACGATCTCGGCCGCGGGCACATGCGCGGCAACGTTCGCCGGCTGCCCGTAACGGTCGGCGTTGCCCTTCAGGATGGCCGCGCGCAGCGCCTCGACGCTTGCCGGGGGCGTGACCCCGTAGCCTTCCGCCGCCATGCGGTGCAGCGTGTTGTGGAGGCTCTCGAAGACCGAGAGATGGGCGGCGGTGCCGACCGCCCCGGCATTCGGCGGGAACCCGTAGAGGATGATCGCCACCCGGCGGTCGGCCGTGCGCGAACGCCGCAGGGCGACGAGGCGCCCCACCTTCTCGGCCAGCGCCGCGACCCTTTCGGGGCAGGGCGCCATCGACCGGCATCCCGGCTCGGCCGCGGCCCGGCGCCCGGCGAACACGGTGGGATTGGTGGCCCCGTCGATCTCGGGCAGGGCGATCAGCATCGTCGCCTCGACCGGGCCGAGGCCGGCTGGCGAGGCCTCCCACTGCTCGATCGTCTGGAATTCCAGCGGATGGGCCGCGACATAGGGCACGTCCAGCGCCGAGAGGACGTCGACTGCGGCGGCGCTGTCGTTGTAGGCCGGTCCGCCGACGAGGCTGAAGCCGGTGAGCGAGACGAGGGCATCGATGCGGCCGCCCGCGAAATGGGCCTCGATGGCGGGCCGTCCGTCCAGCCCGGCGGCGAAGGCGGGGATGACGGCCAGGCCGCGCGCCTCGAGCGCCCCGATGACGGCGTCGTAATGCGCGGTGTCCGAGGCCAGGACGTAGGAACGCATGAGCAGGAGCCCGACCCTTCCCTTCGCCGCGGACGGCGCGGGCAGGGCGGCGGCATCGGTGGCGATGCGGCCGGGCAGTGCGGGGTGGTAGAGCCCGACATCGGGATAGTCCACCGGCGGCTTCGCCTTCACCCCCTGCCATTCGGTGCGGCGGCCGTAGCGCGCGACGAGGAAGCGCACCATCTGCTCGATGTTCTCGTCCGAACCGCCCAGCCAGTACTGCATCGAGAGGAACCAGGCGCGCAGGTCCTGGGCCTTGCCGGGGATGAAACGCAGGATCTTCGGCAGCCGCCGCAGGAGACGCATCTGCCGCTCGCCCGACCGGGAAGACGGCTCGCGCGTGCCGCGCAGCCGCTTCATCAGCTGCATCGCCGCCGAGGCCGGCCGCGACATGTCGAGCTCGCCCATCCGCGTCAGCCGCACGATGCGGGGGTCCGAGACGATGCCGACGAAGGCGTCTGCGCGGGCGCGGGCGCGGATCAGCGCGGGCTCGATCGCTGCCACATGCTCCTCGAGGAAGAGGAGATTGGCGATGACGATGTCGGCATCCTCGACCGCCGCCGTCGCGCGGTGCAGCGCGGCCGGATTCTCGCCCCATTCGGCGGCGGCATGCACGGTGACGGAGAGGCCGGGGAAGTCCTGCGCAAGCCGGCGTGTCACACGCTCGGCCGGGCCCGCGGCATGGGCATCGAGGGTGACGATCACCACGCGGTAGGCGGGCGCCAGGATGCTGCCGTCATCGCGCATAATGGGCCTTCGCCTCGTAGAGCGTGTCCAGCCCGATGCGGGCCAGGCCGCGCTCGGCGGCGAACCTCTCGGTGTTGCGCCGGGCCTTGCCGCGCACGAAGAAGGGGATCTTCCTCAGTTCGTCCGCGGCATCCTGAAGCCAGACGATCCCGGCTTCAGCCGCCGCGCCAGGCACTGCTGCGGCCGCGTCCGGCCCCCCGTCTTCCTTCATCATGCCCGAAATACTCTCGGGGGGGCGCGGGGGGGCGGAAGGCCCCCCCGCGATGCCGCCGGGCCCGGCGCCGTGATGGCTGGCCCCGGCGCGGTCGTGGAATTCGAAATCCTCGCGGAACATGTGCAGCAGGTGGTCCTCGAGGCCCATGACCAGCGGATGGACCCAGGTATCGAAGATCACGTTGGCGCCCTCGAACCCCATCTGCGGCGAGTGGCGGGCGGGGAAGTCCTGCACATGGACGGGTGCCGAGATGACGGCGCAGGCGATGCCCAGCCGCTTGGCGATCATCCGCTCCATCTGCGTGCCGAGGACCAGCTCGGGCTGAAGGCGCTCGATCGCGCGCTCGACCTCGAGATAGCTGTCGGTGATCAGGGGCGCGACCCCGAAGCCTTCGGCGAAGCTGCGGAAGGGGCGGGCGAATTCGCGGTTGTAGATGCCCATCCCCACGACCTCGAAGCCGATCTCGTCGCGCGCGACGCGGGCCGCGGCCATCACGTGGGTCGCATCGCCGAAGAGGAACACGCGCTTGCCCGTGAGATAGGTGGAATCGACCGAGGCCGACCACCACGGCAGGCGCAGCCCCGATTCGTCGGCCCGGCCCGTGGCGCCGGTCAGGCTGCGCACCTCGTCGAGGAAGGCGCGCGTGGCCCCCGCGCCGATCGGGATCGTGCGCGTCCAGGGCTGGCCGAAGGCCTTTTCGAGAAAGCGCGCGGCGCCCTCGCCCGTCTCGGGGTAGAGAAGGACGTTGGCCTGTGCGGCGGGCAGGCGCGCGATGTCGGCCGGGCCGGCGCCGAGGGGCGCCACGACGTTCGTCGCGACGCCGATCCCGGCAAGCAGGGCGCGGATCTCGGCCACGTCGTCCCGATGGCGGAAGCCAAGCGCCGTCGGCCCCAGGATGTTGACCGACGGGCCGGGGCAGCGCGGCGCGGGCCTGGCCAGCGCGCGGACGATGGCCAGAAAGGTCTCGTCGGCGCCGAACCCTTCCTTCCGGCTGTAGGAGGGCAGATCGAGGGGAATGACGGGTATGTCCAGGCCAAGCGCCGCGGCAAGGCCGCCCGGATCGTCCTGGATCAGCTCCGCGGTGCAGGAGGCGCCGACGATCACGGCCTCTGGCGCAAAGCGCGAGACCGCGTCCGAAAGTGCGTTCTTGAAAAGAACGGCAGTGTCGGCACCGAGGTCCTGGGCCTGGAATGTCGTGTATGTGACAGGAGGCCGGCGATCCCGCCTTTCGATCATGGTGAAGAGGAGATCGGCGTATGTATCCCCCTGGGGCGCGTGCAGGACGAAGTGCACGCCCTTCATCGCGGTGGCGACGCGCATCGCGCCGACATGGGGTGGTCCCTCGTAGGTCCAGATCGCGAGCTTCATGCGCGCCCCCCCGCGGCGAGCAGCGCGCGCCGTTGCAGCGGCCGGGCGAAGAGGCCCGCGAGGTCGCCCGCCTGTTCGTAGAAATGAACCGGGCTGAACACGAGTTCGATGGACCACTTCGTCGCCAGCCCCTCGGCCTCGAGCGGATTGGCAAGCCCGAGACCGCAGACGGTGAGGTCGGGCCGGTCGGAACGCACCCGGTCGAGCTGGCGGTCGACGTCCTGTCCCTCGCTGATCCGCGGCCCGGCGGGCAGGAGCGCGAGGTCAGGGCCGAGGAGTTCGCGGTGCAGGTAGGGCGTGCCGACCTCGATTGCGGTCATCCCGCACTCGCGGGTCAGGAACCGGGCCAGCGGCACCTCGAGCTGGCTGTCGGGCAGGAGGAACACCGACCGGCCACGCAGCGGCCCGCTCCGGGCGTCGACGGCCCGGCGTGCGCGGGCGCGGGGCGCGGCGGTCACCGCCTCGAAACGTCCTGCCGGCACGCCGAAGGCGCCGGCCGCGGCCGAGAGCCAGGCCGTCGTGCCCTCCTCGCCGAAGGGGAAGGGCGCGGTCAGGATCCGCGCGCCGCGACGGCGGAGCGCCGCGCAGGTCTCGCCGAGGAAGGGCTGGACGGCCATGACGACGGTCCCCGGGCCGACCGGCACGGGGTTGCCTTCGCGCCGCGAGGGCAGGACGGCGACCCGGGGCAGGCCGAGATCGGCGAGAAGCCTGCGCAGCTGATCCTCGACGATGTCGGGCATCGCGCCGACGACGAGAAGCTGTGCTGCCTCTGTCGCGGGAAGGGTGGGCACGATGGAGGCAAGGCAGGCGTCCTCGCCCTGGGTGAAGGTCGTCTCGATGCCGGAGCCGGAGTAGTAGAGCACGCGCACCGCCGGCCCGTGCGCCGCAGACAGGCGCTGGGCGGCGCGTGCGAGATCGAGCTTGATGACCTCGGAGGGGCATGACCCGACGAGGAAGAGGTGCCGCAGGTCGGGCCGGCGCGCTATTACCTCGGCCACCACGCGGTCGAGTTCGGCATTGGCGTCGGCGAGACCGGCAAGATCCTGTTCCTCGAGGATGGCCGTGCCGAAGCGCGGCTCGGCGAAGATCATCACACCGGCCGCCGATTGCAGCAGATGCGCGCAGGTCCGGCTGCCGACGACGAGGAAGAAGGCGTCGGGCATCGCGCGGTGCAGCCAGACGATGCTGGTCAGGCCGCAGAACACCTCGCGCTGGCCGCGCTCCCTGAGGACGGGCGTCGCACTGCATCCCGAAGCCGGACGGAGGGCGACCGATTCGTTCATGCCCGCGCCTCCGACGGGCCGGCGCGCGCTGCGGGCCCGGCCGTGGCATCGTGCCGGGCGGCGCGCAGCTTGAGCAGGAACTGGGTCGCGTTGATCGCGTAGGCCGCATAGGCGAGGAGCGCCAGCGTCATCTGCCCGGCGGGCGGCAATGCGCCCGTTGCCAGCACCCAGAGATAGGCGCCGTGCAGCGCGATCACCACGAAGCTGACGACATCCTCCCAGAAGAAGGCCGGGGCAAGGAGATACTGGCCGAAGACCTGCTTCTCCCAGATCGCGCCTGTGATCATGATCGCGTAGAGCAGCGCCGTCTTGACGAGGATCGACGCCGTCGCGGCGTGATAGCCCTGGTCCGTGACGAGGTAGCGCAGCACGAGGACGAGCGAGACCGCGAAGGCGAGGAACTGGAGCGGGGCGAGGACGGCCTGCACGCGCGTCCAGGGCGATGCGTCCCGGCGTGCCCGCTGGTCCGCCGTGTAGAGACCCCGCGCCGCCCGTTCTTCTCGCCCGGAAAGTTGCATCGGCTCCACTTCTGAACGGAAGGTTCCCCCGGCGAAGCGTAGTCTTGCCGCTGAATGAGTGTCAACTGAAACTTACAGAGTGTTCTGGTCAGTCGCGAAGATCCTGCAAGACCCTGCGCGCGCAAGCGTGTGGCGCAGGCGTGCATGCAAATAATTGTTCCTATTGTAAAAAATGCGGTGTTTGGCGCGGGGTTGTCGCCCGGGGGCGGGGAATCGCGAACCGGGGCGTCAATTTTCTTTGACAACCATGCCATGCGGATATCATGCTAACCCCGTCAAGGTGACCCACGGCCTGCGCAACGGCCGCAGGCCGCGGCGCCGCCGGGGTGCAGGGGGGAACGCCGATGACGGAGCTGCCTTCAGTCCGGCCCTCTGGCAATGACGCGATCGCGTCCCGCGCGGTGGCCGACCTTGCCTATGTCGCGCTGCGCGAGGTCGGTCGCTGCCATCAGGCCGCGCAGGAGCCGGGGCTGCCCGCACATGTCCATGCGGTCGCCCGCGCCGCCGCCGCCACCGACCCCGACGCGCTGGCGCGCGAGATCCTGATGCTGCGCGAAAGGGGCCTGGAGGATCCGGCGATCCTGGATCATGTCATTCCCGGGGCTGCGGCAATCCTGGGCGAGGCCTGGGAGCGGGACACCGCCACCTTCATGACGGTCACCGTCGCGGCGTCGCGGCTTCAGCTTCTGGCGCGCGCGGTCGCGGCGCGGATCGACACCGCGCCGCCCGCGCCGTGCGACACGGCCGTTCTGCTGGTTGTTCCCGAAAGCGAGGACCACACGCTTGGCGCGATCATCGCCGCCTCGCAGTACCAGCGCCGCGGCTGCGATGCAGCGCTCATGATGAAGGCCCCGGCAGCCGCCGTCGCCGATGCCGCCGGGCGGCGCCACTGGGACGTGGCCGTCATCGCTGCGGCGCATGAGGGGAACCTGACGCAGGTCGCCCGGCTTGTCGGGATCCTGCGTCGCGCCCTGCCGGAGACCGCGCCGGTCCTTGTGGCCGGCCCGCTGGCTGCGCGGCGCGACGGCCTTGCGGGGGAGGTCGGGGCGGATCAGGCCGTCTGTTGCATCGGCGACACCCTAGATATTGTGGACCGCTGCCGCAATCTTCCCCTTGCGCGTGCCGTGGGCCAAGTCTAGCCCGTCCCGCGGCACGCAGGGTTCGGTTTTGTTCGGGAACTTCAGGTGACGAAGAACGGGCACAGTCACATGGGGGCAGGGTCGTTTCCGCTGGTCTCGCCTGACCTGTTCCGGGAACTGGTGTCGGCCGCAGCCGACATCACCATCATCGTCTCGGCCTCGTGGATGATCGTCTCGGTGCTGGCCAACCCGGCCAACGCGACCTTCGGTCAGGTCAAGGCCTGGGAAGGCCGGCCGGTCAGCGAGATCCTGCGGCCAGAGAGTTACGAGAAGTTCAAGGGCTGCGCGCGTCAACTTGCCTTCGGCGCCGGACCTTCGCGGGCGATCGAGCTGAATCATGCCGAGCGGGGCGCCGAGGGGCCGGGTGATTTCCCTGTCCGCTACACGCTGCACGTGCTGAACCCGGACGGGGCGCTGATCATGCTGGGCCGCGACCTGCGCCCGATCGCCGAGGCGCAGCAGCAGCTCGTCAACGCGCAGCTCGAGCTGGAGCGGGACTACGAGCTGCAGCGCGAGGGGCAGACACGCTATCGGGCGGTGATGCAGGCCACGTCGGACGCCTTCGTCCTGGTGTCAATGCCCAACGGCCGCGTCGTCGACGCCAACGATGCGGCGGCGGGGGGGCTGGGCATGGAGAAGGATGCCCTGATCGGCGGCTTTCTGGTGCATGAACTGGACGGGCGGCGGCTTGCCGAGCTGCAGACATTCTTTGCCGATCCCGTCTCGGTCAGCACGGCCACCCCCTTCGAGCTGATCGCCCGGCGCAGCCGTCACCGCGTGGTCGTGGTCCCCTCGGTCTTCAGGGCTGCGGGCGACCGCTTCGCGCTCTGCCGGATCGACCTGCCCGATGAGGTGGCCAATCCCGGTTCGGAGACGATGGACGCGATCAGCAGCCTGTTCCGGCTGGGCCCGGAGAGCGTGGTCTTCACGGATCGCAACGGGGTCGTGCGGGCGGCGAACGACTCGTTCCTCGCGCTCTGCGACCAGGCGGGGGCTCAGGCTGTCGTCGGCCAGAGCCTGGGCGAATTCCTGGCGCGGGGTGCGGTTGACCTGAAGGTGCTGACCGAGAATGCCCGGCGAAACGGGGCGGTGCGGGTCTATGCCACGCGGGTGCGCTCGACTGCAGGAAGCGAGGTGCCGGTCGAGGTTTCGGCCACCTGGCTGGGCGACCTGCCGGAACCGGTGCTGGGCTTCGTCATCCGCGAGACGGGCCGCGCGGATGTCCTGCGGCGCAAGGGGCCGGGCACCGTGCAGTCGGCGCAGAGCGTTGCCGAACTGGTCGGCGCCTCGTCGCTGCGCGAGATCGTCGCCCAGACCACGGACGTGATCGAGAAGATCTGCATCGAGACCGCGCTGGAGCTGACGCGGAACAACCGCCTTGCCGCGGCCGAGATGCTGGGCCTTTCGCGCCAGTCGCTCTATGTGAAGCTGCGCAAGTTCGGCATGGCTGAGAAGGACGAGGCCTAGGATCCGGCGGGCCGGTCTTGCGGCCCCTGCCTTGACCTATGTCAAGATGAGATGACGGCATCTGCTGTAATCTTTCCATGACAATGGGGAGGTGCAGATGCGGATCCTGCTGGTTCACCCCAACTATCGTTCCGGTGGCGCCGAGATCGCGGGCAACTGGCCGCCGGCCTGGGCGGCCTACCTGACCGGGGCGCTGAGGGCGGCCGGGTTCGACGACATCCACTTCATCGACGCTATGACGCACCACATCGACGGCGCGGCGCTGCGTGGCCGGATCGCCGGGATCGCGCCCGACCTGATCGGCGTGACCTCGATCACGCCGTCGATCTACGCCGCCGAGGAGGTGCTGAGGATCGCGGCCGAAGTCGCGCCAGGGGCGCTGCGCGTGCTTGGCGGCGTGCACGCGACGTTCATGTTCCGGCAGGTCCTGTCCGAGGCGCCGTGGGTGGACGTGATCGTGCGCGGCGAGGGCGAGGAGATCCTGGTGGCGCTGGCCCGCGCGGTGGCCGAGGGTCGCTGGCCGGCCGATCGCAGGAAGATCAGGGGCCTGGCCTTCGCCGAGGGTGGCGAGATCGTGGCGACGCAGGCGGCCGCGACGGTGAAGGACCTGGACGCCATCGTGCCCGACTGGTCGATCTTCGACTGGGCGAAGTACATCTACGTGCCGCTGGGCGTGCGGGTCGCGATTCCGAACATGGCGCGGGGCTGCCCGTTCACCTGCTCGTTCTGCAGCCAGTGGAAGTTCTGGCGCGACTACCGCGTGCGCGACCCGAAGGCGGTGGTGGACGAGATCGAGACGCTGGTGAACGACCATCAGGTCGGGTTCTTCATCCTGGCCGACGAGGAACCCACGATCAACCGCAGGAAGTTCGTGGCCTTCTGCCAGGAGCTGATCGACCGGGGCCTGAACAGGCGCGTCAAGTGGGGCATCAACACCCGCGTCACCGACATCTGGCGCGACCGCGACCTTCTGAAATTCTACCGCGAGGCGGGGCTTGTGCATGTGTCGCTTGGCACCGAGGCCGCGGCGCAGCTGAAGCT
>JAOADN010000053.1 GCA_026417295.1 Paracoccaceae bacterium
ATTCGGTCGCGCGACCGCATCCCCGCCCCTTCACTCACCTCGGGCGCCCGGGCCGGCCCGGCCGCGGCGGCCGGCCGCGTCGCAGCAGGTCCCAGTTCTGTCGAAAACGTCTCTTTCATGTCGCGGACGTTCCTGTATCAGGGCGCCTGAACACGGAGCGGACCATGGCCGAGGTCACCATCGTCTACTGGCGCGACATCCCCGCGCAGGTCATCGCCGGCAAGGGCCGGCGCGGCGTCAAGCGCGCCCTGCCCGAACGGTTCGAACAGGCCATCGACCGGGCGGCGATGAAGGTCGGGCTGACCGGAACCGATGCCTATCTCGCCGAATGGCGCCGGGGCGAACCCTATTCCGTCCCCGGCGAGGACGAGGCGGCGGCCGACGCCGAGGCGGCGCGGATCGACCGCGAATACGACGCCGCGCGCCTGCGCGCGCTCATCGACAACGAGGGCCGGGCCTGAGCCCCGTGCAGATCCGGAGACCGTTCATGGCGATCCTCAACTTCCGTCGCAAGGACAAGACCCCCGCCGCGCCGAAGGATGCCGTCGAGGCCTTCCTGTCCGGCTTCTCGATCGAGGTCATGCCGCGCACGGCGCAGAACGTCGAGAACTTCCGCGACCTCCTGCCCGCCGGCACGCGCGTCTACATCGCCCATATCGAGGGCACGCCCATCGAGGACATGGTGGCCACCGCCCGGCGCCTGCGGGCCGAGGGCTTCGAGCCCATGCCGCATTTCCCCGCCCGCATCATCGCCTCGCGCGAGGTCCTGGCCGACTGGATCGCCCGCTACCGCGGCGAGGCGGGGGTGAAGCAGGGCCTGATCCTCGCGGGCGGGGTCGCCAGGCCGGCCGGCGATTTCCATTCCTCGATGCAGCTCCTCGAATCCGGGGCCTTCGACGGCTTCGAGCGGCTGCACGTCGCCGGCCATCCCGAGGGCAACCGCGACATCGATCCCGACGGGTCGGACCGCAACGTCATGGAGGCGCTGCGCTGGAAGCAGAAGTTCGCCGAGCGCACCGATGCGAAGATGGCGCTGGCCACCCAGTTCTGCTTCGACGCCGCCCCCGTCATCGCCTGGGTCGACCGGCTGAAGGCCGAGGGGATCGGCCTGCCCGTCCATATCGGCATCGCCGGCCCGGCCAAGCTCCAGACGCTGATCAAGTTCGCCGTCGCCTGCGGCGTCGGCCCCTCGCTCAAGGTCCTGCAGAAGCGCGCGATGGACGTGACGAAGCTGCTTCTGCCCTACGAGCCGACCGAGATCGTCGAGGCCCTGGCCGCCCACAAGGCCGCCAGTCCCGGCTTCGGCATCGAGCAGGTGCATTTCTTCCCGCTCGGCGGCATCAAGACCAATGCCGCCTGGACGATCGAGCATGGCGGCCGGTCGGGGATTCCCGCGGCCTCGGCAGCCTGAGTCGGGCAGCGATGCGGCGTGCATTCCTGTTCGATCTCGACGGCACGCTGATCGATTCCGATCCGCTGCACTTTCCCGTCTTCGCGGCCATGTTCGCCGAGCGCGGACGGCAGATCGACCATGCCTTCTACATGGCCCGGATCCACGGACGGCTCAACGCGCACAGTTTCGGCGAGGCCTTTCCCGGCGCCGATACCGCAGCCCTGTCGGACGAGAAGGAGGCGCGCTTCCGCGCCCGTCTGGGCGCCAGCCACCCGCCGATGCCCGGCCTGCCCGCGCTTCTCGGGCGGGCCCGGCGCGCCGGACTGAAGCTGGCCGTCGTGACCAACGCGCCGCGCGCCAATGCCGCGGCGATGCTGGCGGCCACCGGCCTCGACGGGGCCTTCGACAGCGTCGTCCTGGCCGAGGACTGCGCCGCGGGCAAGCCCGACCCCGCCCCCTATCTCGAGGCGCTCCGCCGCCTCGGCGTCGCCCCGCACGCGGCCGTGGCCTTCGAGGACAGCCCCTCGGGCCTTGCCGCGGCGGTCGCGGCAGGCATCCATGCGGTGGGCGTCCGCTCCGGCCTGACGGATGCCGCGCTCCGTGCCGCCGGCGCCGCCATGACGATCGAGGATTTCAACGACCCCGCGCTCGACGCCCTGTTCGCGCGCCAGAAAGGACATGCAGCATGACCCGCACAGTACTGGAATCGAAGACGAAGACCGTGGTCATCGGCTTTGACGAGCCGTTCTGCGTGATCGGCGAGCGGATCAATCCGACGGGCCGCAAGAAGCTTGCCGCCGAGCTCGAGGCCGGCAACTTCGCCACCGTCGAGAAGGACGCGCTCGAACAGGTGGCCTGCGGGGCCATGGTCCTCGATGTCAATGCCGGTGTCGTCTACAACTCGAACCCCAACCCGAACGAGACCGAGCCGCCGCTGATGCGCCGGATGATCGAGCTCGTCCAGGGCCTCGTCGATGTCCCGCTCTGCATCGATTCCTCGGTCCCCGGCGCCCTCGAGGCCGGGCTCGAGAAGGCCGAGGGGCGGCCCCTGCTCAATTCGGTCACAGGCGAGGAGGAGCGGCTCGAGCTCGTCCTGCCGCTGGTCAAGAAATACAACGTGCCGGTCGTCGCCATCTCGAACGACGATACCGGCATCAGCATGGACCCCGATGTCCGCTTCGCCGTGGCCAGGAAGATCGTCCAGCGCGCCGCCGATTACGGGATCCCGGCCCATGACATCGTCGTCGATCCGCTGGTGATGCCGATCGGGGCGCTGGCCAGCGCCGGCGAGCAGGTCTTCACCCTGGTCCGCAGGCTGCGCGACGAGCTTGGCGTCAACACGACCTGCGGGGCCTCGAACATCTCCTTCGGCATGCCCCACCGGCACGGGATCAACGCGGCCTTCCTGCCGATGGCGATCTGCGCCGGCATGACGAGCGCGATCATGAATCCGGTGCGCCAGGTCGAGATGGAGGCGATCCGCGCCGCCAACCTGCTGATGAACCACGACCCCAATGGCGGCGAATGGATCCGCTTCGGCCGCGTGCTCGATGCGGTCGAGGCCGGCAAGGGCTATGCCGAGGCCTCGGCCGAGGCGATGGCCGCCGGTGCCGCGCGCGGCGGCCGGCGCGGCGGGCGGGCCCGCACGGCCTGAGACATCGCGGGGCCCGGGACCGCGCGGGCGGAGGGGCGCCGCCCCTCCGCACCTCCCCGGAGTATTTCGGCCAGGATGAAGGGCAGGCGCGGCAGGGCGCGCGGGCTGTTGACGCGGGCCCGGCCGCCCGGCTAATCGGCGCCCGGCAGGAGGCCGCGCGCGGGGGGGGAAGGCATGGGCCAGGACAGGCTGATCGGCGGCGTCGCGGCAGCGCGCATCGCCGCCTTCAGGGCGCGCGAGGATGCGGCCTTCCGGGCGGCGCGGCCGCGCACGCAGGCGGCCCTCGCGGCGGCGACCGACTTTCTCGACGGCGTGCCGCTGCACTGGATGAAGGACTGGCCGCAGCCCTTCCCGATCCTCGTCGCCGCGGCCGAGGGCGCGACGCTGCGCGATGTCGACGGGCACGAGCTGGACGACTTCTGCCTCGGCGACACGGGCAGCATGTTCGGCCATTCGCCCCCGCCGGTGGCCCGGGCGATCCGCGACCAGGCCGGGCGCGGGCTGACCTACATGCTGCCCTCCGAGGCGGCGCTCAGGGCGGGGCGGCTGCTCACGCAGGTCTTCGGCCCCTTCCTGTGGCAGATCGCCACGACCGCCACCGATGCCAACCGCAATGCGCTGCGCGTCGCGCGCGCCGTGACGGGCCGGCCGAAGATCCTCGTCTTCCGCGGCGCCTATCACGGCTCGGTCGACGAGACGATGGTGACGCTGGAGAACGGCCGCACCATGGCCCAGCCGGGGCTTCTGGGCGCGCCCTTCGACGCGGCGGCGGCGGCGGTCTGCGTGGAGTTCAACGATCTCGCGGGGGTCGAGGCGGCGCTGGCCACGGGCGAGGTGGCGGCGGTGCTGACCGAGCCGGTGATGACCAATTCCTGCATGGTCCTGCCCGCGCCCGGCTTCCATGACGGGCTGCGGGCGCTCTGCGACCGCCACGGCGCGCTCCTCGTCATCGACGAGACCCACACGATCTCGTCCGGGCGCGGCGGCTACACGCGCGTGCACGGCCTTTCGCCGGACATGTTCGTGGTGGGCAAGTGCGTCGCGGGCGGCATGCCGACCGGCGTCTGGGGGATGACGGCCGCGGTCGAGGACCGGCTGCGGGCGGTTCATGCGGCGCGCCTGGCCGGGCGGACCGGGATGGGCACGACGCTCAGCGCCAACCCGATGCAGTTCGCCTGCCTCGAGGCGACGCTGTCGGAGGTGATGACCGAGGCGAACTATGCGCGGATGGAGGCCGGGGCAGCCCGGCTGGAGGCAGGGCTCGCGGCGGCGATCGCCAGGCTTGGGCTGCCCTGGCACGTGGTGCGGGTCGGCGCGCGGGTGGAATTCATCTGCTGGCCCGCGCCGCTGGCGAACGGGGCAGAGGCCGAGCTGGCCCATGCCCCGGCACTCGAGGCGGCGATCCATGCCGGGCTGGTCAACCGCGGCTGCCTGATCGCACCCTTCCACAACATGATGCTGGTCTCGCCCGTCACCACGCAGGCCCAGATCGACCGGCTGGTCGCGGCCTTCGGCGAGGTGGCCGGGGAGCTTGCGGGGGGCTGATCGCCGCCCTACCGCCCGGCCGCGTCCTCTGCTAGAAGCCCCGGATCACATCCGGAAGACCACGCCATGAAAGACCATGCCCGCCGCGCAGCGTCGCCCTCGGGCTCCCTCGTCGAGGAGGCCGAGGCCTTCCTCGCCGCGCATCCCGGGATCGAGGCCTTCGACCTCGTCCTCTTCGATGCCAACGGGATCGCGCGCGGCAAGATCATCCGCCGCCACGAGCTCCTGCCGCTCTACGAGGGCGGGCGCCACATGCCGGTGTCGATCCTCGGGCTCGACATCGTGGGCGAGGACGTGCACGAGACCGGCCTCATCTGGGACCAGGGCGACGGCGACATGCGCGCCTGGCCGGTGCCGGGAACGCTGAAGCCGGTCCTCGGCACGTCGCCCGCGCGGGGCGAGGTGTTCCTGTCGCTCTACCACCTCGACGGGGCGCCGATGACGTCGGATCCCCGCCATGCGCTGGCCGCGCAGATCGCCGCGCTCGCCGCCCGGGGGCTGACCCCGGCCGGCGCCTTCGAGCTGGAATTCTTCCTGCTCGCGAAGGAGCGCGACGCCCAGGGCCATGTCCAGCCGGCGCCCGCCGTCCTCGACGGGCGCGTCTCGGGCTGGACCGAGGTCTATTCGGTCGATCACCTGCACGGGATGGAGCCGCTCTTCTCCCGCATCTACGCCGCCGCCGAGGCGGCCGGGATCAGGGCCGAGACGGTGATCAGCGAATATGCCCCCGGCCAGTACGAACTCACGCTGCACTACCGCACCGACGTGATGCAGGCGGCCGACGACCTGGCGCGGCTCAAGCGCATCGTCCGCCTTCAGGCCCGCGCCATGGGCGTGACGGCCTGCTTCATGGCCAAGCCGGTGGAGAAATACGCCGGCTCGGGCATGCATTTCCACGTCTCGCTGCGCGACCGGTCGGGCGCGAACGTCTTCGCCGAGGCCGTCGAGGGCGAATGGCGGCCCGAGCTTCTGCATGCGCTCGGGGGCATGCGGGCGACGATGGGGGAATCGATGCTGGTCTTCGCGCCCCACGCCAATTCCTGGCGCCGCTTCGCCGCGCAGTCCTATGCGCCGGTGAACCCGTCCTGGGGGGTGAACAACCGCTCGGTCGCCCTGCGCATCCCGGCCGGCAGCGTCGCCGCGCGGCGGATCGAGCATCGCCCCGCGGGCGTGGATGCCAACCCCTATCTCGTCGGCGCGACGGTGCTCGCGGCGCTCGGGAAGGGCCTGGACGAGCGCATCGACCCCGGCCCCGAGACGAAGGGCAACGCCTACGAGGCGGAAGGCGGCCCCGCGATCCCGACCGACTGGCACGAGGCGATCCGCGCCGCCCGGGGCTCGGCCTTCCTGAAGGCGGCGCTCGGGGCCGACATGCACCGCACCTTCTGCGCCATCAAGGCGGCCGAATATGCCCGCGTGGCGCGCACCATCGCCGACGTCGACTACGACCTCTACCTGCACACGGTCTAGGCGGCCCCCCCGGCAGCGCCGCGCCGGGCATCGCCCCCCCGGCAGCGCCGCGCCGGGCATCGCCCCCCCGGCTTCGGCCGGCCGCGCCCCGCCTCAGCCGGCCAGGCCGCGCCGCGACAGGGCCTCGCCATCCCGCATGGCGGCCGGGCCATCCTCCGGGCCGGCGGCCAGGCGGGCGGACTGCGCGGCCAGCGACGCCAGCAGGTCCCGGTGCGCGGGGTCCTTCATCGCCTCCTCGAACCGCGCCGCGCGCCAGCTCACCGCGCCTTCGTGCAGGGACCGCAGCACGGGGTCCTCCAGCAGCCGCCCCATCTCCTCACGCAGGCGCGGCAGATGGCGCTGGATCGACCGGTCCTCGACGTGGTTCGTATCTCGGTTGCCGAGGTAGGCCCCGGGCCCGTCCATCGGATTGGTGAAGCCGCGTGCGAACTTCACCACGACACCTTCGAGCGACTGGACGGAGTAGTGGTTGAGCTGCGCCGTCCGGTAGTCCCAGTTCCGCGTCACGTGCCGCCAGGCCGGCGAAACCCTGTCGCCGCTCGGGTTGGTATAGGTCCGCGGCGGCCCGTCATCCTCGGGATGCACCTGCGGGCGGTGGATTCCGGGCTTCCAGAACCGTGACCTGCGATAGGGGGATTTCATCGACATGGCGAATGGCGTCGGCGCCCGATCCGGGTCGCAGGCCAGCGCTGCTCCGTGACCAGCCCGGGCTCGCCGCGCACCCGCCCCGAACAGCCGAACAGGCGCCAGTTCAGCAGGATGCAGTCGCTGTGCTGATTCGCCGCCAGAAGGTCCCCGACCTGTCCCGCGCCGGCATGGATGTTGACGAACTCGTCGACATCGATGAAGGCGACCCACTCCGCATCCGCATGGACGGGGTCGTCCATGGCCCGGATCAGGGCGCGGGTCTGGGGCTTTGCGCGCCGGAACGGGCCGTTCGCCTTGTTCTTCCGGTGGGTTGCCAGACCGCGCGACTGAAGATGCCGCCAGATCAGGTCCGTGCCGTCCTCGCAGTCGTTCGTGTAGACGAGGAAATGATCCACGCCGATGACGCGATGATACGCGAACCATTCAAGGACCGAGGCCCCCTCGTTGCGCATGCAGCTCATCAGCAGGACGCGATGGGTCACGGACCGTTCACCGTCGATCACGAACGCGTCAATGCTGCATGACCCGCCGCCCCGGGGCAAGCGACCCCTGCCGCGCCCTGGGCGGCATCCCGCCGTCCTCCGCCGGCCGGTCCGGCGGGGCGCGCCCCCTACTGCGCCATCAGGCGCGAGATGACGACCGTCACCTCGGGCCGCTTGCCCACCTCTTCCTCGGTCGTCGTGCGCACCGCCCGGCGGATCGCCTCGTCCAGCGCATCGTCGTCGGCCAGCACCCTGTCGTCGACCCGGTCCAGGACCCCGGCAAGGTCGCGCTCCAGCACCTCGATCAGCGTCCGCCCCGAGCTGCCGCGGCCCGGCAGCCCCATGATCTCGACCCAGGCCTCGCCCAGCGGCCGGTCCTCCTCGTCGACGATGACGGTCGCCAGGACATGGCCGTTCAGCGCCATGCGGATGCGGTCGCGCACCACCCCGTCCATGGCGCCGATCAGCACCTTGCCGTCCAGGTAGGTGCGCCCCGTCTCGATGTATTCGACGATCTCGGGCTTCGGGCCGGTGATGTCGGTCAGCGCACCGTTGGGCACGATCTCGGCCGCGATGCCCTTGGCCCTGCCCAGGGCCGCATGTTCGCGCAGGTGGCGGTGCTCGCCATGCATCGGGATCAGCATCGCCGGGCGCATCAGGTCGTGCACCGCCTCGAGGTCGGGGCGGTTGGCATGGCCCGAGACGTGATAGAGCCCGCCGCGGTCGTCGAAGACGTCAACGCCCATCTCGGAATAGGCGTTCATGATCCGCAGCACGTCCTTCTCGTTGCCCGGGATCGTCTTGGACGAGAACAGGAACAGGTCGCCCTCGCGCAGCTCGATCCCCAGATACTTGCCCCGGCTCAGCGCGGCCGAGGCGGCGCGTCGCTCGCCCTGGCTGCCGGTGACGATCAGCATCAGGCTGTCGCGCGGCACGTCGGCCGCGTCCTCGGGCTCGACGACCGGGGGAAAGTCGGTCAGGATCCCGGTCTCCTGCGCGGCGGCGATCATGCGGCGCATGGCCCGGCCCATCAGGCAGATGCTGCGCCCGGCGGCCCGGCCGGCCTCGGCCAGGGTGCGCACCCGCGCCACGTTCGAGGCAAAGGTCGTGGCCACGACAAGCCCGCCCCTGCGCCCCTCGATCAGCTCGCGGATGGGCTTGGCGAGCGTCGCCTCGGACCGCCCCGGCAGCGGCGAGAAGACGTTGGTGGAATCGCAGGTCAGAAGGTGGATGCCCCTGCCCTCGCGCGCCACCTCGTGCCAGGCCCGCGCGTCGAAGGGCTCGCCCACCAGCGGGTTGCCGTCCAGCTTGAAGTCGGCCGAATGCAGGATGCGCCCGGCCGGCGTGTCGATGATCAGCGCCGCGCTTTCCGGGATCGAATGGCTGACCGGCAGGTACTGCACGCGGAAGGGGCCGGCCTCGGTGACGGCCGGGCGCGGGCCGACCACGCGGATCATCGTCGTGGGCTGTCCCGCCTCCTCCATCTTGCCCCTGGCCAGAAGGGCGGTGAAGGGCCGGGCATAGACCGGCACGCGCAGCTGCGGCCACAGGTGGCCCACCGCGCCGATGTGATCCTCGTGCGCATGGGTGATGAAGATCGCCTCCAGCCGGTCCCGCCGCTCGGCCAGCCAGGCGATGTCGGGCATGATGAGATCGACCCCCGGAGAGCTGTCCATGTCCGGGAAGGTCACGCCCAGATCGACAAGGATCAGGCGCTCGGCATCCGGCGGGCCGTAGCCGAAGACATAGGCGTTCATGCCGATTTCGCCCGCGCCGCCCAGCGGCAGGTAGATGAGGCGGTCCTTCGTCATGCCGGTCGGGTCTTTCTGTTCAGGGCGTCGATCAGCACCAGTCCGTGCATGGTCAGGTCGTCCTCCACGCTGTCGAATATGTCCGTTCCCTGGGCGAAGAGCGGGGCGAGGCCCCCGGTGGCGACAACCTTCATCGGCCGGCCGCGCTCGGCGCGGATGCGGGCGACGATCCCCTCGACAAGGCCGATATAGCCGAAATAGACGCCGGACTGCATGCAGGCCACCGTATTCGTGCCGACGACCCGCTCCGGGCGGGTGACATCGACATGCGGCAGCGCCGCCGCCGCCATGTGCAGCGCCTCGAGGCTCAGGTTGACGCCCGGCGCGATGACGCCGCCCACATAGGCGCCGTCGGTGTCCACCACGTCCAGCGTCGTCGCCGTGCCGAAATCCACCACGATCAGGTCGCCGCCATGGCGGTCATGGGCCCCTGCCGCGTTGACCAGGCGGTCGGGGCCGACGGTCGTGCCCTTGTCGACGCGCGGCGCGACCGGCAGCGCGCAGTCCGGCCGGCCGACGACAAGCGGACGGCAGTCGAAGTAGCGGCTGCACAGGACGCGCAGGTTGAAGACGACACGCGGCACGGTCGAGGAGACGATGGCGGCATCGATCCGCATGGCCACGCCGGCATGGGCCATCAGCGCGGCGAACCAGACGAAGTACTCGTCCGCCGTGCGCCGGTGGTCGGTCGCGATCCGGAAGGTCGCGGCAAAGCGCGTGCCGTCCCAGACCGCGAAGACGGTGTTGGTATTGCCGCAGTCGATGCAGAGAAGCATGGCCCCGCCCCCGTTATGCGCGGCAAGTGGTGCCGGGCTTTTGCCGGCGGCGCAAGGGCGCAGGCGGGGGGGTGGCGCGCGCCGCGCGGCGCGCGCCCAGGATCGTTGCAACGATCCTGGGCAAGGTTCCGCGCGGAACCTTGCCCCGGCCGCACCGCTCAGAAGAAGACATCGGCCGCATGGATGCGCTGCCGGCCCTCCGGCGTCTCCAGCACCAGCGCCCCGTCCCCGGCCAGGTCCGCGAAGCGGCCGGCCAGCGCCGTGCTGCCCGTCCGCACCGCGATCCGCTCGCCCAGCCGCGCCGCCCGCGCCAGCCAGGCGCTCCGGACCGGGGCAAAGCCGAAGCGGCCGAAACGCCCCTCCCAGCCCGCGAAGGCCCCGGCCAGCAGGTCGAGGAAGTCCTCCGGCGCCACCGCCCTGCCCGTCTCGCCCGCCACCGAGACCGGCCGCAGCGCCCCCGCCTCCAGCGTCGCCTGGTCCGGCGCCACGGCCAGGTTGACGCCGATGCCGATGGCGACGCCCCGCCCGGCCGGAAGCGACTCGAGCAGGATCCCCGCCACCTTGCCGCCGTTCAGCAGCACGTCGTTCGGCCATTTCAGCGCCACCGCCGCGCCGGGGGCCGCGGCATCCAGCGCCTCGGCCAGCGCCAGCGCCGCCACGAAGCTGCGCAGGCCGGCGCGCGCGGGGTCTGCCTCCGCCAGGACCAGCGTCGCCGCCAGGTTCCCCTCGGGGCTCGCCCAGGGCCGGCCCCGCCGCCCGCGCGCCGCGGTCTGCCGCCGCGCCATGATCCAGACGGGCGCCACCAGGCTGCCCGCCCGCCGCGCCGCCTCGGCATTCGTGCTGTCGGTCTCGGGCAGGATCAGCCGGCCGGTGCCCGCCGGCCAGCCCGCCTCACCTGACAAGGACCTGCGCGGCCGCCTGCGCCGCGCCCTCGATCCCGAACAGCGTGACCACGCCCAGGACCATGACCGCCGCCATCCCGACCAGCATCACCCACTGGGCCGGCGCGATGGCGCCGTCCAGCCCCGTGCGCTCCTCGCCGAAATACATCAGGTAGACGATCCTGAGATAGTAGTAGGCGCCGATCACGCTGGCGATCACGCCCGCCACGGCCAGCCAGGCGTATCCCGCCTGCACCGCCGCAACCAGCACGCCGTACTTCGCGAAGAAGCCCAGCATCGGCGGCACGCCGGCCAGGCTGAACAGCAGGATCAGCAGCGCCGCCGCCCGCACCGGCTGGCGGCGCGCATGCATGTTCAGCGCGTCGATCGCCGTCACCGGCTCGCCGTCCTTCTCCATCGCCAGGATGAAGGCGAAGGTGCCGACGTTCATCGCCGCATAGATCGCCATGTAGAGCAGCATCGCCTGCACGCCCTGCGCCGTCCCCGCGGCCAGCCCGACCAGCGCGAACCCCATGTGCGCGATCGAGGAATAGGCCATCAGCCGCTTGATGTCGCGCTGGCCGATCGCCGCGATCGCCCCGAGGAACATCGAGGCCACCGCGATGACCGCGATCACCTGCCCCCAGTCGCCCGGCGCCGTGCCGAAGGCGCCGTGCATGACCCGGGCGAACAGCGCCATCGCCGCCACCTTGGGGGCGGTCGCGAAGAAGGCCGTGACCGGCGTCGGCGAACCCTCGTAGACATCCGGCGTCCACATGTGGAACGGCACGGCCGAGACCTTGAAGGCCAGCCCCGTGATGATGAAGACCAGGCCCAGCAGCAGCCCGGTCGACATCGCCCCCCCGGTCGCATGCGGGATGATGCCGTCGAAGGCCGTCGTCCCGGCATAGCCGTAGACAAGCGAGGCGCCATAGAGCAGGAGGCCCGAGGACAGCGCGCCCAGGACGAAGTACTTCAGCCCCGCCTCGGTCGAACGCAGGCTGTCGCGGCGGAAGGCCGCCACGACATAGAGCGACAGCGACATCAGCTCCAGCCCGACATAGAGCGCGATCAGGTCCCCGGCCGAGACCATCATCATCATGCCGATCACGGCAAAGGTGACGAGCAGGGGATATTCGAACCGGTTCAGGCCCTGCCGGTGCATCCAGTCCTCGCTCATCGCCAGGACGGCGGCCGCGGCCAGCAGGATGACGACCTTGGCGAAACGGCTGAAGGCGTCGTCGATGAAGGCGCCGTGGAAGGCCGTCGCATCCGGCGCCGGCGAGGCGCCGATCCAGATGGCCATGGCCGTGAAGACCGCGGCCGTGATCCAGGTCAGGGCCCGCGTCGTGCCGTCCTTGCCGGTATAGGCGCACAGGATCAGCGCCGCCATCGCATAGACCGAAAGCAGGAGCTCGGGCAGGGCCGGGACGAGGTTGATCGTTTCCGTCATCGCGCTGTCCTCATTCCCCGGCCTGCGCCAGCGCCGACGCCGGGACCGATGCGTGATAGTCTGCGACCAGCGCCGTGACCGACGGGCCGATGATGTCGGTGGCCAGCCGCGGATAGACGCCCAGGATCAGCGTCATCGCCACCAGCGGCGCGAAGACCAGCTTCTCGCGCGGGGTCATGTCGGTGATCGACCGCAGCGCCTCCTTCACCAGATCGCCGAAGACGACGCGCCGGTACAGCCACAGCGCATAGCCCGCCGACAGGATGACCCCCGTCGCCGCCACCGCCGCGACCCAGGTATTGACCTGGAAGATGCCCATCAGCGTCAGGAACTCGCCGACAAAGCCGCTCGTGCCCGGCAGGCCCACGTTCGCCATCGTGAAGAACATGAAGACCAGCGCATAGGCCGGCATCCGGTTCACGAGGCCCCCGTAGGCCGCGATCTCGCGCGTGTGCATCCGGTCGTAGATGACGCCCACGCACAGGAACAAGGCGCCCGAGATGAAGCCATGGCTCAGCATCTGGAAGATCGCGCCATCGACGCCCTGCTGGTTGGCGGCGAAGATGCCCATGGTGACGAAGCCATGTGCGCCACCGAGGAATAGGCGATCAGCTTCTTCATGTCCTCCTGCGCCAGCGCCACGAGGCTCGTGTAGACGATGGGGATGGCGCTCAGCCAGAAGACCAGCGGCGCCAGCAGGTCGGACGCGACCGGGAACATCGGCAGGCTGAACCGCAGGAAGCCGTAGCCCCCCATCTTCAGAAGGATCGCCGCCAGCACGACCGAGCCCGCCGTCGGCGCCTGCACATGCGCGTCGGGCAGCCAGGTATGGACCGGCCACATCGGCATCTTGACGGCGAACGAGGCGAAGAAGGCCAGCCACATCAGCGTCTGCGTGCCGCCGGCGATCCTCAGGCCCAGGACCGTCACCGGGTCCGAGGCGAAGCTGTGCGTCATCAGCGTCGGGATGTCCGTCGTGCCCGCCTGCACGTACATCGCGACCATCGCGACCAGCATCAGCACCGAGCCGAGGAAGGTATAGAGGAAGAACTTGAAGGCCGCATAGATGCGGTCCTTGCCGCCCCAGATGCCGATGATCAGGAACATCGGGATGAGGCCGGCCTCGAAGAACAGGTAGAAGAGCACCAGGTCCAGCGCCGTGAAGACCCCGATCATCAGCCCTTCGAGGATCAGGAAGGCCACCATGTATTCCTTGACCCGCGTCGTCACCTCCCAGGTCGAGAGGATCGTGATCGGCATCAGGAATGTCGTGAGCAGCACGAACAGGATCGAGATCCCGTCCACGCCCATCTTGTAGGTCAGCCCGAAGATCCAGGGCCGTTCCTCGACGAACTGGAATCCCGTGTCGGCCGGATCGAAGCCGCGCAGCAAGACGAGCGAGATCAGGAAGGTCGCCGTCGTCGCCGCAAGCGCCAGCCACTTCGCGTTGCGCTGCGCCGCCGGGTCGTCGCCCTTCAGGAACAGCGCCAGGATCACGCCCGCCACGATGGGCAGGAAGGTGACGATCGAGAGGATCGGATAGGCCATCACTTGCCGCCCCCCGCAAGCGTCACCCAGGTGATCAGCAGCCCCAGCCCGATCACCATGGCGAAGGCATAGGTGAAGACATAGCCCGACTGCAGCCGCCCGGCCGCCCGCGTCAGCGCCGGCACCAGGCCCATCGCGACCCCGTTGATCGTGCCGTCGATGACCGCGCCGTCGCCCTTGCGCCACAGCACCCGCGCCAGCCACAGCGCGGGCCGGACGAGGAAGAAGTCGTAGAGCTCGTCGAAATACCACTTGTTCAGGAGGAAGCGGTAGAGCACCGGGTTCGTCGCCGCCACGCGGCCGGGCAGCGACGGGTCGCGGATGTAGAACTGGAACGCGACCAGGAAGCCCAGGACCATCGCCACGAAGGGGCTGACCTTGACCCAGGCCGGCGCGTGATGCGCCGCATCGAGGACCGCGTTCGAGGCCTCCGACATGAAGATCGCGCCTTCGGGCGCGGCGCCCGCCGGGGCAGCCGCATGGCCCCCATCGGCCACCGGTTCGGCCGCGCCGTGGCCCGCATCGGCGGCCGGTTCGGCCGCGCCGTGCCCGGCATCGGCGGCCGGTTCGCCTGTGCCATGCGCCGCATCCGCCGGCGCCGCGTGGTGGGCCATAGCGAAGAATTCCGTCATCCTGTCGTGGTCGCCGAAGAACTGGTTGTGCCAGACCATCCCCGCGAAGACCGCACCCAGCGCCAGCACCCCAAGCGGGATCAGCATCACGGCCGGGCTCTCGTGCGGCTCGTGCGCCCCGTGGCCATGCCCGTCCGCCCCGTGCCCGTCCGCCCCGTGCCCGTCCGCCCCGTGGCCGTGCGCCTCATGCCCGTGGCCGGCCGCGCCCCAGCGCGGCGCCCCGTAGAAGGTCATGAACATCAGCCGCCAGGAATAGAAGCTCGTGAAACAGGCCGCCGCCACCAGCGCCCAGAAGGCGAAGGCATTGCCCGAACCCCAGGCGCTCTCGATGATCGCGTCCTTCGACAGGAACCCGGCGAAGCCGATCGAGGTCAGCGGAATGCCCACCCCGGTGATCGCCAGCGTGCCGGTCATCATCGCCCAGAAGGTCAGCGGGATCTTCGTCCGCAGCCCGCCGTAATGGCGCATGTCCTGCTCGTGATGCATCGCCGTGATGACCGAGCCCGCGCCGAGGAACAGCATCGCCTTGAAGAAGGCGTGTGTGAAGAGGTGGAACATCGCCGCGCCGTAGATGCCCGCACCCGCCGCCACGAACATGTAGCCAAGCTGCGAGCAGGTCGAATAGGCGATCACCCGCTTGATGTCGTTCTGCACCAGGCCCACGGTCGCCGCGAAGAAGGCCGTCGCCGCGCCGATATACATCACGAAGGCCTTGGCCTCGGGCGCGTATTCCATCAGGGGCGACATCCGGCAGACCAGGAACACCCCCGCCGTCACCATCGTCGCGGCATGGATCAGCGCCGAGACGGGCGTCGGGCCCTCCATCGCGTCCGGAAGCCAGGTGTGCAGGAAAAGCTGCGCCGACTTGCCCATCGCACCGACGAAAAGCAGGAAGGCCAGCAGGTTCGCGGCATTCCAGTCGGCCCAGAGGAAGCGCAGCTGCGTCTCCGCAAGCTGCGGCGCGGCGGCGAAGATGTCGTCCATGCCGATGCTGTCCACCAGGTAGAACAGCCCGAAGATGCCCAGCGCAAAGCCGAAGTCGCCCACCCGGTTCACGACGAAGGCCTTGATCGCCGCCGCGTTGGCGCTGGGCTTGCGCCAGTAGAACCCGATCAGCAGGTAGGAGGCGACGCCCACGCCCTCCCAGCCGAAGAACATCTGGACAAGGTTGTCGGCCGTCACCAGCGCCAGCATCGCGAAGGTGAAGAACGAGAGATAGGCGAAGAAGCGCGGCTTGTAGACCTCGCCTTCCTTCCAGTTCGCGTCGCCGTCCATGTAGCCCACCGAATAGAGGTGGACGAGCGCCGAGACGGTGGTGACGACGACCAGCATGATCGCGGTCAGCCGGTCCAGCCGGATCGCCCAGGCGGTATCAAGGCTGCCCGACTGGATGAAGTCCAGGATATGGACGTGCTGCGTCGTGCCGTCGAAGGTCAGGAAGACGTACCAGCTCAGGGCGCAGGCCGCGAACAGGACGCCCGTCGTCAGCACCATCGCGGCCTTCTCGCCGATCAGGCGCCAGCCGAAACCGGCAATCGCGGCGGCGGCAAGGGGCGCCAGCAGGATGAACTGAAGCATCGCGATCAGCCTTTCGTAGCGTCGGCCGTGGCGGCCTCGAGATCCTGGCCGAAGCTCAGGAGGTACCCGTCGGGGTCCCGGATGGCGAATTCGCGCATTCCGTAGTCGAAGTCCTCCGGCCCCCATTCGGCGCCGACCTTGTCGCGCAGGTCGTCCCACAGCGAAAGGGCGTCATCGACACGGATGTACTGGACAGCCGTCGCGGCGGGCTCGCCAACATGCGCGTTCGTCATGAACATCAGGGCGACACCGTCACGTTCCATCCGCAGCCAGCCTTCGGCCCGGCCCGCGCGGGCGAAGCCCAGCACGTCCCGATACCAGGCCTCGGTCCGGTCGAGGTCGGCGCTCTGCAGCATCGGGGTCAGGTCGATCAGGCGCATGAGGTCACCCCTTCATCACGCTGACGTCCTCGACGTCGATCGACCCGCGGTTGCGGTAGAACGAGACGAGGATCGCAAGTCCGATCGCCGCCTCGGCGGCGGCGACGGTCAGCACGAACATGGTGAAGACCTGCCCCGTCAGGTCGTGCAGGAAGGCCGAGAAGGCGACGAGGTTGATGTTGACCGCCAAGAGCATCAGCTCGATCGACATCAGGATGACGATCACGTTCTTCCGGTTGAGGAAGATGCCGAAGATGCCGGTCACGAACAGCGTGGCCGCCACCCCCAGATAATGCGTCAGTCCGATCATCGTCTCGTTCCCTCCGGGGTCCCTGTCCCGTCGCTCTTCCCTCGGGCGGGCGCCGGCCCGCCGCCTGCCTTCACCGGCGGGGCAACCCCCGCCCTGCCGCCCGCCCCCCGGGGGGCGGGGCGCATCCTGTCCTACAAGCCCTGGCCCGGCTTCACGTCCTTCAGCTCCATCGCCTTCTGCGGATCGCGCCACATCTGGGCCAGCACGTCCTGCCGCTTCACGTCCTTGCGGTGGCGCAGCGTCAGCACGATTGCCCCGATCATCGCCACCAGCAGGATCAGGCCCGCCGTCTGGAACAGGTAGAAGTAGCGGTCGTAGAGGATCAGGCCCAGCGCCCGCGTGTTCTCCACCTCGCCGGCCGCGGGCGCGTCGTTCAGCACCACGCCCTCGCCGCTCGTCCAGGCGCCGAAGGCGATGCCGAGCTGCATCAGGATGACCAGCCCGATCAGCAGGCCAAGCGGCATGAACCGCGCCATCTCGCCCTTCAGCGCGGCGAAGTCGATGTCCAGCATCATCACCACGAAAAGGAACAGCACGGCGACGGCGCCGACATAGACGATGACCAGCAGCATCGCCACGAACTCGGCCCCGAGCAGCACGAAGAGGCCGGCCGAGGACAGGAAGGCCAGGATCAGCCACAGCACCGAATGCACCGGGTTGCGCGCCAGCACGACCATCAGCCCCCCGGCCACCGCCGACAGGGCGAACAGCCAGAACGCCACTTCCCCCATGTTCATGCCCTGTCCTCCTCGGAAAAGACGCCCTGCGCGATCTCGAGCGCCTTCGTCATGGCCGGAAGGCCGGCGAAGATCGACATCTGGTAGATCACCTCGGCGATCTCGCGCTGGCTCGCGCCGGCCTCGACCGCATGGCGGATGGTCAGTCGCATCTGCGGCTCGGCCTGTGCGCCCAGCACGGTCAGCGCCCCCAGCGTCACCAGAAGCCGCGTCTTGGCATCCAGCCCGTCGCGGTTGAAGGTGCGGCCGAACCAGGCCTCCATCATGTCCTTCGACAGCGTGGGCATCATCCGGTCGAAGCCGTTCAGGCTGAAGGTCTCGAGCGCGGGGTTCAGGGCGCGCGCCATCTCCTGCCCCTGGTCGAGCATCTGCCTGAACAGCTTCTGGAAGGCGTCCGTCATTCGGCCTGCTTCACGCAGAGGAAGAAGTTGACGGACGAATAGTCCATCGTGGCCGAGGTGAACATGCCAAGGTTCGATGCCGCCTGTTCGGCGCCCAGCGCATAGTCGGGCGAGGTGGCAAGGGCCACCTGCCCGCCGGGCGCGAAGCCGGCGGGGCAGCCCGCGGCCGTGGCCGACAGCACGATGACGCCGGCGGGCGCCTCGAATCCGGGGCCGGCCGGGCCGGTTTCGCCGGCCGGACCGGCCGGGCCCGGGGCACCCGCGGGGCCGGGCGGACCGGCAGGCCCGGGCTCGCCCTGCGGCCCCTGCGGTCCCTGCGGCCCCTGCGGCCCGGCGGGGCCC
>JAOADN010000054.1 GCA_026417295.1 Paracoccaceae bacterium
CAGGGCCGATGAGCGGCCCGAGGCGCCGGGCGCAGCGAAGAGGTCCGCCAGGGCCGATGAGCGGCCCGAGGCGCCGGGCGCCGCCGCAGGATCAGTCGGCAAGCCCCGCCTCGTCGAGAAGCGTGCGGCCCTCGCGGCTTTCGACCTCGATCACCCAGAGGTCGGGGTCGTGGCGGCGCTGGCGGGCGATGGCGGCATCGGCAAGGGCCTCGTCCCCCTCGGCCAGAACCGTCCAGGTCCGCCCGCCCGTCGCCAGGTCGGGGCTGCGCTGGAAGACGCGGGCACGGCCGTCGAGGGTGGCGAGCTTGACCAGCACCGCCCCCGCCGTCGCATCGCCATGCGCCGTGACATGGGCCGGAATCCCGGCAAGGGCGAGCCGCGCGGGACAGGCGCGCAGCCGGAAATCCGCGGTCGGGCGCGGGGTCAACCGGGCGCTCCTCCGCCCTTGCGGGCGTCCTCGCGCCGGGCAGCGAAGAGGTCCGCCAGGGCCGATGAGCGGCCCGAGGCGCCGGGCGCAGCGAAGAGGTCCGCCAGGGCCGATGAGCGGCCCGAGGCGCCGGGCGCCGCCGCAGGATCAGTCGGCAAGCCCCGCCTCGTCGAGAAGCGTGCGGCCCTCGCGGCTTTCGACCTCGATCACCCAGAGGTCGGGGTCGTGGCGGCGCTGGCGGGCGATGGCGGCATCGGCAAGGGCCTCGTCCCCCTCGGCCAGAACCGTCCAGGTCCGCCCGCCCGTCGCCAGGTCGGGGCTGCGCTGGAAGACGCGGGCACGGCCGTCGAGGGTGGCGAGCTTGACCAGCACCGCCCCTGCCGTCGCATCGCCATGCGCCGTGACATAGGCCGGAATCCCGGCAAGGGCGAGCCGCGCGAGATAGGCGCGCACCCAGAAATCCGCGGTCGGGCGCGGGGTCAACCGGGCGCTCCTCCGCCCTTGCGGGCGTCTTCGCGCCGGGCAGCGAAGAGGTCCGCCAGGGCCGATGAGCGGCCCGAGGCGCCGGGCGCAGCGAAGAGGTCCGCCAGGGCCGATGAGCGGCCCGAGGCGCCGGACAGGTCAGCCGCCATCGCGGAAATCGAGCCCCATCTCGGAATAGCGCTCTGGCTCCTCCAGCCAGTCCGGTCGGACCTTGACGGTGAGGAAGAGGTGAACCGGGCGCCCGAGGAACGCCGCGATCTCGGCCCGTGCCGCCTGGCCCACGGCCTTTGCCGTCTCTCCGCCCCTGCCCAGCACGATGCCCCGGTGGCCGTCTCGTGCCACATAGATCACCTGGTCGATGCGCACCGAACCGTCCTTGCGGTCCTCCCAGCGCTCGGTCTCGACCGTCAGCTGGTAGGGGATCTCCTCGTGCAGCCGCAGGGTCAGCTTCTCGCGCGTGATCTCGGCGGCGATCATGCGCAGGGGCAGGTCGGCGATCTGGTCCTCGGGGTAGAGCCAGGGGCCGGCGGGCAGCTCCGCCCCGAGCCAGGCCTTGAGGTCGGCGACACCATGCCCCTTCGCGGCCGAGATCATGAAGGTCCGCTCGAAGGGGAAGGCCGCATTGAGTTCGGCCGAAAGGCCCAGCAGGGCGGGCGCCTTCACCCTGTCGATCTTGTTGATGGCAAGGGCCACGCGCGCGCCCTGCGCCCTTTCGCGCAGGCCGTCGAGGATTGCCCGCACCCCATCCGTCAGCCCGCGATGCGCCTCGACCAGGAGGACGACGATGTCGGCATCCGCCGCGCCCCCCCAGGCCGCGGCCACCATCGCGCGGTCCAGCCGGCGGCGCGGGCGGAAGAGGCCCGGCGTATCCACGAAGACGATCTGCGCCGGGCCCTCGATCGCGATGCCGCGGATGCGCGCCCGGGTCGTCTGGACCTTGTGGGTGACGATCGACACCTTGGCACCCACCATCGCGTTGAGCAGGGTGGACTTGCCGGCGTTCGGCTCGCCGATCAGGGCGACGAAGCCGGCGCGGGTGTCCATCGGGTCTGTCCCAGTCTCGTTCACTGCCGTTTCCTCTTGGGAAACGCAGTGGTTCCGCGTTTCCCCGTAGCTTACGCGACGTCGCAGCTTTCGGTCGGGCGGAGCGCTGCCCAGATGGAAACGGCGGCGCCGACCGTGCTCCGGCGTGATGACTTAGATCATGGGCCTGCTTCGACTTCTAGTCCGCGCCATCCGCGGGTCAGCCGGATCCGGGGGGGCGAACTCCCCGGCACGCCGCACGGGGAGCGACCGGGTGATGGCCGCGGCGCATTCGCCGCCGCCCGACCCCGGCAGGCTGTGCGGCAGATGCTGGGTGATGGACGGCGACACGATCGTGATCGGCGGGCAGAACATCCGCATCGCAGGGATCGACGCGCCCGAGCTTGACCATCCCTACGGATACGTCGCGCGGTCGGCCCTGATCCGGCTCTGCCGGGGGCACGAGGTCACCGCGACCGTCACAGGCGGGCTGTCCTACGGCCGGCTCGTGGCCGTCTGTCACCTGCCGGACGGCCGTGACATCGCCGCCGAGATGGTGCGGATGGGCATGGCGCTCGACTGGCCGAAGCACTCCGGCGGGCGCTATCGCGGCCTTGAGCCGCCGGGCGCCCGGCGGCGCCTGTGGCGGATCGACGCGCGCCAGAAGGGGCGGATGCCGCCGCCCGCGCGCCCTGGCGGCGCGGCCGGGGTCAGCGCGCGAAATGCGCCCTCATCGCGATGAACCCCCCCGCCGCGCAGACCAGCGCCATCCCGAGGATGGTCAGCCCGTCGGGCGCATGGCCGAAGACCAGCCAGCCGAGGCCCCCGGCCCAGACGAGATGCATGAAGTTCACCGGCGCAAGCAGGGCCGCCGGCGCCTCGCGATAGGCGGCCGTGAAGAGGAAGTGACCGAGCGTCGCCAGCGCCCCGAGCGCCAGCATGAGCGCGAGGTCGGGTGCCGCCGGCAGGGGGCCGCGGAGCGCGGGCAGGGCGGCGGTACCGAAGAACACCGTGCCGACGAGGGCAACATGGAAGAGCATGGCCTGCGTCGTCTCGGTCCGCGTCAGGACGCGTGTCATCAGGTGGTAGGCGGCGCCGAGGCCGACATTTGCCAGCGCCCAGAGGACGCCAGCCGGATCGAGCCCGGTTCCCGGCCGCATGATGAGCAGGACCCCGGCGAAGCCCAGGGCCGCCGCCGCCCAGCCCGCCGGCCCCACGCGCTCGCCGAGGACAGGCCCGGCCAGCACCATCACCACGAAGGGCGCGAGGTAGATGATGGCCACCGTCTCGCCCAGCGGCATCAGCCGCAGCGCGAGGCTCATGGTCAGCGAGGCGAGCGCCAGGACAAGCCCGCGTGCCATGACGGCGGCGGTCCTTTGCGTCCGCCACAGGCCGCCGCCATGGCGCGGGCCGAGAAGGGCGAGAAGCAGGGCGAGGTTGACGCCGTAGCGCGCCGCCTGGATCAGCGTGACCGGATGGTCCCGGGCCAGCGCCTTCACGATGACGTCGCAGAGCGCGAAGGCGAGGACGGCAAGCAGCACCAGCGCGACGCCGGCGAGCGGCCGGCCGGCCGGCGGCGCGGCTGCGGGAAGGGCGGGTTCGGGCGTGTCGGTCATCCGGCCCGGCCTTCGAGCCGGGCCAGCAGCGCCGCCGCCGCCTCGCGTTCGGCGACCCGGCGCGAGCCCGCCTCGGCCGTCGCGGCCGACCCGTCGGCCAGGCGCACCTCGACCGTGAAGCGCGGCGCGTGATCGGCGCCGTGGCGCCTGACCACCCCGTAGGCGGGCAGGCCGAGGCCGCGCGCCTGCGTCCATTCCTGGAGCGCCGTCTTGGGGTCGCGGCCCGCCGCCTCGGCCCGCGCGATGCGCTCGCCCCAGAGCCCCAGGACGACGGCACGCGCCGCCTCGTAGCCGGCGTCGAGATAGACGGCGGCGATCACCGCCTCCATCGCGTCGGCGAGGATCGCCTCCTTGCGCCGCCCGCCCGACTGCGCCTCGGAACGGCCGAGCTTCAGCACCTCGCCGAGGCCGACGGCGCGGGCGACCTCGGCGCAGGTCTCCTGACGGACCAGGGCGTTGAGGCGCGGGGCGAGCTGACCCTCGGCGGCGCCGGCATCACCGGCCAGCAGCGCCTCGGCGATGACGAGGCCGAGCACGCGGTCGCCGAGGAATTCGAGCCTCTGGTTGCTGCGCCGTCCGGGCGAGCTCAGCGAGGGATGGGTCAGCGCCTCGACCAGGAGGGCGGGCCGCGCGAAGGAATGCCCGATGCGGGCGGCGAAGGCCGAGAGCTCCGCCCCCGGCCTCAATCGATCGCCTTGAAGAAGCGGTCGGCCCGCCATGTCCAGAAGAAGAACAGCGACCGCCCGGCGGAGGAGAACATGATGCGGTCGGCGCGGCCGATGAGGTATTCCTCGGGCAGCATGTCCACCCCGCCGAGCGACAGCCTGAAGCGGCTGTCGGTGCTGTCGTCGCGGTTGTCGCCCATGAAGAAGTAGTGCCCCGCCGGCACGGTGAAGATCGGCGTGTTGTCGCCCGGCTCGTTGTCGCCGATGTTCAGCACGTCGTGGCGCACCCCGTTCGGCAGGGTCTCGACGAAGCGGTCCTTCAGGCAGTCGCCGCCGAGACCCACCGGATCGTTGGCGCAGCGCGGCAGCCGCTGCTGCGGGCCCTGGGGTTCCTTGATCTCCGAGAACACGCCCGCCGGCTCCTGCGGGACCTGCACCCCGTTGATGTAGAGCAGGCCGTCCTTCATCTGGACCGTGTCGCCCGGCAGGCCGATCAGCCGCTTGATGTAGTCCTCGCCGTTCGCCGGATGACGGAACACCACGACGTCGCCGCGTTCCGGCGCATTGCCGAGGATGCGCCCGCTGATCGGGCAGAGCGCCCAGGGGCAGCTGTAGCGCGAGTAGCCGTAGGCCATCTTGTTGACGAAGAGGAAATCGCCGACGAGCAGCGTGTCCTTCATCGACGAGGAGGGAATCCAGAAGGGCTGGAAGAAGAGGGTGCGGAAGATCCCGGCGATGACCAGGGCCCAGAAGATCGTCTTGACGGTCTCGACGATCCCGTCCCGCGCGCTGCCCGCCATTCGCTGCCCCGGCCCATCTTGAAGTCCGCCGCTTCATGGGGGCAGGGGTGCCGCCTGTCAAGCCGGGCCGATCCCGCCGGCCATCACGCTTGCGTCTTTGCCTTGCCTTAACCCGGCGCGGTCTAGGCTGGGCGCGGGTGAAGGAACGGTGGAAACATGGGCGCGCGCGGCAACGCGTTGCCGGTCATCGTCAAGCGGAAGAAGGTCGTCCGGGGCGGCGGTCACCACGGCGGGGCGTGGAAGGTCGCCTATGCCGACTTCGTGACGGCCATGATGGCCTTCTTCATGCTGATGTGGCTGCTCAACGCGACGACGGAAAAGCAACGCAAGGGCATCGCGGACTATTTCAGCCCGACGATCCCGCTGAGCCGCGTCTCGGGCGGCGGGGACGGAAGCTTCGGCGGAGAGAGCGTGTTCTCCGAGGACCAGGTCGCCCAGACGGGCACCGGCGCCTCGGCCCGCAAGCCCAGCGCCGAACGCCAGGCGGTCGGCCAGTCGGGCACGACGCCGGCCGCCGAGGCCGTGGACACGGGCCGTTTCGAGGCCGAGGCGCGGGCGGTCGAGGAAGCGCTGAAGGGTGCCGGCGGCGAAAGCATGCTGAGCCGCGAGGCGCTGCGCCACGTCGTCACGAAGCTTACCGACGAGGGGCTGATCATCGAGTTCAGCGACCTGCCGGACCAGCCCCTGTTCGGGGAGGGCAGCGCCATTCCCGAGCCCGTGACCGAAGAGATCGTGCGCGCCATCGCCCGGGTCATGACGCTGTCCACGAACCCGGTGGCCGTCAACGGCCATACCAGCGCCCGGCCCGAGGTCCTGCGCGAGGACCCGTCCTGGGATCTTTCGACGGCGCGCGCGATGCAGGTGCGGCGGATGCTCGAGGGCGAGGGGCTGGGCACCGGGCGGGCCGAGCGCGTCGCCGGCTTTGCCGACCGCAGGCCGGCCCATGCCAACCCCGCGGCCATCCGCAACAACCGCATCGAGGTGATCCTGCTGCGACGGCAGTAGCGCCACCCGTCCGACGGGCCGCGGTTAGGGCGATCTTAAGCCGGAGGGGACAGAGTGCGGGGCGAAACCGTGGACCCCGCAGCAGAAAGGCCGCGCACCATGTCGATCTCCTCTGCGCTGAACGCCGGCGTCGCCGGGCTTGGCGCCAACGCCACCCGGCTGGCGACGATTTCCGACAACATCGCCAATTCCGGCACCTACGGCTACAAGCGCGCCGCCGCCGAATTCGAGAGCTTCGTCATCAACAAGTCGCGCAACACCGGCACCTATTCGGCCGGCGGCGTGCGCGCCATCACCAGCCGCCTGATCGACGAGCAGGGGGCGCTGGTGGCCACGTCGAACGCGCTCGACATCGCCATCGCGGGGCGCGGCATGCTGCCGGTGACGCCGGTCACCTCGCTCGGCACGACGTCGGGCACGCGCCCCCTGGTGATGACGACGACCGGGGCCTTCCGCACCGATGCCGAAGGCGTGCTGCGCACCGATTCCGGCCTCGTCCTGCTCGGCTGGCCGGCCAATGCCGACGGCACGATCCCGATCCTGCCGCGCGACACGATCGCGGGCCTCGTGCCCGTGGTGATCAACTCCAACCAGACGGCCGGGGACCCGACGACGCGGATGCAGCTGGGCGTCAACCTGCCGGCGACGGAGACCGAGGCTGGGGCGAGCGGCACCAGCCTGCCGCTGTCTGTCGAATATTTCGGAAATCTCGGCACGTCGGAGACGCTCGACATCACCTTCACGCCCAGCGTGCCGGTCAGCGGCAGCTCCAACACCTGGACGATGGAGATCCGCGATTCCGCGCAGGGCGGCGCGGTGATCGGCGAATACACGCTGGTCTTCGACGCCTCGCGCGGCAACGGCGGCACGCTCGCCTCGGTCACCACCATCTCGGGCGGGGCCTACAACCCCGGGGACGGGACCCTGGCGCTGACCGTCGCGGGCGGGCCGATGACGCTGAAGATCGGGGCGCTCGGCGACCCGAACGGGCTGACGCAGCTTTCCGACAGCTTCGCGCCCACCTCGATCACCAAGGACGGATCGCCGGTGGGTAACCTGACGGCCGTCGAGATCGACGAGAAGGGCTACATCACCGCGACCTACGACACCGGCTTCACCCGGCGGCTCTACCAGATTCCGCTGGTCGACGTGCCCAACCCCAACGGCCTCGTCGTGCTGAACAACCAGTCCTACCAGGTCTCGCCGGAATCGGGATCGTTCTTCCTGTGGGATGCCGGCGACGGACCGACCGGCAAGGTCGTGGGCTATGCGCGCGAGGGCTCGACGACCGATGTCGCGGCCGAGCTCACGGCCCTGATCCAGACCCAGCGTGCCTATTCCTCGAACGCCAAGGTGATCCAGACCGTGGACGAGATGCTGCAGGAGACGACCAACATCAAGCGCTGACGCTGACGCCGCCGGTCCGGGGCCCCCGCCATGAGCATCGCCGCCACCTTCGCCAATGCGCTGAGCGGGCTGACCGCCTCGGCCCGCGCCGCCCAGACCCTGTCCTCGAACATCGCCAACGCCACGACGCCCGGCTTCGCCCGGCGCGAACTGGAGCTGACCTCGGCCTCGCTGGGCGGCACCGGCACCGGCGTCGCCGTCGTCGGCGTCACGCGGGTGGTCAACCGCGCCGTCCTGGGCGAGCTCCGGCTGGCCGACGCCGCGGCGGCGGGAACCGATGCCCGCGCCACCGGGCTGAAGCGGATCGAGGAGATGTTCGGCCTGCCGGACGAGGCGGGCTCGCTGGCGGACCGGCTGACGGCGCTCGAGGCGGCGCTTGCCGCGGCCGCCGCGCGGCCGGACGCGCCGGCGCGGCTCGATGCCGCGGCCGCCGCCGCGGCCGGCGTGGCCGCGAAGCTGAACGGCATCGCCGATGCGCTGCAGGCGCTGCGCGAGCAGGCCGATGCCGGGATCGCCGGGGCTGTCGCCGGGCTCAACGCCGACCTTGCCGCGATCGACCGGCTCAATGCCGACATCCTGTCCTTCCGGGCGCTCGGGCGCGACGTGACCGCGCTCTTCGACCAGCGCCAGGCCCTGGTGGACCGCGTCGCCACGCTCGTTCCCCTGCGCGAGATCCAGCGCCCGAACGACCAGATCGCGCTGGTCTCGACGGGCGGCGCGATCCTGCTCGACACCTCGCCCGCCGTCCTCGGCTTCACCGCGACGCCGACGATCACCGCCGACATGACCATCGGCTCGGGGGCGCTTTCGGGGCTGACGCTCGGCGGCCGTCCGGTGGCGGCGGGGCCCGGGGGTCTGCTCGCGGGCGGGCGGCTCGAGGCGCTCTTCGCGCTGCGCGACGTGATCGCCCCGGCCGCGCAGGCCGAGGCCGATGCCGTTGCCCGCAATCTCATCGAGCGCGTCGCGACCCCGGATGTCGACCCGACGCTGGCGCCGGGCGATCCGGGCCTGTTCACCGACGGGGGAGCGGCCTTCCTGCCCGCGGCGGAGACCGGCCTTGCCGGAAGGATCGCGCTGAATGCGGCCGCCGATCCGGCCCGTGGCGGCGCCTCCTGGCGGCTGCGCGACGGGCTGGCGGCGGCGCTTCCCGGCCCGCCGGGCGAGGCGCGGCTGCTCGATGCCCTGGCCGGGGCCCTCGCCGGCCCGGCCGATGTCGCCTCGGGTGCGGCCGCGGGCCGCCGGATCGATGCCGGCGCCCTCGCCGCGGCGGCGCTGTCGGCGGTGACGGGGGCGCGGCAGACCGCCGAGGACGCGAAGACAGAGGCCGCCGCCCGGGCCGAGGGGCTGCGCAGGCTGCACCTGCAGGACGGCGTGGACAGCGATGCCGAGCTCCAGACCCTGATGCTCGTCGAACAGGCCTGGTCCGCCAATGCCCGCGTGCTTCAGGTCATGGACGCGCTCGTGCAGCGCCTGATCGACCTCTAGCCCATGGGACCGGTGAATCTCGGCGACATGGCGCGGGCGCTGCAGACGCGGCGCGGCATCGCTGCGGCGGCGCAGGAGGTCGGCCGGCTCTCGGCAGAGCTCGCCTCCGGCCGCAAGGCCGACATCGCGGCAGCGACCGGCGGCGACATGACGGCGCTCGCAGCCATCGCCCGGGCCCGCGGCCGGGTCGAGGCCCATGCCGCGGCGGCGGCCGAGGCGGCGGCCTTCGCCGGGGCGGCACAGGCGGCCCTCGGCACCATCGGCGACACGCTCTCGGGCTTCGGGCCGCGACTGCTCGGCCTTGCCGCCACCAGTTCCCCGGCCGCCATCTCCGCCAGCGCCCGCGACGCCCGCCTGCGCCTCGATGCCATCGTCTCGGCGCTGAACGTGGCGCAGGCCGGGCGCCACGTCTTCTCGGGCACCGCGACGGACACGCCGCCCCTCGCCGCAGCCGACGACATCCTCGGCCAGCTCACTGCGGCCGCGGCCGGTCAGACCACCGTTGCGGGCGTCATCGCGGCGGTCGATGCCTGGTTCGATGCCGCACCGGGCGGCGGCGGCTTTGCCGATACCGGCTATCTCGGCGGCACGGTTCCGCTCGCCCCGTTCCGCATCGGCGACCGGTCGGAGGACGTGGCGGCGGTGGCGACGACCGCCGCCGATCCGGCGCTGCGCGCCGCGCTGCGTGCCGCCGCCCTCGGCGCCCTCGTCGATGCCGGCGTGCTGGCCGGCGACGTCGCGGCGCAGGGCCAGCTCCTGCGCGAGGCGGGCGCGGCCGCGATCGCGGCGGGCGACGGGATCACCGGCCTGGCCGCCGCCACCGGAACCGCCGAGGAGCGGATCGCCGCGGTGCGGACGCGGCTCGGGGCCGAGGGCACCGCGCTCGACCTCGCCCATGCCGCGATCGCCGCAGCCGATCCCTATGATACGGCATCGGCGCTGAGCGAGGCCGAGCGCCGGCTCGAACTCGTCTATGCGGTGACGGCGCGGCTCGCGCGGCTCTCGCTTGCGGAGTACCTGCGGTGACCGCGCCCGGGCACCTGCGGCGCAGGCCCGCCCCGGGCCCGGCGGCGCGGCGCATGGCCCGGGGCTGGCGGGCCGCCTGCCGCCGGGCCGCCCTCGGCCTGGCCGCCCTTGCGGCTGGCCTCATCGCGGTGCTGGCCCCGCCCGCCCCGGCCGAGGAGGTGCGGCTCAAGGACCTGGTCGAGGTGCAGGGCGTGCGCGGCAACGACCTGCTGGGCTACGGGCTTGTCGTCGGCCTGAACGGAACCGGAGACGGCCTGCGGAATTCGCCCTTCACCGAAGAGATCATGGCCAACATCCTGGAACGGCTGGGGGTCAATGTCTCGGGCGAGGCCTTCAAGTCGAAGAACGCGGCCGCGGTGCTGGTGACCGCGACGCTGCCGCCCTTCGCGCGCGCCGGGGGGCGGATAGACGTCACCGTCTCGGCGATCGGCGACGCGCGAAGCCTGCTCGGCGGCACGCTGATCATGACCCCGCTCAACGCCGCCGACGGCCAGATCTACGCCGTGGCGCAGGGGCCGGTCGTGGCCGGCGGGGCCGAGGCCTCGGGCGAGGCGGCAAAGGTCGCGCTGGGGGTGCCGACGAGCGGCACCATCCCCGGCGGGGCGCGCATCGAGCGCGAGGTGCCCTTCGCCTTCACCGGCATGAGCGTGCTGCGCCTGGCTCTGCGCGACCCCGATTTCACGACCGCGGCGCGGATCGAGCAGGCCATCAACACGGCCTTCGGCCGGCCGGTGGCGGCGATGACCGACCCCGGCACCGTCACCGTCGACGTCGCGCGGGCGCGCATGGCAAGCCCGGCCGCGCTGGTTGCCGGGATCGAGGGGCTGCGCGTCGACCCCGACGAACGGGCGCGGGTCGTCGTCGATCACCGCTCGGGAACGATCGTCATGGGCGAGGATGTCCGCATCGGCCGTGTCGCCGTGGCCCAGGGCAACCTGTCGCTGCGCGTCGCCGAGGCGCCGGTCGCATTGCAGCCCAATCCCTTCGCGCCGGGCGAGACGGTGGTCCTGCCGCGCAGCACCGCCGAGGTCACCGAGGCGCCCGGAACCGGGCTGGCCGAGCTGGGGGGCGGGTCGAGCCTTGCCGATGTCGTGGCCGGCCTGAACGCGCTCGGGGTCGCGCCGCGGGACATGATCGACATCCTGATGGCGATCGACGCGGCCGGGGCCCTGCATGCCGAACTGACGGTGCGCTGAGCACCGCCGCCCCCCGCCGCACAGGCTCCGGCCGGCGGGGCCGCGGGGCCTCGGCCGGCGGGGTCTGCCGGATGGAAGGCCGACCATGCGCGGACGGGTCACGGGCGCGCCCGGGCTGCACGGCCAGCCGTCGGCGGGAGGGCCGGCCGCCGGGCAGCTTTCACCGCCCGGCGCCGTCGGGCCGCGCCGCGCGAAAGGCCGCCAGGGCCGGCCCGGCCCGCGTGCCGCCCGGTCGGCGCCGCACGGCTGCCGCACGGCATTTCGCCGGCCGCCCCGGAGTCCTTCACCGGCTTCTTCGCGGGGGGGTCCTCCGCGGGCAGGCCGGCCGCGCGGAGGCCTTGCCGCGGCCGGTCCGGTGTGCCGCCGCCCTGTACCCGTTCCGCCGCCGGCAGACGGGGCCGCCCCCGCCACCTTCCCCTGCCCGGCCGCCGGCCCGTCGGGATTCCGTCGCGGGCCCGGGCCGCCGGGCCGGCCCGCCGGTCAGCCGTAGCCGCGCACCAGCGCCGAGGCGACGAGCGTCCAGCCGTCGGCCAGGACGAAGAAGGCGAGCTTGAAGGGCAGCGACACGATGGCCGGCGGCACCATCATCATGCCCATGGCCATCAGCACGGCCGAGACGACGAGGTCGATGACGAGGAAGGGCAGGAACAGCATGAAGCCGATCTGGAAGGCGCGTGCGACCTCCGAGAGAAGGAAGGCGGGAACGATCAGCGACAGGGGCGGCTCGCCCGGCTGCGGCACGGTGCCGGGCAGGCCCCGCGCGGCCGCCAGTTCGGCAATGACCTCGGGATCGGCGCGCCCCTCCATGAAGGTGCGGAACGGTGCCGCCGCCCGGGCGAAGGCCTCGTCGGGGGCGATCTCGCCGGCGGCGAAGGGCACGACGCCGGCGGTCCAGGCCTCTGTCAGGACCGGTTCCATGACATACCAGGTCAGGAACAGCGACAGCGAGACGAGCAGCATGTTCGGCGGTGCCTGCTGCAGCCCGATCGCCTGACGCAGGATCGACAGCACCGTCAGGATGAAGGGAAAGCAGGTCACCATGATCGCGATGCCGGGGGCGAGGCTCAGCACGCCCAGCGCGGCGAAGAGGAAGACCGCCTGCCCCGCAAGGCTGCCGTCGCCGGGCACGAGGGGCAGGCCCTGCGCCAGCGCCGGCGGCGCAGGCACCAGGACCAGCACCGGCACCAGCGCCGCGGCCAGCGCCGCGGCGGCGCGGCGGGGCGACCTCACGTCGCGCCCCGCGGCCCGGCCAGCGCCGTCACCCGAACGGCGAGCATGCCGGCATGTTCGCCCTCGCCCTCGACCAGTTCGCCATAGGCGATGAGCCGGTCGCCGATGCGCAGCTCGACCGGATCCTCGACCCGGCGGTCGAGCGCCACGACGCGGTCGGGCGCAAGCGCCATGAGCTCGCGGATCGCCACCCGTGCCCGCCCGACCGAGACAGTGACCTCGACCGGCACCTCGGCGAGGGGGCCCCTGACCGGGCCTGCGGCCGGCCCGCGCTCGGCAGTGCCCGTGATCCCCGGGTCGGTCCCGGCTGCGAAATTCTCCGCCATGCTATGCCGCCCCCTGCCGGCGTTCCGGTTCGGCCGCGGCCTCGAAGAACGTGGCGACCGCCCTGCCGATCGCCGCGATCACCCCGTCGAGATCGACCTTCTGCTCGCCATCGGTGCCGCGGATGAGGACCTGCCCCGGCGTCAGCGCCGGATCGGGGCGGATCACTGCCGGCAGGACGGACTGCGCGGCGACGGCGGGCTCGATCAGTGCGACCGCATCGGGATGGGCGCGGATCTCCACCGGCCGGCCGGCCGCCGCCTCGGCCGCCGGCATCACGAGTTCGAGCACGATCTCGGAAAGCGTCGCCCGCGCGATCGCCGGCAGGACCTTGCCCACCATGTCGACGAGCAGGGGCCGCAGCGCCATCAGGACGTGGCGATGCGCCTCGCGGTAGCCGAAGCCCAGATCGGCGATGGCGCGGCCAAGCTCCTCGCGCAGGCGGGCCGTCTCGGCCTCCTGCGCGGCGAGCGCGTCGTCCCAGCCGGCCGAATAGCCCTGCTCGAAGGCGGCCAGCCGCGCCTCCTCGCCAAGCGGGGGCGTCTCGGCGGGTGCCTGGCCCGCGGCGTCCACGAAGGTCTCGAGCTCCACGCGCATCGCCTTCAGGCCCGTTCCGCCGGCGTGTCGCGGATCCACGACCGCAGCACCTCGACCGCATCGTCGCGCCGTTCGCCGACGAGCGCCCGCAGCCGCTGCCGCGCCTCCGCCCCCTCGCCGGCCGTCCCGCCGGAACCGGACCCGATCATCGGGGCGGCCATCGGCAGGGCCTGGGCGAAGCCGCCCGCGGGCGCCGCGAACCCTTCGCCGTCGTCGATCACCCCGTCGAGCACGGGCGGCGCGGCGGGGCCGGGCAGCGACAGGGGCGGCGCCGGGCGCAGGAGCACGGGCCGCACGACGAAGAGGCCGAGGACGACGGCCACCGCCCCGAGCACGAGGACCTGGATCACGCGCATCAGGTCGAGGCCCGCCGGCAGGAGGCCGGCCTCGCCCGCGGCCTCGCCTTCCATGGCGGGCGGCGCGGGCAGCGGCATCGACTGGATGGTGATGACGTCGCCGCGCGCCTGATCGAAGCCCACGGCCGAGGCCACGAGTTCGCGCAGCGCCGCCATCTCCTCGGGCGGGCGCGGCGCCTCGGTCACCGTGCCGTCGGCGGCGGTGGTGGCGATGGTGCCGACGAGGACGGCCACCGTCAGGCGGCGGATCGCGCCGGGCGCACGCACCACCTCGCGCGTCGTCTCCGACACCTCGAAGTTCGTGCGCTCGCGCGTCTCTGCATTGCTGGACTTGGACTGCGCGCCCGCAGGCGCGGCGTCGCCCGACGGCAGGTTCGAGGCCACCGTCACCTCTCCGCCCCTGGCATCGGTGGAGGAGGACGTCGTCTCCTGCGTGTCGGTCGATATCGCCACCCGCCCGTCCGGGTCGATGCGGCGTTCGCGGATCGATTCGCTGTCGGTCACCGTCTCGACCGCGACCTCGACATGGGCATTGCCCGGGCCGACCCTGGCCTCGAGAAGCCGGGTCACGCTGTCGCGCAGCTCGGCGGCGCGGGCATCCCCCGCCTCCTCGGGCGCGACCCCGGCCGCCGGGATCAGCACGCCGCGCACCGTATCGACGACCGACACCGCCTCGGGCGTCATCCCCGCCACTGCCGAAGCGACCAGATGGGCGAAGGCCCGGGCCTGGGCCTGGGAGAGCGGCGCGCCCGTCGTCGTGACGGCGATCGAGGCGGAGGGCGGCACCGGCCGGCGCAGGCCGCGCGTCTCCTGGTTGGCGATGTGCACCCGCGCGGCGGCCACGGCCGGACTTGCCGCTATGGTGCGCGCGAGTTCGCCCTCCTTCGCGCGCCAGTAGGCGGCATCGAACATCTGCGCGGTGGTGCCGAAGCCGGTCATCCCGTCGAGCAGTTCATAGCCCGTGCCCCCGGCCTTTGGCAGGCCCTCGGCCGCCAGCGCCATGCGCAGACCGTCGCGCTCGGCGGCCGGAACGAGAATCGATTCGCCGCGGATCTCGTAAGGTACGGCGGCCTGATCGAGGAAGGCGACGACCGCGCCCGCAGACGGGCCGTCGAGCCCCGCGAAGAGCAGCGCCATCGTCGGGCGCGAGGCGAGGCTGGCGATCCACAGCATCGCGCCGACCGCGCCGGCAAGGGCCACGGCCAGCCCGATCCGGCGGCGCGTGTCAAGCCCGGCCCACATGCGCGAAAGCTGCAGCATCCCGAATCTCCCGCCGCGGACTTCTGCCCGCATCGCGGCATTCAAGCCGGGCCTCCTTTAGGAATCGTTTAGGGCGATCGGCCTAGGATCGCCCGCGATGCGAAAGGACCGAGGATGAATGCACCGGCCGAGGTCGCCGCGGCGCCACGCAAGCGGCGCCTCCTGCCCCTGCTGATCGGCCTGCTGCTTGCCGTGGCTGCGGGGGGCGGGTCCTTCTATGCCGTCCGGGCGGGGCTGCTGTTCGGCGAGGGCGGGCACGCGCCCGCGGCGGGGGGTGAGGAGGAGGTCCCCGTCACCGACGCCGCCGATGTGGCCTTCCTGCCGCTCGAGCCGCTGATCGTCTCTCTAGGAGAGGACCCGCGCGGCCGCCACCTGCGCTTCGCCGCCCAGATCGAGGTCGCGGCCGCCCATGCGGAGGAGGCGGCAAAGGTCGCGCCGCGCTTCGTCGATGCGATCAACACCTACCTGCGGGCCGCCGATGCCGCGCTGCTGGCCGACCCGAACGCGCTGCCGCGCATCCGCGCGCATCTGCTGCGGCGGCTGCAGCTCATCGCCGGGCAGGGGCGCGTGCGCGACGTCCTGATCACCGAATTCGTCGTCAACTGAGGGAGCGGGCATGGAAGCGCTCGCCAACATCCTGTCGATCGCCGGGGCGCTGGGCGCCGCCTTCTACTGCTTCACGCTGTCCGGACGGCTTCGCCGCTTCAACCGGACGGAGGACGGCATGCGCGGGGCGGTCGCGGCGCTGTCGGCCCAGGTCGACGGCATGACGCGGGCCCTCAGGACGGCGCGCGAAGCCGCGGCCGATCCGGCGCTGCGGCTCGATGCGCTCATCCGCCGGGCAGAGGAGGCCGCGGGGCGGCTTGAACTGATGCTCGCGGCGCTGAACGACCTGCCGGCCGAGGAGGCCGGCCCCCCGGCCGCCCGGCGCGTGCTGCGCCGTCGCCGCCCCGCGCCGCCGGCCGGGCCGGCGCCCGGTGCGGCCACGCATGACGGCGCCCCCGACGACGCCGCGGCGGAGGCGGCCGCTTCCCGTACGGCCGGCCCGGAGGTCGTCGCCGCATGAGCCGCTGGATGTCAGGTGGCAACGGCGCGCTCGCGCTCATCGCCGCGCTCTTCCTCGCCTCGGGCGCGCTCAGGATCGGCGGGGCCGGGCTGGCGCTGGCCGAAGGCGGGGCGGCGGCGCCGCCTTCCGGGCCGGCGGCGGCCTGCACGCCGGATGCCGGCGGCCTTGCCATGCTGGCGGCCGCCCGCGACCGCGCGGCCGAACTCGACCGGCGCGAGGCCCTTGTCGCCGACCGCGAGGCGGCGGCCCGTGCCGCCCTTGCCGAGGTCGAGCAGCGCCTCGCCGAGCTTCAGGCCGCCGAGGACCGGCTGGCCCGGACGGTCAGCCTTGCCGACGAGGCGGCCGAGAAGGACATCGCGCGGCTCGTGACCGTCTACGAGAACATGAAGCCGAAGGATGCCGCGCCCCTCTTCGCCGAGATGGCGCCAGAATTCGCGGCGGGCTTCCTGGCGCGCATGCGGCCCGACGCCGCCGCCGCGATCCTCGCGGGACTGGATCCCAAGCGCGCCTACACGGTCAGCGCCGTCCTTGCCGGCCGCAACAGCGGCGCCCCGCGCAACTGACGCCGGACCCGGCGCGGCAGGCGCCCTGGGGGGGGGCGGGAAATGACCGAATCTTAACCGGAAACTGCGATCCCGATGGGGGCCGGACAGCAGCGACGGAAGGGGCGGAATGATCGGCATCGTCGGGATCGCGATCATCTTCGTCATGGTCTTCGGCGGCTACCTGCTGGCCGGCGGCAAGCTGGGCATCATCCTGAAATCCCTGCCCTTCGAGCTGATGATGATCGGCGGTGCGGCAGCCGGCGCCTTCGCGCTGGCCAATGACGGCGCGACGGTCAAGCACACGCTCAGGGACATCGGCCGCGTGTTCAAGGGGCCGAAATGGAAGCCCGCCGACTACCGCGACCTGCTCTGCCTGCTGTTCGAGCTGATCCGCCTCGGCCGGCAGAACGCCGTGGCCGTCGAGGAGCACATCGAGAACCCGGCGGGATCGTCGATCTTCGGCAAGTATCCCCGCATCCAGGCCGACCACGCCGCGGTCGAGCTGATCTGCGACACGTTGCGTTCGGCCTCGATGAACTTCGACGATCCCCACCAGGTCGAGGACGTGCTCGACAAGCAGATCGACGCCCACCACCTGCACTGCCAGCATTCCAGCCATGCACTGCAGTCCATCGCCGACGGCCTGCCTGCGCTCGGGATCGTCGCCGCCGTGCTCGGCGTCATCAAGACGATGGGCTCGATCGACCAGCCGCCCGAGATCCTCGGCAAGATGATCGGCGGGGCGCTCGTCGGCACCTTCCTCGGCGTCTTCCTCGCCTACGGCTTCGTCGGGCCCTTCGCCACCAAGCTGCGCGCGGTGGTGGACGAGGATGCGCAGTTCTACCGCCTGATCCGCGAGGTCCTCGTGGCCAACCTGCACAATCACGCCACCAACATCTGCATCGAGGTCGGGCGCCAGAACACGCCCCACCGCTACCGCCCGTCCTATTCCGAGCTCGAGGACGCGCTGCGGGGCGTCAAGTCGGACGCGGCATGAGGGCGACGGGCTGGCGTGCCGTCGCCCCCGCCGCGGCGCTGCTTCTTGCGGCCGTCTCCGCCCGGGCGGAGACGGTGGCCGTGCGGTCGGGCGAGCATGACGGCTTCACGCGCATCGTCGTCAACCTCGGCGCGCCCGCGGCCTGGCGGCTCGACCGCAGCGAGACGGGCTACGAACTGGCGGTGGACCGCCCGGACCTCGACTTCGATCTCTCGCGCGCCTTCGACCTGATCGCGCGCAACCGCGTCGCCGACCTGGCCCCCGCCGGCGGGCCCGGGCGGCTGGCGGTGACGCTCGGCTGCGACTGCCATGCCGAGGCCTGTCTCTTATACACATCTGACGCTGCCG
>JAOADN010000055.1 GCA_026417295.1 Paracoccaceae bacterium
GCCGAGGTCACGCTGGGCGGGGTAGACACCGCCGCGCTCGATCCGGCCACGCTGCGGGCCCGGGCCGTGCCTGGCCTGCATTTCGTCGGCGAGGTCGTCGACGTGACCGGCTGGCTCGGCGGCTACAACTTCCAGTGGGCCTGGTCCTCCGGCTGGGCCGCCGGTCAGGTCGTCTGAGGACCCTCCAGCCCCTGGTCGTAGGCGCCCACCGACGGCTCGCAGCGGATCAGCGCATCGACATCGGCGAAGATGGCCGCCAGGTGGTCGCGGCTCTCGGGGCTTTCGCAGACGACGACCAGGTTCGGCGTGTTCGATGACGCCCGGACCAGCGCCCAGCCCCCGCCCTCCAGCGCCACCCGCGCCCCGTTCGTCTCCGTCACCCCCAGGATGCGCCTGCCTCCCAGCGTCCCCCCTTCGCGGAACAGCGCCTGCAGCCGCGCCGCAATGCGGTCGGCCGCGGCGTATTTCTCGCCGTCGGGGCAATGCGGGCACATCGTCGGCGACAGGAAGGTCCCGGGCAGCGTCGCCGCCAGGGCCGAGAGCGGGGCATCCCCCGCCTCGTCCAGCATGCGCAGGACCAGCGTGGCCGCGCTCAGCGCGCAGTCGTAGCCCCGGCCCAGCGGCGGCGCCAGGTAGATGTGCCCCGACTTCTCGAAGGCGGCCGCCGCGCCCCGCGCGGCCAGAAGCCGCTTCACGTGGCTGTGCCCGACGCGGACGTACTCGACCCGCCCGCCCAGCGCGGCAAGGACCGGATCGGTCGCGAAAAGGCCGGTGGACTTCACGTCGGCCAGAAACAGGCTCCCCGGCCGGCCGCGCGCGATCCCGCGCGCCAGAAGAACGCCCAGCTTGTCGGCGAAAAGCGCCTCGCCCCTGTCGTCCACCACGCCCAGCCGGTCGCCGTCGCCGTCGAAGCCCAGCGCCAGGTCCGCCCCGGCGGCCCGGACCGCGCGGGCCATGTCCTGCAGCATCTCCAGCGCCTCGGGGTTGGGGTTGTAATGGGGGAACCGCGTGTCGGGTTCGGTGTGCAGCGGAACGACCTCGGCGCCCAGGCGTTCCAGCAGGAGGGGCGCGAAAAGCCCCGCCGTGCCATTGCCCGTGGCGCAGACGACGCGCAGCCGGCGGCGGGCCCGGAACCCGCCGGCGCAGGCGTCGATGAACGGCTCGCGCAGGCCGTGGCAGCGCGTCACGCGGCCGCCGGCCGCAGTCACCGCCGCCTGCCCCAGCACGATGTCGCGCAGCTCGGCGATGTCTGCGGGCCCGTGCGTGAAGGGCGCGGTGAAGCCGGCCTTCACGCCCGTCCAGCCGTTCGGGTTGTGGCTCGCCGTCACCATGGCGACGGCCCCGATCCCCAGATGTGCGCGGGCGAAATAGGCCATCGGCGTCACCGCCAGCCCGATGTCGTGGACATCGCAGCCCGCCGCGGCCAGGCCGCTCACCAGCGCCGCATGCACCGCCGGCGAATAGCTGCGCAGGTCGTGGCCCGCGACGATGCGCCTGTCCCCGCCCCGCCGCAGAAGCTGCGTGCCAAGCCCGCGGCCGACCGCCGCCATCCCTGCCAGGTCGATCTCCTCGGGAAAGCGCCAGCGCAGGTCGTATTCACGAAATCCGCTTGGCGCGATGACCGGCGCGGCGCCCATGCCGGTCAGAGGCGCACCGGATCGGCCTTGGCCAGCCGGTCGATCGCCGCCAGCATGCGGATCAGCCCCGCCATGTCCGCCAGGCGCACCATGTTCGGCCCGTCCGAGGGCGCATTGTCGGGGTCCTCGTGCGTCTCGATGAACACCCCGGCGATGCCGATCGCCACGGCGGCCCGCGCCATCACCGGGGCGAAGCGGCGGTCGCCGCCGGAGGCGCTGCCCTGCCCGCCCGGCTGCTGGACGGAATGCGTCGCATCCATGATCACCGGATAGCCCGTGCGCGCCATGATCGGCAGCGACCGCATGTCGGCGACCAGCGTGTTGTAGCCGAAGCTCGCCCCCCGTTCCGTCAGCAGGATCCGGCGGTTGCCCGTGCTCTCGATCTTCTCGACGACATTGGCCATGTCCCAGGGGGCCAGGAACTGCCCCTTCTTGACATTGACCGCCGCCCCGGTCTCGCCCGCGGCAACCAGAAGGTCGGTCTGACGGCACAGGAAGGCCGGGATCTGGATCACGTCCACCACACCGGCCGCCGTCCGCGCCTGGGCCGCATCATGGACATCCGTCAGGACCGGAACGCCCAGCGCGTCGCGCACCGCGCCCAGGATCGCAAGCCCCGCGTCGATCCCCGGCCCCCGCCGCCCCCTGACCGATGTGCGGTTCGCCTTGTCGTAGCTCGCCTTGAAGATGAAGCCCAGGCCCTCGGCCGCACAGGCCTCGGCCAGCGCGCCGGCGATCATCTGCGCGTGATCCAGGCTCTCGAGCTGGCAGGGCCCGCCGATCAGCGTCAGCGGCGCATCGTTGGAAACCTTCAGCCCGCGGATGTCCACGTCGGTCATGCGCCCGCCCCCCTCAGGCCGAGGCCTGCTCGCGCAGCACCGATACCGTGATCGAGATCATCAGGTAGATGCCCGCGAAGATCAGGAAGGCGACGGCCGTGTTCTCGAAGGCGCGCGGATAGGTCGCCTCGTCCGGGGCGACCGGCGCCACGCCCATCGAAAGATAGCGCACCTGCCGGTTCGCCTCGATGCGCGCCGATTCCATCTGCTGAAGGGCCAGCGACAGAAGCTGCTGGCGGTTGACCAGCTCGCTCTGGGCAAGCTGGAGCTGCGCCGACATCAGCGACAGCGAGGCCCGCCCCTCCTGTTCCTCGGTCAGCTGCGCCCGCCACTGCGCGATCGCGTCCTCCAGCCGCGAGATGTCGCCCTGCACGCCGGAAACCCGCGCCTTGTTTGGCTGGGGGTTGTCGAGAAGCTGGTCGAGTTCCAGCTGCTTCTTCTGCAATTCGTTCTCCAGCGCCGCGATGCGGCTCATCACCACGCTGGATTCGGATGCCGGGTCCAGGACGCCCAGCGACTTCTGCAGTTCCAGGATCCTGTCCTGCGCCGCCTTCACGTCGCGCTCGGCCTTGTCGTAGGATTCCTGCGCCCCCTTCATCTTGTCGGCCCGCAGGCGCTCGGTCAGCTGGTCGACCTGCTCTTCGGCATAGCCGATCAGCGCCTCCGAGAAGGCCTTGCTGACCTCGGGATCGGCGGCCGTCACCTCCATCTTGATCAGGCCCTCGTTCGGGTCGTAGCCGATCTTCACGTTGCGCTTGTAGACCTTGTAGGCCGCCTCGTTGGACGCATCCGGGGCCAGCCTCTGCAACGGGTCGATGAAGGGCTGCGAGAAATGCGCCTTGAATCCCAGGTCCTGATCGAGGCGCAGCATCGCATCGCGTGACTGCAGGTAGCTCTGCACGGTGACCGCATCCTGCGAGGTCGCGAACTGGGTCCCGCTCAGAAGCGAACTGACACCGCCGCCCACCGGGCTCGCCTGCTGGATCACGAAGGCGGTGTTGGTGGCATAGAACGGCGTGGCGACGCGGTAATAGTACCACCCCGCCAGCGCCGTCGGCAGGAAGACGAACAGGGCAAGCCGCAGGAACAGCCCGGCCAGGCGGCGCTTCCGCCGGCGGGCGATCTCGCGCTGGATGCGCAGCACCTCGGCGGCGCGCGCCCCCTCGCTCAGCGGCTGGGCCGGCAGGCGCGGCTTCTCGCGTACCGGCTGCGGCAGCCCGGGGCCCTCCGCCCGCGGCGCCGCGGCGCCTGCCTGCGCGCCCTCGCCCTCCGTCGCGGGGTCCGCCGTCACCAGCGCCAGCATGCTCGACCGCTGAAAGGGCTCGATGCCGCGGCGGCGCAGCTCGTGGACCAGCGCATGGTCGTCCTCGGCCCGGATACCGTGGCGCTGGGCGACCCGCCGCGCCATGCGAAGCTGCCGGGCCGTCAGCCCCTCGGCGCGGATGCCCTCGATCGCCGCCGCGTCATCACCCGTGGCCGTCAGCGGGTCGGTCTGCCCGGCCGACAGGAGTTCCGTCGCCGGCTCCTCGGCCGGGGGCGGCGGCACGGCCGGCTTCGCCGGGCCCTGCCCGCGCAGGCGGAACCGCCGGATGCTAGGCGTCGTAGTCATAATGCAGCCTTGCTTCCTCGAGCGAGTCGAACACGTAGAGCTGCCCGTCGCGCAGCACGGCCGCCCTCCGGCAGAACCGCCGCAGCAGCGTCGGATCGTGCGAGACGATCACCAGGCCGGACTTCTTCAGCCGCTCGCCAAGGATCGTGCCTGCCTTGCGGTTGAACTCCACATCCGTGTTTCCCGGCATGCCCTCGTCGATCAGGTACATGTCGAATTCCAGCGCCAGCAGCAGCGAGAAGGTGAAACGCTGCTTCATCCCCGAACTGTAAAGCCCGACGGGCCGGTCGAAGTATTCGCCGATATCCGTCAGCCAGCGGCAGAAGGCCTCCACATAATCCGGGTCCAGGCCGTAGAGCCGGGCGACGAAGCGCGCATTCTCCGTCGCCGTCTGCCGCGCCACGACCCCGCCCATGAAGCCCAGCGGAAACGAGATCCGGCCGCGGCGGCGGATCACCCCCTCGTCGGGCTTCTCGAGGCCGCACATCATGTTCATGACGGTCGTCTTGCCGGTGCCGTTCTGCGCGAGGATTCCCAGCGAGTCGTCGGTCTCCACGCGGAAACAGGCGCGGTCGAGGATCACCTTCCGCTGCGTGCCGGTCCAGAAGGACTTGCTCACATTCTCGAACTCGATCATCCGATCGCCATCGTGCTGCCCGCCCGGCGGGTGCCGCCGGCGCCCGTCCGCCCGTCCGCCCCCCTTAGCGCCTTGTGATTAATGCGGGGGTTACGCTGCCTTTCGGGCCATTCTATGTCGGAACCGGCGGGCGCTTCCACAAAAGAATGCGAAGCCGCGCCCCGCCCGCAGCTTCAGCCCGGCACGCGGCCGATGCGCAACAGCCGCCCCATGGCGACGGCCACGGCCGAGGCGGCAACGCTGAACAGCGCCCCCATCTTCGCGGCGTCCTGCACGGGCCCCGGCGGGAAGGCCACGGTCGCGACGAACAGGGCCACCGTGAAGCCGATCGCGGCGACGCAGCCCATCACCCACAGGTCGGCGAAGGACATGCCGCGCGGCAGGCCGAGGCGCAGGGGACGCGCCGCAAGCCAGCCGAACAGGAAGATGCCCGCGGGCTTGCCGACGAGCAGGCCGAAGAAGACCAGCCACGTCGCCTCCGACACCGCGCTCAGGTGAACGCCGGCATTGGCGAAGCCGAACAGGAACAGCACCACCTCGACGACATGCTTCAGCCCGTGCTCCATGGCGTTGAGCAGGTCGCCCAGATGCTCCTCCGCCTCCGCGAAGATGCCGAAGGCGCGGTCGGCATGCGGCACCGCCGGGATCACCGGCAGAAGGCCCAGCGCCGGGTGGATCCCGGCCTGCTGGAAGCCGTACCAGCTCAGGCAGCCGGCGACGAGATAGGGCCAGAAGCTCAGCTTCCGCCTCACCCAGGTCGAGGTCGGCCGCAGCTGGTTGCCGCGGTCCAGCCGGCGCGGCAGCCAGTTGAACAGGGCGAAGACCGCCGCCGCCGCCCCGAAGGACAGGATCAGCCAGGCCGGGGCGACCGGGCCCGTCGGGTAGAAGACGGCCAGGATCAGAAGCCCCCCCGCGTCGTCGGCGATGGCCAGGAGCAGCAGGAACCTTATCGCCGGATGCCCGGCCCCGAAGACCGCGCGCCCCACGAGGTAGGAGAAGGCGATGTCCGTCGCCGTCGGGATCGCCCAGCCATGCGCCGTGGTCTCCAGCACGCCCCAGGCCCAGGCAAGGCCCAGATAGACGGCCACCGGCCCCAGCATCCCGCCCGCCGTGGCGATCAGCGGCGTCAGGGCCTTGGTCCCGCGCAGCGGCCCGCGCTCCAGGGCGATCGCCTCCCAGACCTCCTTGCCGGCCATGGCGAAGAACAGCGCCATCAGCACGTCGTTGATCAGGAAATGGACGGTCAGCGTGCGCACCACGTCGCCGCCCTCCTCGTGCGGGACGCCAAGGACGAAGTCCTCCGCCAGCGCGAAATCGATCACCGCGTGATAGGACTCCGGCGCAAGGTTCGCCCAGACCAGGCCGCTCAGCGCCCCGAGGATCAGCAGCAGCGAGTAGTTCGACAGGAAATTCCAGACCCTGTACACGCGCCAGCCCCCGCCCGTCCTGCTGGCGGCTGGATAGTCCAGCCCGGCGCCGGCCGCAACCGGGGCCGGTCGCGGCGGTTGCCGCGCCGCGTCCCTGGCGCTAGGGATCGCCCCATGACGGACGGCGCCTCCCGGCTTCTTGCAGAGATCGCGGCATGCCGGCTCTGCGCGGCCGATTTCGCCCGCACGGCGACGGCCCATGCCCCGCGCCCGGTCGCCTGGTTCCAGCCGGGCGCGACCGTCCTGATCGCCGGCCAGGCGCCCGGCGCGCGCGTCCATGCCGCGGGCCGCCCCTTCGCCGATCCCTCGGGCGACCGCCTGCGCGCCTGGCTCGGCCTCGATCCCGCCACCTTCTGGGACCGCCGGCGGATCGCCCTCGTCCCCATGGCCTTCTGCTTTCCCGGCTACGACGCGGCGGGGTCGGACCTGCCGCCACCCGCCCGCTGTGCCGCGGTCTGGCGCGCCCGTGTCCTGGCGCTGCTTTCCGGCGTGCGCCTCACCTTCCTCGTCGGCGGCCACGCCCAGCGCTGGCATCTCGGCCCTGCCCGCGCGCCGTCGGTGACCGCCTGCGTCGCTGCCTGGCGCGACCTTGCGCCCGCCGTCTTTCCCCTGCCGCATCCCTCCTGGCGCAACACGGCCTGGCTTCGCCGCAACCCCTGGTTCGACGCCGAGCTCCTGCCCGCGGCGCGCCGCCGCCTCGCCGAGGTGCTGGATGGCTGAGCCCACGCTGCTCGACCGGGCCCATGCGCGGATGCAGGCCGCGCCCGAGGACGATGCCCTGCGGCTCGCCTATTACGGGGCGCTTGCCGCCGCCACGCTCTTCGTCATCGTCCGCGACGCGGCCGCCGACCCGCCCGAACCCGTCGTCCTGCCCCTTTCGGACGGCGATGTCGTCCTCGCCTTCGATGCCGAGGAACGGCTCGCGGCCTTCACCGGGCGACCCACGCCCCACGCCGCCCTGGCTGGCCGCATCCTCGTCGCGGCCCTTGCCGGGCGGGGCATCGGCCTCCTGCTCAATCCCGGCGACGGGCCTGCCGCCTTCCACCTGCCGGCCGCGGCGGTGGACTGGCTGGCGGCAACCCTCGCCGCCGCCGCTGCGGCCGGGGAGGATGCGCCGGTCGCGGGCCTCCTTCCGGCCGGGCCTTCCGACCTCGCGCTCGCCGCAGCACTCGCGCCGCACTTCGCCGACCTGCCGCCCGGCCTCGCGACCGCGGTCCTCGTCCGGGCGCAGCTGGCCGACGGGCGCGCCGGCCCCGTGCTGGTCCTCGCCGGGGCGCCGGCCTCGGCCCGTGCCCCGCTCGCTTCCGCTGCCGCCGAGGCGGCCCTCTTCGCTGCCGCGGACGAGGAGATCGGCCTTGCCTTCGCGCCGGCCGGCTCCCCCCTCGCGCGGCAGGCCCTTTCGACGGGCCTCGTCCTCAACCCAGGCCCGTCTTCCGCCCGCCCGCCCGCGGGCCCGGGCACCGATCCAGCGCGCCCGCCGCGCCTGCGCCTGCGCCCCGGCCCTCAGTAGGCCCGCGTCCGGTCCACAAGGTGCAGCAGCGGCTCCCCCGCCTCGCCCCGCCGGATGTTCTCGGCGATGGCGCGCGCCGCGCTGGCGGTGCGCGTGTCGGCCGCCACATGCGGCGTGACGGTGACGCGCGGATGGGCCCAGAAGGGATGGTCCGGGGGCAGGGGCTCGGTGCGGAAGACGTCCAGCGTCGCATGGGCGACATGGCCCGCGTCCAGCGCCGCCAGCAGCGCCGCATCGTCGATCAGCGCCCCGCGCCCGGGGTTCAGGATCACCACGCCCCGCTTCATCGCCGAAAGACGCCGCGCGTCGATCAGGTTCTCGGTCTCGGGCGTCAGCGGCAGCAGCAGGACGACGAAGTCCGCATCCGCCAGCACCCCTGCCAGCCCCGCCTCGCCGCTCGCGCTGGCGATTCCCTCGATCTGCCGGGGCGACCGGCTCCATCCCGCCACGCGGAAGTTCAGCGCCGCCAGCGCACGGGCGGCCGCCCCGCCCAGCTCGCCCAGCCCCAGCATCGCCACCCGCCGCTCCCGCGCCAGCGGCGGCAGGACGGTGTTCCGCCACACGCCGTCCTGCCCCAGGATATGCGCGTCCATGCCCAGGTGGTGGCGCAGGACATGCCCCGTCACGTATTCGACCATGCCCTCGGTCAGCTCGCTGTTGACCATGCGGCACAGGGGCTGGGTCAGGGTCGGGTTCCCGACCAGCTTCTCGACGCCGGCCCAAAGGTTCAGCACCGCCTTCGCCCGGACATAGGGCGAGAAGTCGGTGATCGTGCCGCCGGGGGCGAAGATGATGTAGTCCACCGCGGCGGGATCCTGCGCCCCTTCGCTTACCCGCGCATCGATCCCCGCTTCGGCCAGCGCCGCGGGCAGCACCGCGCGATAGTCGGACCACAGCGCTTCGCCGGCGGCGAAAAGGACGTTGACGGGCATCGGCGGGTTACCTCGGGCGGTGGATATGGGCGCTCTGGACCAGGCCGAAGGCCATGACCAGGATGATCATCGACGTCCCGCCATACGACACCAGCGGCAAGGGCACCCCGACCACCGGGATCAGCCCCATCACCATCGCCATGTTCACCGCATAGAACAGGAAGAAGGTCGTCGCCACCCCGTAGATCAGCAGGGCGGAATAGCGGTCCCGGTTCTGGAAGGCCGAGGCGAAGCAGAAGACGAGGATCAGGACGAACAGCGCCAGAAGCGAGATCGCCCCGACAAAGCCGAACTCCTCCGCCAGCGTCGTGAAGATGAAGTCGGTATGCTTCTCGGGCAGGAAGTTCAGGCGCGACTGCGTGCCCTGCATGAACCCCTTCCCCGTCACCCCGCCCGATCCCAGCGCGATCTGCGCCTGCGTGATGTTGTAGCCCGCCCCCAGCGGATCGGCCCCGGGATTGAGGAACGTGTCGATGCGCCGGAACTGGTAGTCCTGCAGAAGCTGCCAGGACGTGCCGCGGCTCTGGAAGACGGCAAGGATCGTGCCGGCGACGGCGGCGATCACCGCGGCGAAATACCACAGGCTGACGCCCGCCGCGAACATCACCGCGCCGCCGCCCATGACCAGCATCAGCGACGTCCCGAGATTTGGCTGCGCCAGCACCAGCGCCGTCGGCACCAGGATGATCGCCGCCGCCAGCAGCACCCATTGCGGCCGCGACACCTTGGCCGGGTCCAGCCAGTCGTAGTAGGCGGCCAGAAGCATGACCAGCGTCACCTTCATCAGCTCCGAAGGCTGAAGCCGCAGGGGCCCGATCTCCAGCCAGCGCTGCGCGCCCATCCCGATCGTGCCGAACAGCTCGACCAGGACCAGAAGGACCAGCGCCACCAGATAGGCGACGAGCGAGACGTTGCGCCAGAACCAGATCGGGATGAATGCGATGACGAACATGCCGGCCATGCCGGCCGCGAAGCGCTTCATCTGCGGCTCCGCCCAGGCCGCCATGTCGCCGCCTGCCACCGAATACAGCATCAGGAAGCCGACGCAGGCCGTCGCGACCATCAGCAGGACGATCGGCCAGTTGACGTAGAGCACCTTGCGGAACCCCGTCGGAACCGTCTTGACGTTGTATTCTAGGTAGCTCACGCGCGGGACCTCACGCGGACGGTGGTCGCCTCGTCCAGCAGCTGCAGCGCCCCGAGCTCGGCCTCGATGCGCGACCGCTGGCTCGCCGGATAGGCCGACAGGGGCGGCAGGCCCCCGTGCAGCGCGAACAGGAGGATGTCGCGCGCGATCGGCGCGGCGGCAAGCGATCCGCCCCCGCCGTGCTCGACGACCACGGCGACGGCATAGCGCGGGGCCTCGTAGGGCGCATAGCAGACGAACAGCGCATGGTCGCGCCGGTTCCAGGGCAGGTTGTCGTTCGACACGACGCCGCTCGCCCGCTCGGCGGCCGAGATGTTGCGCACCTGGCTCGTGCCGGTCTTTCCCGCCATCAGCATCGTCTCGTCGTCGATGCGGCTCGCCTTGGCGGTGCCCGCGGCCCCGTTGACCACGGCGAAAAGGCCCTTGCGCACCTGCGCCAGGCTGGTCTCGCTGATCCCCAGCGGCTCGGGCACGGGCGCGGGCACCTCCACCCCCCCGACCGAGCGGATCAGCCGCGGCTTCACGGCCATCCCGGTCGCCACGCGTGCCGTCATCACCGCGATCTGCAGGGGCGAGGCCAGGACATAGCCCTGCCCGATCGCGGCATTCAGCGTATCGCCGATCAGCCAGTCCTTGCCGTATTTCGCCAGCTTCCATGCCTTGTCGGGCGCCAGCCCCTCGCTGATCGCCGACATCGGCAGGTCGTGACGCACCCCGATTCCCAGCCGCCGCGCCATCTCGGCGATGCGGTCGATCCCGGTGCGCTGCGCCAGTTCGTAGTAGAACACGTCGCAGGACTGCTCGAGGCTCTGGCTGAATCCCACCGACCCGTGGCCCGACCGCTTCCAGCAGTGGAACTTGCGGTCGCCAAGCTCGACGAAGCCGGGGCAGCGGACCTTGTCGCCGGGGCCGATCACGCCGGCCTCCAGCGCCGCAAGACCGGTGACGATCTTGAACACCGAGCCCGGCGGATAGGCGCCCTGCACCGTCTTGTCGGCAAGCGGCCGGTGGTCGTGCTCCGTCAGCGCGGCATAGTCCGCCGACGAGATGCCGCGCACGAACAGGTTCGGGTCGAAGCTCGGCGAGGAGTTGATCGCCACGATGTCGCCGTTGCTGACGTCGATCACCACGGCGGCCGCGCTTTCCGTGCCCAGCCGCGCCCGGGCGAAGTTCTGCAACCGGTGGTCGATCGTCAGCACCAGGGTCGCCCCCGGCTCGCCCTCGCGCCGGCCGATCTCGCGCATCACCCGGCCCGTCGAGTTCACCTCGATCCGCCGCTCGCCGGCCTTGCCGCGCAGCTCGTCCTCAAGCTTCGCCTCCACGCCCAGCTTGCCGATCTGGAAGCGCGGGATCTGCAGCAGCGGGTCGGGCTTGTCGAGCTTCGCCAGGTCGTAGTCCGACACCGGTCCCACATAGCCCAGGACATGGGCGAAATCCTCGGGCAGGGGATAGATCCGCGACAGGCCGACCTCGGTCGTCACGCCGGGCAGCGCCGGGGCATTCACCGAGACCCGCGCGAAATCCTCCCAGGCCAGGCGGTCGGCCACGGTGATCGGCACGGTCGGGCTGCGCCGCGCCGTCTCGGCCAGCGTCTCCTCGATGTCCTCCGGGGTCAGCGGGATCAGCCGCGCCAGCCGGCCGAGAACCTCGCGCACGTCGCCGGCATCCTCGCGCGTGATCGTCACGCGGTAGTTCTGCTCGTTGCCCGCCACCAGCACGCCCTCGCGGTCCAGGATCAGGCCGCGCGCCGGCGGGATCAGCCGGATCTTGATCGAGTTCTCGTCGGCCAGCAGCCTGAACTGGTCGGCCTGCTCGATCTGCATGTAGCGCATCCGCATGGCAAGGCCGATCGAGACGCTGCCCATCAGCAGCCCCAGCATCACGCCGCGCCGCCCCACCTTGCGGGCGGCCTCGCCATTGTCCCTGACCGTGCGGCGCCCCGGCATGGTCAGACCCTGTGGCCCAGGGCGTCCACCTCGCCCGGCGCCACCTTGCGGATACCCAGCGCCCAGTGCGAGGCGCCGACGACGAGGGGGTAGATCGCGGCCGTCGCCACCAGCTGCAGGACCGAGGGGCCAAGCCCCGCCTGCGGCACCATGAAGGCGGCAAGGATCAGCCTGTGGGCCACGAACATCACCGCCATGACCGTCGTCACCATCGCCCATTCCAGCAGCAGGGGCAGGTTGCGCACCAGAACCACGCGGGTCCGCAGGAACTCGCAGCCCAGAAGGACGATCAGCGTCCACAGGCCCGGCGGGCGCATCGTCAGCATGTCCTGCACCAGGAACATGGCGACGATGGCGGCGGCGGGAACATAGTCGGGTCGCCGCAGCAGCCAGGCCATCGTCACCGCCAGAAGCAGGTCGGGGCCGGGCCAGGGCGGCGGCAGGGTGGACAGCGGCAGCAGGCCCACGAACAGCACCAGCCCCGCCAGTCCCACATAGGCGGCCCGGTAGGTGAAGCGCGACATCGAGACGGGGTCAACCATTGGCGGCTCCGTCCGGCTGCGCCAGCCCGGCCGGGGCGGCCGGCGGGGCCAGTCCCGTGCCGTCAAGCGAAAGCCCCGGCGCGGGGGGCGTCCCGTCGCCGGGGGCCTCGCGCACCGGCGCCACCAGGTCGCCCGCGTCCGGCACCGTCTCGGGCGGGCGCGACCGCAGGATGCGCAGGAAGTCCAGCCTCTCGTAGTCCGCCGCCAGGATGGCGCGCAGCCGCCCGTCGGTGTCCACCGCGACCTGCCCGACCAGCAGCCCCGCCGGAAACACCCCGCCGTCGCCCGACGACACGATCCGGTCGCCCGCCCGCACCCTGTCGGCATCCTCGACGAACTCGATCAGCGGCCGCGCCGTGTTGTCGCCCGACAGGATCGCCTTCTGCCCCGAGGGCTGGACGGTGACCGGAATGCGGCTCGAGGCGTCGGTCAGGAGCAGCACGCGCGAGGTCGTCTTGCCGACCCCGGCGATGCGCCCCACCAGCCCCAGCCCGTCGGTCGTGGCCCAGCCGTCGACGATGCCGTCGCGCGAACCGACGTTCAGCAGCACCGACTGGCGGAAGGGCGAGCCCGAATCCGCCATCACCACGCCCGAGACAGAGGTCAGCTTGGGATCCAGCCGCACGTCGTTCTGCGCCAGAAGCTTGGCGTTCTGCTGCTCCAGCTGGACGGCCGCCTCCTTCCAGGCCCGCATCTGCTTCAGCTCCTCGCGCAGCTGGCGGTTCTGCTCGTGCAGGCTGGCATAGGACTGGAAGTCGTCGATCATCGCCACGAAGCGGGTGACCGGCACCAGCGCCCAGTCGAAATTCGGCACCACCGCGTCGGTGAAGGCGGCGCGGAAACGTTCGACCCGCGGGCTGTCGATCCGCCAGACAAGGAACAGAAGCCCGAGGCAAAGCACGGTGAACGCCATGACCACACGGCGCACCGGGCCTGCGAAGTTGAACTCGGCGTTCCGGTCCCTTGGCAATGATTCCCCGTTCAGGCTTTGCCGCGCCCGGTCCCCCGGGCCGGGGGTCAGCTGTCGTAGTCTATCACATGCCGGAGCTGCTTTTCATACTCCAGCGCCTTGCCCGTGCCGAGGGCAACACAATTCAGCGACTGGTCGGCGATCGAGATCGAAAGCCCCGTCTGCTCGCGCAGGGCAAGGTCCAGGTCGCCCAGAAGCGCGCCCCCGCCGGTCAGCATGACGCCGCGGTCCACGATGTCGGCCGCCAGGTCCGGGGGCGTCGCCTCCAGGGCCGTCATCACCGCCTCGCAGATCGCCTGCACCGGCTCGGCCAGCGCCTCGGCCACCTGCGCCTGGTTGATCTCGATCTCCTTCGGCACACCGTTCAGCAGGTCGCGGCCGCGGATCTGCATGCTGGCGCCGCGTCCGTCGTCGGGCATGCGGGCGGTGCCGATCGAGGTCTTGATCCGCTCGGCCGTCGATTCCCCCACCAGCAGGTTCTGCTGGCGCCGCAGGTAGTTGACGATGGCCTCGTCCATGCGGTCGCCGCCGACGCGGACGGAACGCGCATAGACGATGTCGCCCAGCGACAGGACCGCCACCTCCGTCGTCCCCCCGCCGATGTCCACCACCATGCTGCCCGTCGGATCGGTGATCGGCATCCCCGCGCCGATCGCCGCCGCGATCGGCTCGGCGATCAGCCCGGCGCGGCGGGCCCCCGCCGACAGGACCGACTGGCGGATCGCCCGCTTCTCGACCGGCGTCGCGCCGTGCGGCACGCAGACGATGATCTTCGGCTTCGAGAAGGTCGTGCGCTTGGCCACCTTGCGGATGAAGTGCTTGATCATCTCCTCGGCGACGTCGAAGTCGGCGATCACGCCCTCGCGCATCGGCCGGATCGCCTCGATCGAGCCGGGCGTGCGGCCCAGCATCAGCTTGGCATCCTCGCCCACCGCCAGCACCTGCTTGCGGCCGTCCTTGACGTGATAGGCGACGACCGAGGGCTCGTTCAGCACGATCCCCTTGCCGCGGACATAGACCAGCGTGTTGGCCGTCCCGAGGTCGATCGCCATGTCCGACGAAAACAGTCCGCCCCAACCCGCCATGATCCGATTCCCAGCATGTTCAACGTCACAGGCCCGCGACTCCGGCCGGAGGGGGCGAGTGGCTTATAGAGACAGCGCATGTCAAGGGAAAGGGCGCCGCAGGCCGGCTGCGCCGGCTTCGGCCGCCCGCGTTCGATGAAGGCGGGTCGCACCTCCCCGTGCACGTGCGGCGGAGGCCCCGAATGATGTCCGGCCCGTGAAGGAATCCCGGGCAATGTCGCCGCGCAGGGGCGAAGGAATGCAGGAAAATGTCAATTCCGGCGGTCTGCCGCCGGCCGCGCCCCTGCCCGGGGCGCTTTCACTTCGCGAACCGCATTTCTGCGGCCCCGCGCGGCCGCTGACGGATTCGTGTTTCACATTCCGGACATCGGCGGTGAATCGCCCGCCGGGCCCCTGCCTTTTCCCGAATCCCGGCGTTCCCTCGCCACGCCGTCCCCTGCCCGGTCCCCCGATGCTCGTCCCCAAGCTCGCGACGACCCTGCGCACCTATGACGCGCCCACCGCGGCGGCCGATGTCCTGGCCGGTCTGACCGTCGCGCTCGTCGCCCTGCCGCTGTCCATCGCCATCGCCATCGCCTCGGGCGCGACCCCCGCCCAGGGGCTCGTGACCGCCATCGTCGCGGGTTTCCTGATCTCGGCGCTCGGCGGCAGCCGGGTGCAGATCGGCGGGCCGACCGGCGCCTTCATCGTCGTCGTCGCCGGGGTCATCGCGGGGCATGGCTACGGCGGGCTGCTGACGGCCACCTTCATGGCCGGGCTCATCCTGATCCTCGCCGCGCTGCTCCGCGCGGGGCGGCTGTCGCGCTTCGTTCCCGAGGCCGTGGTGAACGGCTTCACCATCGGCATCGCTCTCATCATCGCGACCAGCCAGATCAGGGACCTCCTCGGTCTCGAGATCGCGCACGAGCCGGCCGATGCCCTGCACCGGCTTCCCGCGCTCTGGGCGGCGCGCGGCACCGTCGACCCCCGGGCCTTCCTCGTCGGCGCGCTGACCATCGTCCTCATCCTCTGGCTGCGCCGCATCGCGCCGCGCTGGCCGGGCCTGATCGCCGCCGTCGCCATCGGCTCCGCCCTCGCCGCCGTCCTGCCGGGCGTCGACACCGTCGGCTCCCGCTTCGGCGCGCTGCCGGCCGCGCTGCCGGCGCCGGCCCTGCCCGACCTGTCGCCGCATGCGCTTGTCGCGCTGCTTCCCGCCGCGGTCACCATCGCCTTCCTCGCCGGGATCGAGTCGCTCCTCTCGGCGATGGTCGCAGACCGCATGATCGGCGGCAGCCACCGCCCCAATGCCGAACTCCTCTCGCAGGGGGTGGCCAACCTCGCCTCGTCGCTCTTCGGCGGCCTTCCGGCGACGGGGGCCATCGCCCGCACCGCCACCAACGTGCGCGCCGGCGGCCGCACGCCCGTCGCCGGCATGGTCCACGCCCTCGCGATCCTCGTGCTGATGATGACGGCCGCCCCGCTGGCCGGCCACCTCGCCATGCCCGCCCTTGCCGGCGTGCTGATGGTCACCGCCTTCACGATGAGCGAACCGCACCGCTGGGCCGCCCATGCCCGCGAGCCCTGGCCCGAGCGGCTGCTCCTCCTGCTCACGCTCGCCCTGACCGTCCTCGTCGATCTCACGGTGGCCATAGCCGCAGGCGTCGCCCTGGGGCTCGTGATCCGGCGGTTCGCGCCCGGGGACGCCCCGCCCACGCTGCCCGACGGCGACGCCCCCGGCGGGGGCTAGCTCGCGTCCTTGTAGTTGATCTCCTTGCGGTCGCTGCCGGCCGTCTTCTCGCGGCGGACAAGCAGGCGGTTCAGCGCATTGACATAGGCCCGCGTGCTGGCCACCACCGTGTCGGTATCGGCCGACTGGCCGGTGACGATCCGGCCGTTCTCCTCCAGCCGCACGCTGACCGTCGCCTGCGCGTCGGTGCCCTCCGTCACCGCATGCACCTGGTAAAGCTCCAGCCGCGCCTCGTGCGGAAAGACCATGCGCACCGCCTTGAAGGCCGCGTCCACCGGGCCGTCGCCCTGGGCCGTGACATGATGCTCCTCGCCGTCCACCGACAGGATCAGGTCGGCCGACTGCGGCGCCTCGGTGCCGCAGATCACGCGCAGGAACTTCACCTGCAGCCGGTCGGGGCTGTCGGCTGCCGTGTCGCGCATCAGCGCGATCAGGTCGTCGTCGTAGACCTCCTTCTTGCGGTCGGCCAGCGCCTTGAACCGCACGAACACGTCGTTGAGCTGGTTGTCGGCCAGGTCATAGCCCAGGTCGTGCAGCTTCGCGCGCAGGGCCGCCCGCCCCGAATGCTTGCCCATGACCAGGTTGGTTTCCTTCAGCCCGATGTCCTGCGGCCGCATGATCTCGAAGGTCTCGGCGTTCTTCAGCATCCCGTCCTGATGGATGCCGCTCTCGTGGGCGAAGGCGTTCTTGCCCACGATCGCCTTGTTGAACTGCACCGGAAAGCCCGAGACCGCGGCCACCCGGCGCGAGATGTTGATGATCTTCGTCGTGTCGATCCCGGTGCGGAAGGGCAGGATGTCGTTCCTGACCTTCAGCGCCATCACCACCTCTTCCAGCGCGGTGTTGCCCGCCCGTTCGCCAAGGCCGTTGATCGTGCACTCGACCTGGCGCGCGCCGGCCTCCACTGCGGCCAGCGCATTGGCCGTCGCCATGCCGAGGTCGTTGTGGCAGTGCGTGGCAAAGACCACCTCGTCGGCACCCGGCACGCGCTCCTTCAGCATGCGGATCAGCCGCGCGCTCTCGAAGGGGTAGGTATAGCCCACCGTGTCGGGGATGTTGATCGTGCTCGCCCCCGCCTTGATCGCCGTCTCGACGACCAGGCACAGATAGTCGTGCTCCGTCCGCGTCGCGTCCATCGG
>JAOADN010000056.1 GCA_026417295.1 Paracoccaceae bacterium
TCCTTGAAGACCCTGGCACGCGGCACGTTCCTGTCACGCGCATAGGTCTCGCGGAAGCGGGCGAGTTCGCGGACGACGGCCAGGAACCGGCCGGACGTCGTGCGCGTCTTGATCCGCTGCCAGGCCTCCTCGGGGCGCGTGATGTAGGTCTCGGGGTCGGTCAGCTGGGCCAGTTCCTCGGCCACCCATTTCTCGCGCCCGGTGCGCTTCAGTTCCCGGGCCAGGAATTCGTAGATCACGCGCAGGTGCGTCACATCCGCCAGGGCATAGGCCTTCTGCGCGGCCGAGAGCGGCCGATGCGACCAGTCGGTGAAGCGCGAGGTCTTGTCGAGCCCTTCGCGGGCGATCTTGCGCACCAGGGTCTCGTAGCCGGCCTGCTCGCCGAAGCCGCAGACCATGGCGGCCACCTGCGTGTCGAAGAGCGGCTCGGGAAAGACGCCGCCATCGACGAAGAAGATCTCGAGGTCCTGCCGGGCGGCGTGGAACACCTTCACGACCGACCGGTCGCGGAAGAGCGCATAGAGCGGCTCCAGCGACAATCCGCCCGCAAGCGGGTCGATCAGCGCCGCCGGGCCGTCCTTCCCCGGCAGCGCCATCTGGATGAGGCAGAGCTTGGCGTAATAGGTGCGCTCGCGCAGGAATTCGGTATCGAGCGTCACGTAGGGGCCGCCGCGGGCCGTCGCGCAGAAGGCCTCGAGGTCGGCGGTCGTCGAAATCTCAATCACGCAGGTCTTCCTTCGGGCGCACGGGGTCATCCCGCATCCGGGCCGCGTGGTCATAGACAGGCCGCGCGGCAGTGTGAAGCGGATTGTGACATCGGGCGCAACCGGAGCCGACCGGGCGGTCCGGCCCGGCCACAGTGGCCGGCCGGACCGGTCATTGTCGCCATCGCCGGCTCGCGCGCCATCGCCCTTCACGGGGCCGGCCGAGGGACGATCTGACGCCGCCGGACCCGAACCTGCCGCAAGCGGACATTGCGCCGGCGGACGGCGGGCCTAGAACGTCATCAGCAGCGACAGGACAGGACACCATGCCCGACGGCACGCCAGAGACGACAAGGGATGCCCTGGTGATCTTCACCCCTTCGGGCAAGCGCGGACGCTTCGCCGTAGGCACGCCCGTCCTCACCGCGGCACGTCAGCTTGGCGTCGATCTCGACTCGGTCTGCGGCGGCCGCGGCATCTGCTCGAAATGCCAGATCACGCCGGGCTACGGCGAATTTCCCAAGCACGGCCTGACCGTGGCTGCCGATGCCCTGAGCGAATGGAACGCCGTCGAGGACCGCTACAAGCGGATCCGCGGCCTGATCGAGGGGCGCCGCCTGGGTTGCCAGGCCCGGATCCTGCGCGATGTCGTCATCGACGTGCCGCCAGAAAGCCAGGTCCACCGCCAGGTCATCCGCAAGTCGGCCGCCCAGCGCGACATCGCCATGGATCCGGCGACGCGCACCTTCTACGTCGAGGTCGCCGAACCCGACATGCACGAACCCTCGGGCGACCTCCAGCGTCTCAGGGACGCGCTTCGCCAGCAGTGGCAGATCGACGGGGTCGAGATCGACCTGCCCCTGCTGCGTCACCTGCAGCCGGTCCTGCGAAAGGGCGACTGGAAGGTCACCGTAGCGGTTCACCGCGAACACCGCGGCCCGCCGCGCATCACCGGGCTCTGGCCGGGCTTCTTCGAGGGACGCATCTGCGGGCTCGCCATCGACCTCGGGTCGACGACGATCGCCGCGCATCTTTGCGACCTTGCCGACGGCGCAGTCCTCGCCTCCTCGGGACTCATGAACCCGCAGATCCGGTTCGGCGAGGACCTGATGTCCCGTGTCTCCTACGCCATGATGAACCCTGGCGGCGCTGCCGAGATGACGCGTGCGGTACGCGAGGCGATCGACAGTCTCGCCAGGTCCATCGCCGACGAGGCGAAGGTCGACCCCCGGCACATCCTCGAGGTCACCTTCGTCATGAATCCGGTGATGCACCACCTGCTCCTCGGCATCGACCCGGTGGAACTCGGCCAGGCGCCCTTCGCGCTGGCCACCGGCGAATCGCTCAGCCTCGCCGCCGCCGATCTCGGCCTCGTCTCGATCGGCGAGGCCGCGCGCGTCTATGTCCTGCCGCTGATCGCCGGCCATGTCGGGGCCGACTGCGCCGCCGTCGCCCTCTCGGAGGAACCCGACAAGTCCGACGACCTCGTCCTGATTGTCGATGTCGGGACCAATGCCGAGATCCTGCTCGGCAACCGCAGCCGCGTCCTCGCCTGCTCCTCCCCGACCGGCCCCGCCTTCGAGGGCGCCCAGATCAGCAGCGGCCAGCGCGCCGCGCCCGGCGCCATCGAACGGGTCGAGATCGATCCCGTGACCAAGGAGCCGCGCTTCCGCGTCATCGGCTGCGACCTGTGGTCCACCGATCCCGGCTTCGCCGCGGCCACTGCCGCGACCGGCGTCACCGGGATCTGCGGCTCGGGCATCATCGAGGTCATCGCCGAGATGCGTCTCGCCGGCCTGCTCGATGCCGGCGGCCTCATCGGCTCGGCCGAACAGACGGGCTCGCCGCGCTGCATCCCCGAGGGCCGGACCCATGCCTACCTGCTTCACGACGGGTCGGCCGACAACGGCCCGGTCATCACCGTGACCCAGGGTGACATCCGGGCCATCCAGCTTGCCAAGTCCGCCCTCTATGCCGGGGCACGGCTGCTCATGGACGAGATGGGCGCCGACAGGGTCGACCGCGTCGTCCTCGCGGGCGCCTTCGGCGCGCATATCAGCCCCCGGCACGCCCTCGTGCTGGGAATGATCCCCGACGTGCCGCTCGACAGGGTCTTCAGCGCCGGGAACGCCGCCGGAACGGGCGCCCGCATCGCGCTGCTCAACGTGGCTTCCCGCGCCGCGATCGAGGCCGGCGTGCGGCGCATCCACAAGGTCGAGACGGCGATCGAACCCCGCTTCCAGGAACATTTCGTCGCCGCCAACGCCATCCCACACGCCACCGATCCCTTCCCCAACCTGCGCGCGCTCGTTACCCTGCCCGAGGTAAGCTTCAACGTCCGGCCGGGGCCGGACAGCGAAGGCGGGGGACGGCGGCGCAGGCGCGGATGAGCGAGGATCCGGTAGCAGACCTGATCGGCCGTATCGCCGGCGGCGACCGCGCCGCCTTCCGCGCCCTTTACGACACAGCCGCGGCGAAACTCTTCGGCGTCGTGCTGCGTATCCTCAACGACCGTTCCGAGGCGGAGGATGCCTTGCAGGAGGTGATGACCCGTGCCTGGCTGAATGCGCGCCGCTTCGATGCGGGTCGCGCGCGCGGCATGACCTGGCTCATCGCCATCGCGCGCAACCATGCCATCGACCGGCTGCGCGCCCGGCCGCCGGCCGCCGACGGCGACGAGGCGCTGGCCGTCCTGCCCGACGCCGCGCCGGGGGCCGAGGCGCAGGCCATGGCCGCAGGCGAGGCGCGGCGCATCGCCGACTGCCTCGGCAGGCTTGACCCCGCACGGGCCGCAGCCCTGCGCGGCGCCTACCTCGACGGGCTGTCCTACGAGGACCTCGCGCGCCGGCACGCGGTCCCGCTCAACACGATGAGGTCCTGGCTCCGTCGCGGCCTCCAGTACCTGAAGGACTGCCTCGGGTCATGACCACCGACCGCGACATCCCCGAGATGGACGACCGCGAGGGGCTCGCGGCCGAATACGTCCTCGGCACGCTCCCGCCTGCCGACCGCGCCCGCGCCGAAAGCATGATCGCGTCTGATCCGGCATTCGCCGCCAGCGTCGCGGACTGGACGGCGCTCCTGTCCCCGCTCGACGCCGCCTTCCCCGAGGTCCCGCCCCCGCCCGGCCTCTTCGAGCGTACCGAGGCACGCCTCTTCCCGGTCTCCGCCCGCCCGGCCCCGGCCCGTTCCTCCCTGCGCTTCTGGCTCGGTCTCCTCGCGGGGGGCGCCCTTGCCGCCGCAGTCGCCCTCGCCGTCCTGCCGCCCGTGGCCAGGGGCCCGGTCGTCGTGGCCGAACTCCGCGCCGAGGACCGGCCACTCGTGATGCGCGCCAGCTTTGACGCCGCGGCCGGTCGCCTGACGGTCGCGCGCGTCGCCGGCCCGCCAGCGGCAGCGGGCCGCGACTACCAGCTCTGGCTGATCCCGGCCGGGCAGGCACCCGTTCCGATTGGCCTGGTGCGCGAGGGCGAACTTGCCGTCGGGCTCGCGGGCCTGCCCGCGGGCGCGACCCTTGCCGTGTCCGACGAACCCCTCGGCGGCTCGCCCACCGGCCAGCCGACCGGGGCGGTTCTCGTCGCCGCCGTGGTCGGTGGCTGAGGGCAGGCCGGCCCCTTCATCCTGGCCCAAGTACTCCCGGGGGTCCGGGGGCAGGCAGCCCCCGGAACCCGCCGTCAGGCAAGGTGGCGGGCGATCTGATCCTTCAGATGGGCACGCCTGCGCCGCAGGTGCTCCTCCTCCTCCTCGCTCATCAGGTCGATCCTCTGCTCGGCCCGGTGGATCAGCCGGTTCACCGCGTGATACTCCTCGGCGAGCCTCGCGAAATGCGCATCCGTCATCTTCAGCCTGTGGATCGTCTCGACCTTGTCGGGAAACTCCTCGGCCAGTTCGTGCGGCGTGTGGGTCATCGCTTGTCCTTCCCTTCCGGTCCGTCAACCTGCGCCCATCAGGCCCGTGCCGGCCTTGATTCCGGTCAAGGCGGACCGTCGCGGAAATCCTTGCGCCCGGTGCAACTCTGCCCCGTCCCCTTCCGTAGCTTGCTGCACGAGGACGGGGAACAGGCCCCGTCCCGCCATGCGACAGATGGAGATGACATGATGAGACTTGCCACCGGCACCCTTGCGCTCGCCCTGGTCCTGGGCGCCGTCGGTCCTGCGCTCGCGGCCAACCCGATGGTCGGCGGCGCGCCGATGTACGAGACGAAGGACATCATCGAGAACGCGATGAACTCGAAGGATCACACGACGCTTGTTGCCGCGGTCAAGGCCGCGGGCCTTGTCGAGACGCTCCGGGGGGCCGGCCCCTTCACCGTCTTCGCCCCGACGGACGAGGCCTTCGCCATGCTTCCCGCGGGCACCGTCGAGACGCTGCTCAGGCCCGAGAACAAGGCGATGCTGACGAAGATCCTGACCTGCCATGTCGTGGCGGCCGATGCGCTGGCCGCCGATATCCAGGCGATGATCGCCGATGATGGCGGCAGGCACACGATCAGGACGGTGGGCGGCTGCGAATTCACCGCGACGGCCAGGGACGGCAAGGTCATGATCGAGGACGGCCAGGGCAACGTCGCCACCGTCACGATCGCCGATGTCCGCCAGTCGAACGGCGTGATCCACGTCATCGACAGGGTGCTCCTGCCGGCGATGTGATGCGCCCCGGGGGGGCGGGCGCGGCGACCGGTCCGGTGGTCGCCCCGCGTCCGCCCCTCCGCTCAGCCACCCGCCGCCTTCTCCTCGAGGGTCAGCCACTCGGCCTCGGCCGCGTCCAGCGCGGCCTGGCGTTCGGCCAGGCCCGCCGCGGCCCGGCGGGCCTTGTCGGGTGCCTTCACATGGACCTCGGCATCCGAGAGGAAGGCCGAAAGGGCGGCAATCTCGCCCTCGAGCCGGGCAATGAGCTCCGGCAGCGCCGCCAGCCTGTGCCGCTCGGTGAATGTCAGGCCGGCCGCGGGCGGCCGTTGCGGCCTTGCCGGGGCCGGGGCCGGGGCCGCCGCCGGTCGCGCCCGGCGCAGCTCGGCCGCCGCGGGCCCCGCAGGGCGCTGCGCCACATGGTCGGACCAGCCGCCCGGATAGGCAGTGACCCGTCCCCCGTCCTCGAAGGCAAGCGTCATCGTGGCGATGCGGTCGATGAAGTCGCGGTCGTGGCTGACCAGCAGGACCGTTCCCTCGTATTCGCCGAGGACCTCCTGCAGCAGGTCCAGCGTCTCGACGTCCAGATCGTTCGTCGGTTCGTCGAGGACAAGCAGGTTCGAGGGCCTGGCCATGATCCTGGCCAGAAGGAGCCGCGCCCTCTCGCCGCCCGAAAGGGATCCGACCGGGGCCCTCGCCCGCGCCTCGTCGAACAGGAAGTCCTTCAGATAGGCAAGGACATGCCGCGGCCTGCCCCGCACCATGACCTGATCGGCCCGTCCGGCGACCGTCATGCCGGGGCCGCCGACCAGCGCCTCCCGCAGACTCGTGCCGGGATCGAGTTCTCCGCGGTCCTGATCGAGCTGCGCGAGCTCGAGGCCGGTGCCGTGTCGCACCGTTCCCGTGTCAGGAGCAAGAGCCCCGGTCAGGACCCTGAGCAGCGTCGTCTTGCCGGCCCCGTTCGGCCCGACGACCGCCACCCGGTCGCCGCGCAGGATCGTCAGGTCGAAGGGCCGGAAGACCGTCCGCCCGCCGAAGGCCTTCGAGATCCCCTTCGCCTCGATGACCAGGCGGCCCGAGACCCTGCCCTGATCGAGCGCCAGCCCGGCGGTGCCCTGGCGGCGGACCTGCGCCGCCCGTTCGGCACGAAGGCCGGCCAGCGCCCTGAGTCGCCCCTGGTTGCGCCTGCGCCGCGCGCTGATCCCCTCGACCGCCCATTTCGCCTCGGCCTCGATCCGTCGGTCCAGCTTGTGGCGCGCCTCGTCCTCGGCCGCCCAGACGGAGTCGCGCCAGTCCTCGAAGGCATCGAATCCCCTGTCCAGCCGCCTGACCTGCCCGCGGTCCAGCCACAGGACGGCGCGCGCAAGGGCCCGCAGGAAGGCCCGGTCGTGCGAGACGAGCACAAGCGCCGCCCCGCTTTCCCTGAGCTGGGATTCCAGCCATTCCACCGCCGCGATGTCGAGGTGGTTCGTCGGCTCGTCCATGAGCAGAAGGTCCGGAGCCTCCGCCAGCAGCCTTGCCAGCGCCGCGCGCCGTCTCTCGCCGCCCGAGGCGGTCGCGACAGGCGTCGCGGGGTCGAAGTCCAGCCCGGCCACGGCCGCCGCGACCCGGTAGTCCTGGCCCGGGGCAAGCCCGCCTGCGGCATAGTCGCCAAGGGTCGCAAAGCCGGCAAGTTCGGGCTCCTGCTCCATCAGGCCGATGCGCGTGCCCGATGCCTGGGTCCGCGTTCCGGAATCCGGCTGGACCTGTCCGGCAAGCAGCCGCATCAGCGTCGACTTGCCGGATCCGTTGCGCCCCACCAGGGCAATGCGGTCGCCGGGCTGGATCGCCAGGTCGAGTCCGTCGAACAGGGGATGGCCCCCCCAGGTCAGGGATATGCCGGCAAGCTGGACAAGGGGTGCGCGCGTCATGGCCCGCGCCGCCTAGCCCGGCCGGGCGCTCGGGTCAACCACGGGTCCCGCCATCCCCGGTCTCCGGCAAGGCTGCAAGGGCGCGCAGCGATGCGGCCCGCGCGGCGGGAACCTCGCCGGTCTCCAGGCCGGCAAGGACATGCACCGTTCCCAGATCGCGATCGACGACGACGTGATCGCCGACGCGGGCACCCATCGCCAGATAGGTTCGCAGCAGTGGCGGCAGCGCCATGGCGCGCGTCCCCACCGGCAGCCCGGCCAGCATGAGCCGTTCCGGGGACCGGGGCGCGGGCGCCCAGTGCGGCGGGGCAAGCGGCACCCGGTTCTGCACGAGCGAAGCGGCGAAAGGCACCGGATCGATCCCCGCAACCGAAACGCAGCCGAAGACGAGTTCCACGCCCAGCGCGTCCACAAGGCGCGTGACGGCGCCCAGGGCGAGGCGGGCGATCTCGGCCACAGGCTGTCCCTGCGCGATGGCAAGTCGGCCGAGTTCCGCGGCGCGCAGCCCCGACGTGGCCAGCGCCGACAGGTCGTAGGCCGTGCCCGCATAGCAGTCGGCGACCTCGCCGGACCTGGCGAAGACCCGCAGGCGCAGACAGGCCACTGTTTCGCCGCTGCCCGCATCCTCGACGATGAGATGGCGGCAAAGCGCGTCGAAGCGGTCGCGGTCGGGCGCCCCGCGCCGGAACACCGCACTGCGGAAGGCAAGCGCGCGTTCGATGTCCGCTGCCGTCCTCGCCTCGCGGACCCGGAACCCACCGCTGCCGGCGGCAAGCTGCATCTTCACGCCTTCCTGATCCCCTGGCCCGGGCGCCTTGGCCCCGGCCCCGGCTTCACCTATCTTCGCCGCGCAGGGCCGGATCAAGCCCTGCTCCCCGCAGAAGGAGGCCAGGCGTGACCGGAAAGGTTCAGAAGAGCGATGCCGAGTGGCGCACGCAGCTGTCCGACCTCGCCTACAAGGTGACGCGCCAGCACGGGACGGAACGCGCCTTCACCCATGACGACTTTCCCGCGGGACCGGCGATGTATCACTGCGTCTGCTGCGGCGCCCCGCTCTTCGATGCCGCCCAGAAGTTCGATTCCGGCACCGGCTGGCCGAGCTTCTGGCAGCCGGTAACGCCCGAGGCCGTCGGCGAAAGCGAGGACCGAAGCTGGTTCATGCGCCGGACCGAGGTCCATTGCGCGCGCTGCGACGCCCATCTGGGGCATGTGTTTCCCGACGGGCCGAAGCCCACGGGCCTGCGCTACTGCATCAACGGCGTGGCGCTCAGTCACCGGCCGAAGGCGGGCTGACTACTGGGTGAACTGGTCGGCGGTGAAGTTGCCGATATTGCCGAAGAGCTGCTTGAGGAACCCGATCCCCTTGATGTTGCTGTCCGTCACCCGGCGCTGCAGCACGACGACCTGGCCCTTCTCCAGCCCGAAGCGCTCGACATTCTCGACAACGCCCTTCTCGTCGAAGGTGATCGCGACGACCTCGCGGTCGATCTCGACCGGCGCGCGCCCGCCCTTCTGGACGAACCGGCTCTGCACATAGTACCAGCCGGACCCCGCCAGAAGCCCGGTCGAACTCGGCCGTCCGACAAGGTCGGCCACATCCTCCCGCGTCGATTGCCCGACGACCACCTTCTTCAGGTCGTTCTCGGCCGGCACATAGCCGTGATCGCGGTAGATCGGCGCGCAGGCAGCGATCGCGAACAGGATCGAAAGGGCCGCACCGACCAGTTGCGCACGCACCCTCTTCATTCCACCCTCTTGCCTGAACGGCGCTCGCCTCGTATTCGGCTTACATCATGCCGGGCTGCCGCTTCAAGCGGCGTTCCGCCCGGCCACCCCGCGGCACCTCCGGCAGAGTGACCAGCCCGACGTGAAGGACCCGCATTCCGGCACCAGACTGGACACCGGCCGCCTGCCGCGCCGGCCGGCCGCCTTCGACATCCGGCCCGACGCGCCGGCCACGGCGGCGCTCGCCGCCCGGCTCGGGCTGAGCGCGCTGTCCGGCCTGCGGTTCAGCGGCACATTGTCGCCGGCGGACCGTCTGGACTGGGCTCTCGAGGGCCACCTGACGGCCAGCGTCACGCAACCCTGCGTCGTGACCCTCGCGCCGGTCGTCACCCGCATCGACGAACGGGTGTCGCGCCGCTACGTCGCCGGCCTGCAGGAACCGGTCGAGGCCGAAACCGAAATGCCGGCCGACGATACGATCGAACCCCTGCCGCGGACCATCGATCTCCTGGCCGTCATGACCGAGGCGCTCGACCTCGCCCTGCCCCTCTATCCCCGTTCGCCCGACGCGGCGGAACCGGCGGCGCAGGCAGGGGCGGCCGACGATGCCGGGAACCGGCGCCCCTTCGCCGGCCTCGGGGCCATGCTGGGCGGCCCCGACCGTCCGAAGGGCTAGACCTGCGGCCCCTCCAGAATGGGGCTTGCGCGGGCGCCGAATCTCAGTATTTTCCGGCGCTCGCACAGAAGGGGCGCGCCTTCGCTGCATCTTCGCAAGGACCGGCCGCCTGCCTGGAAATCCGGGGTCTTGACCCCGACTGCCCGAGGTTGAGACATGGCTGTTCCCCAGAACCGCACCACGCGGTCCCGCCGCGACATGCGTCGCGCCCATGACGCGCTGGTCGCATCGAACCCCAATGAATGCCCGAACTGCGGCGAGCTGAAACGCCCGCATCACGTCTGCGCCGCCTGCGGCCATTATGACGGCCGCGAGGTGATCGCGCGGTCGGCCGGCGCCGAGATCGACGACGACGCGGCCTAGGCCGCGTCGCGCCGGCCGCAAGTCCATGGCGCAGCCTCACGATCCCGATCCGGACAGTCGCTCAGCGGGGCCCTCGGGTCCCGTTGTCATTTCGGTCGACGCCATGGGCGGCGACAACGGCCCCTCGGCCGTGATCGCGGGCCTTGCCGGCGTGGCCGAGAAGGACCCCTCCGTCCGGTTCATCGTCCACGGCCCGAGCGCCGAACTCGCGCCCCTGCTTGCCCGGCGCCCGACCCTCGCTCCGCGCGTCGACCTGCGCGATGTCGAGGGGGTCGTGCGCATGACCGACAAGCCGAGCCATGTCATGCGCAACGGCCAGGGCACGTCGATGTGGGCGGCCATCGACTCGGTGCGCGAGGGCGAGGCGAAGGCCGCCGTCTCCTGCGGCAATACCGGCGCGCTCATGGCGGTGTCGATGCTGCGACTGCGGCGGCTGCCGGGCGTCAACCGCCCGGCGATCGCCTGTCTCTGGCCGTCCCGCGGGCCGCACGGCTTCAACGTCATGCTCGATGTCGGGGCCGACATACGGGCCGAGGCCGAGGACCTGCTCCAGTACGCGCTGATGGGCGTTGCCTATGCGCGCAACGGCCTCGGCATCAGGCGGCCCCGGGTCGGGATCCTCAACGTCGGGACCGAAGAGCACAAGGGCCGCGCCGGCCTGAAGGAGGCGCACGAGCTGATCTCGGCCGCCGCCGCAGGCGCCTCCTTCGACTTTGCCGGCTTCATCGAGGGCGGCGACCTCCCTTCGGCCGACATCCATGTCATCGTCACCGATGGCTTCACCGGCAACATCGCCCTGAAGACCGGCGAGGGCACGGCCAAGCTCGTGGGGGATTTCCTCAGGGACGCCTTCAATGCCGGCCTCATGTCGCGCTTTGCCGCGCTCCTGGCGATGAACTCGCTCAAGCGCCTGCAACGGCGCATCGATCCGCGGCGGGTGAACGGCGGAGTGTTCCTCGGGCTCAACGGAACCGTCATCAAGTCGCACGGTGCCGCGGACGAGACCGGCGTCACTGCGGCCGTCTCGCTGGCAGCGCAACTCGCACGCGCCGATTTCACCGCGCGGGTGGCGGCACGGATTGCGCAGGCCATGCCGGCGGGGCAGGATGGCGGCGAGGCAGGGCACAGGAACGGGGCAACCGAATGACGATCCGGGCGGTGGTGCGGGGCGTCGGGCATTATCTGCCCGAACGCGTGGTGCCGAATGCGGAATTCGAGGCGCGCCTCGAGACATCCGACGAATGGATCCGCACCCGGACCGGAATCGAGAAGCGGCATTTCGCCGCCGAGGGCCAGACGACCTCCGACCTCGGTGCCCGCGCCGCGGTCGAGGCCCTGCGCAACGCCGGGATGGATGCCGGATCGCTGGACGCCCTGATCGTCGCGACATCGACACCGGACCTGACCTTTCCCTCCGTGGCGACGATGATCCAGAACCGGATCGGGATGAGCGGCGGCTACGCCTTCGACATCCAGGCCGTCTGCGCGGGCTTCGTCTTCGCCCTTGCCAACGCGAATGCCCTCATCGTCTCGGGTCAGGCGCGGCGCGTCATGCTCGTCGGGGCCGAGACCTTCAGCCGCATCCTCGACTGGACGGACCGCTCGACCTGCGTCCTGTTCGGCGACGGCGCCGGGGCCGTCGTCCTCGAGGCCGAGGAAGGAACCGGCGGCCCAGGGGATCGCGGAATCCTCGCCACCGACCTCCATTCCGACGGGGCCTTCCGCGACCTGCTCTATGTCGATGGCGGCCCCGGCTCGACCGGCACGGTCGGGCCACCTGCGGATGCAGGGCAATGCCGTGTTCCGCCATGCCGTGGTCAAGCTCGCCGAGACGGCCCATGCCTCGCTCTCCAGGGCCGGACTGACCGGCGGCGATGTCGACTGGCTGATTCCGCACCAGGCCAACCTGCGCATCATCGAGGCCACGGCCGAACGGATGCAGGTGCCCCTCGACCGCGTCATCCTGACCGTCCAGGACCACGGCAACACCTCTGCCGCCTCCATTCCCCTCGCCATGTCGGTGGGCCAGGAACGCGGCCAGATCAGGCAGGGCGACCTCATCGTGACCGAAGCCATCGGCGGCGGACTGGCCTGGGGCTCGGCCGTCCTGCGCTGGTAGCCGGCGGCAACGTCAGCCGCTTTCTGAAACAAGCCGGACAACCCTTTGATATTGACATAAGTTTTCTTAGCCCCCATCCTGCCACCCGAGGGGCCATTGTTCCGGGGGGAACGCATGAGCGAAAAGACCTTGACCCGCATGGATCTCAGCGAGGCCGTTTTCCAGGCGGTGGGACTGTCCAGGAACGAATCCGCGACGCTGGTCGAATCCGTGCTCCAGCACCTTTCCGATGCCCTTGTCCGCGGCGAGACGGTGAAGATCTCGTCCTTCGGCACGTTCTCCGTGCGGTCCAAGGCCGCGCGCGTCGGCCGCAATCCGAAGACGGGCGACGAGGTGCCTATCCATCCGCGCCGTGTGCTGACCTTCCGGCCCTCCCACCTCATGAAGGAACGCGTGGCGGCCGGAAACCGCAGGTGACCGGGCCGGCGATGACCAAGTCCGCCGAAGCCTTCCGGACGATAAGCGAGGTCTCGGCCGCGCTCGATACCCCCGCCCATGTCCTGCGCTTCTGGGAGAGCCGGTTTTCGCAGATCAGGCCGGTCAAGCGGGCCGGTGGGCGCCGCTACTACCGGCCCGAGGACATCGCCCTCATCGCGGGCATCCGCAAGCTGTTGCACGAGGACGGGCTGACGATCCGCGGCGTGCAGAAGATCCTGCGCGAAAAGGGCGTCAGGCATGTTGCCTCGCTGTCGGACCTGCCCCGCCCGGGGGGCGGATCCGATGCGGCGGCCGACGCGCCCGGCGCCCGCGAGGCCGCGCCCCCTTCGCTCGCCAGCGCGCCGCAGGACGAGGCCGTGGCGCCCGCGCCCGCGCCCCAGGCACCGCCGGACGAGGCTCCGGCCCGGCCTGCCGTGGGCGTCGCCGCCGCCGCCCCTATGCCCGGCCCCGCCCCGATGCAGGATTCCGCGCCCGATCAGCCGGCGCCTGTCCGGGAAGATGCCACCCCCGGCCGGGCCGCCTATCCTGCCGCCTCGCTGCTGCGGGCGATGGACGCGCTGCGCGCCGGCGAGAAACGCGACGAGCTCGCCGCCATCTTCCGCCGGCTCGAGGCGCTGCGCAACCGCGTCGCCGACAGCTGAAGCACGGGGTCGCGGGCGGCATTTGCGGCTTGCCCCTGCCTGCGGCTTCGTCCTATACGGGCGGCCGTGTCGGGCCGTAGCGCAGCCTGGTTAGCGCGTCCGTCTGGGGGGCGGGAGGTCGAGAGTTCGAATCTCTCCGGCCCGACCAATCCGAAACGCCCGCCCCCCCGAGGGGCGGGCGTTCGTGCAATGGAGGGGAAGTTCCCGCATGGGCGCAGGCGTCCTGTCGGACCGGCAGATCCGCATGTTGGCGGCAGAGGGGCGGATCGCCTCTGCCTCTCCGCTGGACAGCGCGCAGGTCCAGCCCGCCAGCCTCGATCTCCGCCTCGGCCGGACGGCCTATCGCGTCAGGGCCTCGTTCCTGCCCGGCGCCGGACGCGCGGTCGCGGACCGGCTGGGCGAATTCACGATGCACGAGGTCGATCTCTCGGCCGGTGCCGTCCTCGAGAAGGGCTGCGTCTATGTCGTGCCGCTGGCAGAGCGTCTCGCCCTTCCGGCGGATGTCTCGGCGGCGGCCAATGCGAAAAGCTCGACGGGCCGGCTCGACCTGCTGACCCGCACCATCACGGATGGCGGGACCGAGTTCGACCGCGTGCCTGCGGGTTACGAGGGCCAGCTCTATGCCGAGATCTGCCCCCGCTCCTTCTCGGTCCTCGTCAGACCCGGCATGCGGCTGAACCAGATCCGCTTCCGCCGCGGCGAGGCGCCGCTCGACGATGCGGCGCTTGCGGCCCTTCACCGCCTGACGCCTCTTGTCTCAGGCGAGGCCGTGATCGGCGGCGGCCTCGGCTTTTCGGTCGATCTCCGCCCCGCGGGACAGGGCCTCGCCGGCTACCGGGCCAAGCCGCATACCGGCGTCGTCGATCTCGACCGGATCGGCGCCTACGATCCGGCCGAGTTCTGGGAAGAGATCCGCACCCCCGAGGGCCGCGTGATCCTCGACCCGGGCGCGTTCTACATCCTCGTCAGCCGCGAATCCGTCTCGGTTCCGCCGACCCATGCCGCAGAGATGGCGCCCTACCTCGCCATGGTTGGCGAGTTCCGCGTCCATTATGCCGGGTTCTTCGACCCAGGTTTCGGCTGGGCCGGCGCTGGGGGGCACGGCTCGCGCGGGGTCCTCGAGGTGCGCTGCCACGAGGCGCCCTTCGTGCTCGAACACGGGCAGATCGTCGGGCGGCTCGTCTTCGAGCGGATGTGCGAGGTTCCCGAACGGCTCTACGGTGCGGGCATCGCCTCGAACTACCAGGGCCAGGGGCTGAAGCTCAGCAAGCACTTCCGCCCGGCCTGAGACGGCCGCCCCCGGGGCGGAAGGGCCGTGGCCGGCCGGCGCTCCCTGTTCTAGTCGCCCGCCCCTGCGGCCTCACCCGCGATCCAGTCGCGGAAGGCCGCGAGCGGCGGCCAGTCGGCGCGGGCCGTCGGCCAGACGAGGTGATAGCTCCCCTGCCCCGTCGCCGCAGCCGGGCTCAGCGCGATCAGCCGGCCGTCCGCGATCGCCTCCTCGGCCAGGAATTCGGGCAGGAGCGCCACGCCAAGCCCGTGGATCGCCGCCTGCATCATGGTGGCGAACTGGTCGAAGACCATGCCCCTCTGCGGCTCGCCGGCGATGCCGTGGTGGCGGAAGAAGCCGCGCCACCCGCCCGGCCGCGTCTCGAGCGCAAGAAGCGGCGCCCGGGCCACGTCGGCCGGCGCCTTCAGCTGCATGTCCTTCGCGAGCGAGGGCGCTGCGCAGGCCACGAGGCGTTCGTCGAAAAGCATGAGATGGCCGGCCCCCGGCCAGTCGGGACGGCCGAAATGGATCGCCGCATCGAAGCCCTCGGCCAGGAAGTCGAAGGGACGAAGCCGGGTCGAGAGGTTCACCGTCACGCCCGGATTGGCGCTGAGGAACCGCCCGAGCCGCGGCGCGAGCCAGTGCGTGCCGAAGGTGGGCAGGATGGCAAGGTTGAGGACCCCCGAGCCCGGCGCCGAGGCAAGGGCCACGCTCGCGCGGCCGACGATGTCGATGGCGCGGGCCACCTCGGCCGCATAGGCCCGTGCCGCCTCGGTCGGGATCAGCCGCTTCCTCTCGCGCCGGAAGAGCGCCGTGCCGAGCTGGTCCTCGAGCGCGCGGACAAGCCGGCTGACCGTGCCCTGCGTCAGCGCAAGCTCGCGCGCCGCGGCCGCCGCGCTCCCCGTCCGGCAGACCGCCTCGAAGGCGACCAGAAGGCTCATCGAAGGAAGGTAGCGGCGCGGCAGAGCCATATGCATTCCATGCATGTGATGCCACGCAATTAGCAGTTTTGCGGCCGTTTTGACAGGCATATCATGCCAGTCCACCGCGAAGGGAGTCCCCGATGAACGAGATGCCCAAGCTCAAGGCCAAGGATGCGCCCGATCTTTCCCGCTTCGACTGGGAAGACCCCTTCCGCCTCGACGCGCAGCTGTCCGAGGATGAACGGATGCTGCGCGATGCCGCCAGGGCCTATGCCGCGGAGCGCCTGCAACCCCGCGTCGTCGCCGCCTTCCGGGACGAAGCGACCGATCCCGCGATCTTCGCCGAGATGGGCGGGATGGGGCTTCTCGGCGTGACGATCCCCGAGGAATACGGCGGTCTTGGCGCCTCCTACGTCGCCTATGGCCTCATCGCGCGCGAGGTCGAGCGGGTCGATTCGGGCTATCGCAGCATGATGTCGGTGCAGTCCTCGCTGGTGATGTACCCGATCTACGCCTACGGCACCGAGGCCCAGCGGAAGAAATACCTGCCGAAGCTTGCCAGCGGCGAATGGATCGGCTGCTTCGGCCTGACCGAGCCCGAGGCCGGATCGGACCCCGCGGGCATGAAGACCGTCGCGCGGAAGACGGCGGGCGGCTACGTGCTGAACGGATCGAAGATGTGGATCTCGAACGCGCCGATCGCCGATGTCTTCGTCGTCTGGGCCAGGTCCGAGGCGCATGGCGACAAGATCCGGGGCTTCGTGCTGGAAAAGGGCATGAAGGGCCTTTCGGCGCCGAAGATCGGCGGCAAGCTTTCGTTGCGCGCCTCGATCACCGGAGAGGTCGTGATGCAGGACGTGGAGGTGGGCGAGGACGCGCTCCTGCCGGGCGTCGAGGGCCTCAAGGGCCCCTTCGGCTGCCTCAACCGCGCGCGCTACGGCATTTCCTGGGGCGTCATGGGCGCGGCCGAGGCCTGCTTCCATGCCGCGCGGCGGTATGGCCTCGACCGACGGCAGTTCGGGCGCCCCATCGCCCAGACCCTGTCTCTTATACACATCTGACGCTG
>JAOADN010000057.1 GCA_026417295.1 Paracoccaceae bacterium
GATGTGTATAAGAGACAGGCCCGGCGCGGCGCGGCCGGTCCGCGCCTCTGCGCGGCCCCTTCCGGCCCTGCCCGGCGGCGGACATGTCTGAACGGATCGTTAACGGGAAAATGCAACCCGTTGATTCCGAACGGGCGAAGGGGGTGTCCCATCGTGGGACACCCCCTGTCCCGGCCCTGGGGGGCGTCAAACTGTCGCCCGATTCCGGGTGTAGAAGCCGCGCCGCGGTTGCGGATGAGGCGCCTCATGGTCAAGTGGCTCTTCGTGCTTTGCATCGGTCTCGCGGTCTGGCTCGGCTCGATGATGGTCGGCGGGGGCGGGGGCTCGTTCAAGTCCTCCGGCGGGTTCGGCTTCTCCGCGGCCAGCTCCATCGGCTCCAGCGCCGCGGGCCTCGCGCGGAAGGTCAGGTTCTGGAACTGACGCCGCCGAAAGGCGCTGCCGCGGGGCCGGGCCGCGTGCTAGGCTCGTGCCCGCGGCCGGTCGGCCTGCGGCACGGGGCCGCCGGCCGGTCCCGCCGCCTGGGGGGCACCATGGCTCGTTTCATCATCACCGGAAGCTACACCGCCGAAGCGATGCGCGGCATGATCGCCAAGCCGTCGGACCGCGCCGCCGCGACCGGCGCGCTGGTCAAGGCGTCGGGCGGCCGGCTCGTCGACTTCTACCTCACGACGGGCGACACCGACTTCCTGATGATCGCCGAGGCCGATGACCTGAACGGCCTGCTCGCGGCCCTGATCGCCGCCGGCGCCTCGGGCGCGGTGACGGGCCTCAGGACGGTCCAGGCCTTCACCGCCAAGGAATTCACCGCCGCCCAGAAGGCGGCCGGGGCGCTTGCCAAGGCCTACAAGGCGCCGAACTGACGCGCCGGTCCGGCGCGGAACGGGCCGCGCCGGCGTTCAGCTTCGGTTAACCCTGCCGGGGGCAGGATCGGGGCCATGTGGCGCCCGCTCTCCGCCTTCGTCCTGCTTGCTGCCTGCGCCTCGCCGGCGCCGGAATTCTTCGGTGCCGCCCGCCGGGATGTCCGCCTCTCCGGCATCGACTTCGCCGTCTGGCATGACGGCAGCCGGGCCGAGGTCGTGCGGCTCACCCCGCTCGCCCGTGCGCGCCGCCTCGCGGTGCCGCCGCTCATGATCCAGGCCGTGGAGGCTGCCACCGGCTGCCGCGTCCGCCCGGGCTCGGTCCGCACCGGGATGCCGGGCGACACGGGCGAGGCGCGGATGGCACTGGACTGCTGACAGGGCGGGCCCGCCGAAGGGCGCCACTTGACGGGGCGACGGAACCGGTGGTGACATCCGTTCAGTCAGCGTCCATCATGCAACTTCGGTGAGAAAGTCCTCATGAACCCTGCCGGCTATACCCGCGCCCAGATCGCCCTGCACTGGGTGATCGGCGTCCTGATCGTGCTGCAGCTTCTCTTCGGCGACTCGATGACCGAGGTCTGGCGCGGCTATGTCCAGACGGGCACGGCCAGCATGACCGCGATGGCCTGGGGGCACATCGTCGGGGGCTCGCTCATCCTCGCGCTCGTCCTGTGGCGCCTCGTCCTGCGCCTGTCGCGCGGCGCCCCGGGGCCGGCAACCGGCGAGACGCCGGTCCAGGCGCTGATCGCGAAGCTCGTCCACGTCGCGCTCTATGCGCTGATGCTGCTCATGCCGCTGTCGGGCCTCGTCGCCTGGTACGGCGACGTGCGCACCGCCGGCGACGTGCACGAGCTCCTCAAGGCCGTGCTGTGGGTCTTCATCGGCCTGCACGTCCTCGGCGCGGTCTACAACCACTTCGTGCTGAAGAACGGGCTCATCGGCCGGATGCTGAAACCGGCCGGCTAGGCCAGGAAGGCCCGCACCGTCTCCTCGAACTCGCGGGGGCGCTCGGCATGCAGCCAGTGCCCGGCGCCCTTGATCCGCGCGAAGCGCGCGCGCGGAAACAGCGCCCTGATCCTGTCGCGATGCTCGGGCCGGACATAGCCCGAGGTCCCGCCCGACAGGAACAGGACCGGCCCCTCGAAGACCCCCGCCATTTCGGGGAACCCCACGATGTCGGGCATCGCGGCGGCAAGCACCGGCAGGTTCAGCCGCCAGCGATGCGGCTCCGCCTTCAGGTCCAGCGACTGCAGCAGGAAGGCCCGCGTCGCCGCGTCGGGCACCATCACGGCAAGCCGCCGGTCGGCCTCGGCGCGGGTGGCCACCGTGCCGGGGTCGAGGGCGCGCATCGCCTCGACCAGCGGCAGCTGCGTGTGGCCATAGGCGACCGGGGCGATGTCGGCCACGACCAGCCGGCGGACCAGCGCCGGCTCGGTCAGCGCCAGCGCCATCGCCGCCTTTCCGCCCATCGAATGGCCGATCACGTCCATCGGCCCGCCCTCGTCGCGGATCACCTCGGCAAGGTCGGCCGCCATCTCGGGATAGGTGTGGCTCGCCGTCCAGGGGCTGTCGCCGTGATTGCGCATGTCGACGGCCACGACCCGGCCACGCCCGGCCAGGCGCTTCTGGATCGCCCCCCAGTTGCGGGCCGAGCCGAAAAGCCCGTGGACGATCAGCACCGGCGTCGCCGCCGTTCGCTCTCCTTGTGCAATCCGCTTCAGCATGGCCCCATTGGTAGCGGATCGGCCGGTCGGGCACCAGCGCCGTTGCGCCTGCGATTTCAGGGCGTTACACTCGCTTGCGTGCGAGTTTGCGCTTTCGGGGGGAAGCGATGGGTGCTGGTTCGGTGCAGCAGATGGCCGCCCGCGTCGGCGAGCTGATGGAGGACCGGCTCGGCCTGCGCGGCCGCAGCCTGGCGGACAGGCTGGCGCGCGGCGGGCGCGCCCTGCCACGCCGCGTCAGGGCGGCGGCCGAAGTGCTGGCCGCGGCCGAGGCGGGGGCGACGCAGCCCCGCTTAGTGGCCCGCCTCGACCATGCGCGCCTGGCCGAGGCCTACGACATCTGCATCCGCCATCTCAGGCCGCTCGGGGCGGCCGAACGCCGGCGGTCCTTCGTCCTCGACGTCCTGACGCGCGTGGCCACGGCCGTGGTCGTGACGACGGCGCTCGTCATCACCGTCCTCGTCTGGCGCGGCTACGTCTGAGACGGCGCCCTGCCGGGCGCCGGGCGCCAAATCCCTTGCAAGGGATTTGGCAAGAGCCTTGCAAGGCTCTTGCCCCGCCCTGCCGGCAGGGCCGGGCGTCACATCCCCGGATAGAGCGGGAAGCGCGCGCACAGGGCCGCCACCTCCGCCCGCACCTGCGCCTCGACCCCGGCATTGCCGTCCTCGCCATGGGCGGCCAGTCCGTCCGTCACCGCGACGATCAGACGCGCGATCTGGCGGAACTCCGCCTCGGCGAAGCCGCGCGTCGTGCCGGCCGGCGTGCCGAGGCGGATGCCCGAGGTGACGAAGGGCTTCTCGGGGTCGAAGGGCACGCCGTTCTTGTTGCAGGTGATGTGGGCGCGGCCAAGCGCCGCCTCGGTGGCCTTGCCGGTCACCTTCTTCGGCCTGAGGTCGGCCAGCATCAGGTGGTTGTCGGTGCCGCCCGACACGATGTCGATGCCGCCCTTCATCAGCTCGTCCGCCATCGCCTGCGCGTTCCTGACGACCTGCGCGGCATAGGCCCTGAACTCGGGGCGCAGCGCCTCGCCGAAGGCCACGGCCTTGGCGGCGATGACGTGCATGAGCGGGCCGCCCTGGAGGCCCGGGAAGACGGCCGAGTTGACCTTCTTTGCGATCTCCTCGTGGTTCGTCAGGATCAGCCCGCCGCGGGGCCCGCGCAGGCTCTTGTGCGTGGTCGAGGTCACGACATGGGCGTGCGGCAAGGGCGAGGGATGCACGCCCCCCGCGACGAGGCCCGCGATATGGGCCATGTCCACCATCAGGTAGGCGCCCACCTCGTCGGCGATCTCGCGGAAGGCCGCCCAGTCCCAGATGCGCGAATAGGCGGTGCCGCCGGCGATGATCAGCTTCGGCCTTTCCTTCCGCGCGGTCTCGCGCACCTGGTCCATGTCCAGCCTGTGGTCCTGCTTCCTCACCCCGTAGGAGGCGACGTTGAACCACTTGCCCGACATGTTGACGGGCGAGCCGTGGGTGAGGTGCCCGCCCGAGTTGAGGTCGAGCCCCATGAACGTGTCGCCGGGCTGCAGGAGCGCCAGGAACACCGCCTGGTTCATCTGGCTGCCCGAATTGGGCTGGACGTTGGCGAAGCCCGCGTCGAAGAGCTTCTTCGCCCGCTCGATCGCCAGCGTCTCGGCCACGTCGACGAACTGGCAGCCGCCGTAGTAGCGCTTGCCCGGGTAGCCCTCGGCATACTTGTTCGTCATCACGCTGCCCTGCGCCTCGAGCACCGCCTTCGAGACGATGTTCTCGGACGCGATGAGCTCGATCTCGTCGCGCTGGCGGCCAAGCTCGGCGGTGATCGCGGCGAAGAGTTCGGGGTCCCGGCTGGACAGCGGTTCGGTGAAGAACCCGGGGTCGCGGTGCACGGCATTCATGGCGGCTGTCCTTCCTCCTTCTGGGCGCTGGCGGCGTATCTAGTGCCGGATCGTGCGGGCGCAAAGCGCCATTTGCGACAATTCCGCCCGCCGGCGCGAAATCGGCCGCCCGCGCCGGGCGCTTTGGGCTTGCCTTGCCCGCGATCCCGGCCGAACACTGCGCCCGGTCCGCAACCTGAACCGCCATGGCCGCCACGCCGCCCATCGCCTTCCTCGCCAGCGACGCCGCGCCCGCCCGCCAGGCCCGCGCGGCGCTGGTCGCGCGCTACGGCGACGCCCCGCTCGAGGCCGCCGCCACGGTGGTGGCCCTCGGCGGCGACGGATTCATGCTCCAGACGCTCCACCAGATCGAGGACCTCGACCTGCCCGTCTACGGCATGAACTGCGGCACGGTCGGCTTCCTGATGAACGAATATGCCGAGGAGGGCCTGCCCGCCCGCATCGCCGCGGCCGAGGAAACCGTGCTCAATCCGCTCGTCATGCGGGCGACGGCCGCCGACGGCCGGGTGACCGAGGCGCTCGCCATCAACGAGGTCTCGCTCCTGCGCGCCGGCCCCCAGGCGGCCAAGCTGCGGATCACGGTGGACGGCACCGTGCGCATGGAAGAGCTGGTCTGCGACGGGGCGCTCGTCGCGACGCCCGCGGGCTCGACCGCCTACAACTACTCTGCCCACGGGCCGATCCTGCCCATCGGGTCGGACGTGCTGGCGCTGACCGCCGTCGCGGCGTTCCGGCCGCGGCGGTGGCGTGGCGCCATCCTGCCCAAGTCCGCCCATGTGCGCTTCGACGTGATCGAACACGAGAAGCGCCCCGTGATGGCCGATGCCGACAGCCGCAACTCGGTGCGCGACGTCGCCTCGGTCGAGGTGCGCACCAGGCGCGGGGTGCGCCACAGGCTGCTCTTCGATCCCGGCCACGGACTCGAGGAACGCCTCACCCGCGAGCAGTTCGAGTAAGCACGCCGCCGCCGCCTTTCCCTGCCGCCGCCGCCGGCCCCCGGGCCTCCCAGGCCTCGATCTTGCGGTAGAGCGTCGAGGGGGCGACGTCGAGGATGCGGGCTGCCTTCGGCACCGACCCGCCGGCCCGCTGGATCGTCTCCTCGATGACGATGCGCTCGATCTCGGCCAGGGTGCGGCCGATCAGGCCCTCGAGGGCCGGGGCAGGAGAGGGCCGCTGGCGGCCCGGCGCGGGGGCGGCGGCCGGCGCCGCGGCGGCTCCATCGGGCAGGTCGGCCAGGCCCACCGGCAGCATTGCCGCCGTCACCATGGGCCCCTCGTTCAGCACCACGACGTTGCGCAGCACGTTCAGGAGCTGGCGCACGTTGCCCGGCCAGGGCGCCCGCAGGAAGGCGTCCTTCACCTCCTCCGACAGGCCGGAGAAGCTGCGGCCCTCCTCGCCGGCAAAGCGCGCCAGCGCCGCGGCGGCGATGGCCAGCACGTCGGTGCCGCGGTCGCGCAGCGGCGGCATGTGGATGGGCACGACATGCAGCCGGTAGAAGAGATCCTCGCGGAAGCGCCCGCTGCGCACCGCCTCCACCGGGTCGCGGTTGGTCGCGCAGAGGATGCGCACGTTCACCTTCCGCGGGCGCGCGGCGCCGACCGGCTGGATCGTCGAGGTCTGCAGGAACCGCAGGAGCTTGGTCTGCAGGTTCAGGTCAAGCTCGCAGATCTCGTCCAGGAACAGCGTCCCCCCGTCGGCCGCCGCGGCGGCGCCGGGCTTGTCGGCGATCGCCCCGGTGAAGGACCCCTTGAGATGGCCGAAGACCTCGCTCTCCAGAAGCTCGCCGGGGATCGCCCCGCAGTTGAGCGCGACGAAGGGCGCGCGGGCGCGCGGCGACAGGTCGTGGATCGCCTGGGCGCACAGTTCCTTTCCCGTGCCGCTCTCGCCGGTGATGAAGACGGTCGCCATCGACCGCGCCACCGAGCGGATGCGGGCATAGACCGCCTCCATGGCGGGCGAGGTGCCGATGAAGTCGCCCGGCGGGGCGCCGGTGGCGCGCTCCTCCCCGGGCCGGCCCGCGGTGCTTGCCAGGGCGTTGCCGACGGCGGCCAGGAAGCGCCCCTCGTCGAAGGGCTTGACGAGGAACTCGTGCGCCCCCGCCCGCATCGCCGCCACCGCCTTGTTGATCGATCCGTTGGCGGTGATGACGATCACCGCCGTGCCCGGCCCGATGGCAAGGATCTCGCGCATCAGGTCCAGCCCGTCGCGGTCGGGCAGCACGAGATCCAGCACGACGACCCGCGGCCGGTCGTGGCGGAAGGCCGCCAGCCCCTCGGCGGCGGTCCCGGCCGTGCGCACCCTGTGCCCGGCCGAGCGCAGCACCGTCTCGTAGACGATCTGCAGCGAGGGCGTGTCCTCGACCAGCAGGATCGTGTTGCGCGGTTCGGCCGCCAGGGGGGGGCGCGGTGCGGCCCTGCGGATGCCTTCTGGCCTCTCCGTCATGCCGGCAGCCCCGCCCGGCCGGCCTCGGCGGCGACGAAGGCGATCAGCGCGTCGATCCCCGCCAGGGCCTCGGCGCCGACCGCCCCGCGCGCCGCGTCGTGCTCGCGGTGCGCCGACAGGTTCAGCCGCTCGGCCATGGCTTGAAGCGCATCTGCGCCAACCGCGCCGGCCAGCGCGATCAGCACATGGGTCTCGGCGCGGATCGTGGTGCGGTTGTCCTCGGCCAGCGCGGCCTCAAGGTTCGCCCGCACCCGCCGCAGGTCGGCCGACAGCCGCTCCAGCAGCTCGCGCGCCGCCTCCGGTCCGGCGATGTCGAGCAGGTGGTCGAACTTCTTGCGGTCGATCCGCCCCGCCTCGCCGCCGCCCGCCGGGGCCGCCGCCGCCGCCCCCCCCTCCGCCCGCCCCGCGGCCGCAGCCGCGTCGGCCCCGTTCACCGCCTCGCGCCGCGCCAGCGCCGCAGCGATCGCCATCCCGAACATCTCGATTCCGGGCAGGGGCTTGGCCAGCATAGCGTCGGCCCCGGCCGCATAGATCTTCTCGCGGTCGTCGCGCAGGACATAGGCGGTGACGGCGATGATCGGCATCCGCGCATGGGTCCGGCCGGTCGCGCGCACGGCCCGGATCACGTCGATCCCCGAAAGGCGCGGCATCTCGATGTCGATGAGGGCGATGTCGAACTCCTCGCGTTCCAGCCAGTGCAGCGCCTCCACGCCGTCGTCGGCGAATTCGAACTCCGCCCCCATCCGGGTCAGCATGTGGCCGATGACGGCCTGGTTCGTCGGCGTGTCGTCGGCCACCAGGACCTTGACGCGGCTCAGGTCGGGCAGCTCGGCCCGCACGTCCGGCGCCGAGACGGCCCAGCTCCGCCCCGGCAGTTCCAGCGTCACCTCCGCGCCGCCCCCGGCCCGGTTCTCCACGAAGATCCGCCCGCCGATGCGCTGGGACAGCTCCTTCGAGATGTGCATTCCCAGCCCCGTGCCGGGCTTGGGCGCGCCGTCCGGCCGGCCCTCGTATTCGAACAGACGCTCCAGCGCGGCGGCCGAGAATCCCGGCCCCCTGTCCGAGACGACGAAGCGCAGCGCGCCGTCCGGGGTGCGCTCGACGACCAGCTCGACCGCCCCCGCATCGGTGAACTTCACCGCATTCGACAGGATGTTGGTCAGGATGCGGTCAAGCGCCGTGCGGTCCAGGCAGACGACAGGCGGCGCCTCCGGCGTCACCGCCAGGCGGAAGTCGATCCCCTTCTCGCGGGCGCGGCCGGACCAGCGCATCTCGAGGTCATAGAGAAAGCGCGAGAGCTGGATGTTGACCGGATGGGCGGCCGGCTGCGCCGGCTCGCCGCCGATCAGCGACAGGCCCTCCTCCATCAGGCGGGCCAGCGTCTCGCCCGCGGCGCGGATGCGTTCCAGCTGCACGCGCGCCTCCGGCTCGAGCGCGGTCATGTCGATCAGGCGGATGCCCCCGATGATGTCCGACACCGCCGCGCGCAGGTCGTGCGCCAGCAGGCTTGCCCGCGGGTCGGGCCCGGCCGCGGCGGGACGGGGCAGGTCCTTTCGGTCGCGCTCTGTGATCGGGTCCATCCGGCCCATCGGGTCGTTTCGCATCGCCTGCGGGTGGCCGGAAGTGCCCGGCCGGGGTTTGCAAGTTGCAAAGCACCCTACCGCAGGTTTCGCGCAGCACAAAATGTCGCGGGCCAGAATTCTCGCACAAGTTGAGAAATCCCGGCCTGCGCGGGCGATTGCACACGCCCCTTCACCAAAGCCGCCGGATCGCGCCGAAGCCGCCACCGGTCCGCCGGAAACGGGGCGAATCCGCGGCCGCCGCGCCCCCGGAGGTTGCCGCCGCTGCCGGAATCCGGTCAGGCCGGCCCCTTTGTGCATCCCGTCGCATCACCGGCGGGCACATTCCTGCGCCCGGGCCTTCCAGCTGCCGCGCTTCGGGCCTAGATTGCCGCGCCGGGAGGGGGCAGGAACCGGGGGAAGGCGCGCAGATGAACAGGCCCGTCGTCGGCATCATCGGCAACAGCTACATGATGAACGACCGCTTTCCGGTCCATGCCGGAGGCACGATCAACTCCTCTGCCGTGGCCGAGGTCGCGCGTTGCCTGCCGCTCGTCATCCCCACCGACCCGCGCTTCGTCAGCGTGGCCGAGCTGCTCGAGGTCTGCGACGGTTTCATGCTGACGGGCGGGCGCCCCAACGTCCACCCCGAGGAATACGGCGAGGAGCCGACCGAGGCGCATGGCGCCTTCGACCGGGCGCGCGACGCGATCACGCTGCCCCTCATCCGCGCCTGCATCGACCGCGGCCAGCCCTTCATCGGCATCTGCCGCGGCTTCCAGGAGGTGAACGTGGCCCTCGGCGGCACGCTCCATCCCGAGATCCGCGAGCTGCCCGGCCGGACCAACCACCGCATGCCGCCCGATGCGACCCTCGAGGAGCAGTTCGCCCTGCGCCATGCCGTGACCTTCCGCGAAGGCGGGGTGTTCCACCGGCTGCTCGGGACGACCCGCGTCATGACCAATACCCTGCACGGCCAGGGGCTGAAGCGCATCGCGGCCGGTGTCGACGTCGAGGGCTTCGCCGACGACGGAACGCCCGAGGCTCTGGTCGTCCGCGGGGCGCCGGGCTTCACCCTTTCGGTGCAGTGGCATCCCGAATGGAATGCGGCGAACGATCCGGTCTCCCGCCCGCTCTTCGAGGCCTTCGGCGCGGCCGTCGCGGCCTGGGCGGGGCGCGGGCGGATCCGCCGCTCCGCCTGAGGCGGCGCAGCACGGTCGATCCCCGAGGGCGCGAAGGAAGGTCACCCGATGAGCACAGGCCCGGACTTGTCCTCCGAACGGCTGATCCTCTTCACCGATGCGGTGATCGCCATCACCATCACCCTTCTCGCGCTCGAGATCCGTCCGCCCGAAGGGGCCGGCGGGATGTCCGACGCCGCGCTCGGCGCGGCGCTGGTCGCGCTCGGGCCCGCGGTCCTCGCCTGGCTTCTCAGCTTCGCCGTGGTCGGCGGGTTCTGGATCAGCCACCACCGCAAGTTCGCCTTCGTGCCGCGGGTGGACGGCGGGCTGGTGCTGTGGAACCTGCTGTTCCTTCTGGCGATCGGGGCCGTACCCTTCGCCACCGCCCTCATCGCGCGGAACCCCGGGCCGCTGGCCACCGCGCTCTATGGCGGGGTGATGACGGCGGGCGCGGCGCTTCTGGCGGCGATGTGGCTGCATGCGGGGCGGGCCGGGCTGATCGATCCCGCGCTGCCCGTCCCGGCCCGGCGGCTCGTTCTGGCCGGGTCGCTGGCGGTGACGGGAATATTCGCGCTGTCGGTGCCGGTGGCGCTGGTCCTGCCCGATGCGGCCAAGTTCATGTGGCTTCTCGTGCTGCCGGTCGTGCTGTGGCGCCGGCAGCGCACCGCCGCCCTTCGCGGCGAAGCGCCATGACGGCGCGCCGGCGCGCCGCGGCATGGGCGGGGGCCGTCACGCTGGGCTGGTCGGCGCTGATGCTCGCGCTCTACTTCGCCATCGCCGCGCTGCGTCCGGACTGGGGCTATGCCGCAACCGCGACCGCCACGCTCGCGGGGCTTGCGCTGGTGCTGGTGGTCTGGCTGTGGCGGGGCGGCCTGTGGGCGGCGGCGGGGCTGGCCAGGGTCCGGCCCGACAGGCCGGCGCTCCTGATCCTGCCCCTCCTTCTCGCGCTCGTCCCGCTCGCGGCGGGGGTCGCCCCGGTGGAGGCCCCGATCCTGGCCGTGATGGTGGCGGGCTATGCCCTGACCGGCTTCGTCGAGGAGGGCATGTTCCGCGGCATCCTGCTCGACCGGCTGCGCCCCCAGGGCGAGCATTTCGCGGCGGCCGTGACGGCGGTGCTCTTCGGGCTCATGCATCTGGGCAACATCCTGATGCGCGGGCAGCTGGCGCCGATCCTGGGGCAGGTCGTCGGGGCGGCCTGCTTCGGCTTCGGCTACGCGGCGCTCAGGCTCCGGACCGGCACGCTCTGGCCGCTCGTCGGCTGCATGCCCTGACCGACCTCATGCTCCATCTCGGCCGGCTGCCGCTGATCCCGGTCGCCGTGGCGCAGGATGTCGTCCTGCTCGGCCTCGGGCTGTGGCTCCTGCGCCGGCCGGCCCTGCCGCCCGATTTGGCGAAAACGGCTTGAGCGGCGCAGGCCAGGCGCTACAGTCGCGCGGCCGGGCAGGGGGACAGCGCAGATGAAACGGTCACGCATCAATGCGATCATGGCGGCGGCCGACGAGATGATCCGGTCCTTCGGCTTCGTCCTGCCGCCCTTCGCCTACTGGACGCCCGAGGAGTTCCGCGCCCGCAAGGACGTGGCGCGGCGCGTCATCGAGGCCCGCTGCGGCTGGGACATCACCGATTACGGCCAGGGCGATTTCGACCGGCTGGGCCTTTTTCTCTTCACGCTCAGGAACGGCAGCCTTGCCGACCTCCGCCGCGGCGGCGGCATGTGCTATGCCGAGAAGCTGCTCGTCAGCCGGCAGGACCAGCTCGCCCCCTGCCACACCCATGTCGTCAAGGCCGAGGACATCATCAACCGCGGCGGCGCGACGCTCGCCGTGAAGCTCAACGGCTCGAACCCCGACGGCAGTTTCAGCGAGACGGCGGGCGGCGTGGTGCGCTGCGACGGGATCGAGCGGCCCTACCGGGGCGGCGACGTCCTGAAGCTGAAGCCCGGCGAGAGCGTGACCTTGATGCCGGGCGACTGGCACGCCTTCTGGGGCGAGGGCGGCGACGTGCTGATCGGCGAGGTCTCGACCGTGAACGACGACGAGACCGACAACATCTTCCGCAGCCCGAAGATCGGCCGCTTCTCGGCGATCGAGGAGGACGAGGCCCCAACCCATCTTCTGGTCAGCGACTACCGCACCTGGCTGGCCTAGGCATCCGTCCGGGGTCACCGGACGACCGGCGCAGGACTTGGCCCGCCCGCAGAGGAGGCAACCGTGACCATCGCGAAGAACACGATCTGCATCTGGTACGACCGCGACGCCGAGGCGGCCGCGCGCTTCTACGCCAGCGTCTTTCCCGACAGCGCGGTCGGGGCCGTCCATCGCGCACCGGCGGACTTCCCCTCGGGCAGGGCCGGGGACGTGCTGACCGTCCAGTTCACCGTCTGCGGCATTCCCTGCCTCGGGCTGAACGGCGGCCCGGCCTTCCGGCAGACCGAGGCCTTCTCGTTCCAGATCTCGACCGAGACCCAGGAAGAGACCGACCGCTACTGGGATGCCATCGTCGGCAATGGCGGGCAGGAAAGCGCCTGCGGCTGGTGCAAGGACCGCTGGGGCGTCAGCTGGCAGATCACGCCGCGCGTCCTGATCGAGGCGCTGGCCGCCGGCGGCCGGGAGGCCGAGCGCGCCTTCGCGGCGATGATGGAGATGGGCCGCATCGACATCGCGGCGATCGAGGCGGCGCGGCGCGGCTGAGGCGCGGGGCGGGGGGCGGCCCCGCTCGCCGCGGCATGTCGCGAACGGGCGCGCGCGCCGCCGCGCAGGGTGCCCAGATGCCGTGCAGGCTGCGGCGGAGGCAATTCCATGTCCGAGGATCATCACCACCGCCGGCGCGGACGTCCGGGCGGCGGCGCGGCCGCCGGCCCCGGGCGGGCGGCGCAGACCCGCCTGCGGAACCCCTTCGCGCCGCAGGCGGTCCTGTCGGAGGACCGCATCGCCGCCATCCACGACACGGCGCTCAGGGTGCTCGAGGAGCTTGGCCTCCGCGTGCTTCTGCCCGAGGCGGTCGCGCTCTTCCGGGCCGCCGGGGCGCGGGTGGAGGCGGACGGCCGGACGGTCCGCATCGGGCGCGAGATCGTCGCGGCGGCGCTCGCCACCGCGCCCGGCGCGGTGCGGATCGCGGCGCGCGACCCGGGCCTTGCCGTCGACCTGGCCCCAGGCGCGATGGTCTTCCATTCCGGCGCCGGCTGCCCGCATGTCTCCGACCGGCTGCGCGGGCGCCGCCCCGGAACGCTCGATGATTTCCGCGAGGCGATGCGCCTCATCGCCGGGTTCGACGCCATCCACCTGATGGGCGCGGCGGTCGAGCCGCAGGACGTGGCGCCGAACCTCCGCCATTATGCCACGACGCTCGTCCAGCTCGAGACCTCGGCCAAGGTGCCCTTCGTCTATGCCCGCGGGCGGGCGCAGGTGCAGGACTGCTTCGAGATGATCGCGCTGTCGGCCGGCGAAACCGGGCTGGACGGGCCGCGCACCTTCACCGTCATCAACACCAACTCGCCGCGCGTCCTCGACGCGCCGATGGCCGAGGGGATCATCGACTTCGCCCGCGCGGGCCAGCCCGCCTTCGTCACCCCCTTCTGCCTGATGGGGGCGATGGCGCCGGTCACGGTGGCCGGCGCGCTGGTGCTCCAGCATGCCGAGGCGCTGGCCGGGATCACGCTGTCGCAGCTTGCCCGTGCCGGGGCGCCCGTGCTCTACGGCGCCTTCGCCTCGAACGTCGCGATGAAGTCGGGCGCGCCCGCCTTCGGCACGCCCGAGCACATGCGCGCGATGCTGGTCTCGGGCCAGCTCGCGCGCCATATCGGCCTGCCCTGGCGCGGCTCGTCGGGGGCGGCCGCGAACATGGCCGACGCCCAGGGCGCGACCGAGACGACGCTGGCCACGATGGCGGCGGTCATGGCCGGGGCGACGGTCACGGTCCATGCCGCGGGCTGGCTCGAAGGCGGGCTGACCTTCGGCTTCGAGAAGTTCGTGACCGACATGGAGGTGCTCGAGACGCTGGCCGCGCTTGCCGAACCGCTTGGCGCGGGGCCGGAGGAGCTCGCCTTCGACGCCCTCGCCGAGGTTGCGCCGGGCGGGCACTTCTTCGGCGCGGCGCATACGATGGCGCGCTACCGCACGGCCTTCCGCGAGCCGCTGGTCGCGGACTGGTCGAACTTCGGCCAGTGGACCGAGAAGGGCGCCCTGCGCGCCGACGAGCGCGCGACCGAGGTCTGGCGCGCCCGCATCGCCGCCTTCGCGCCCGATCCGGCGCTCGAGGAGAACCTCGACGCCGTGCGCGCCTTCGCCGCCCGCCGGACGGCCCAGGGCGGCGCCGCGCCCCCCGGCTAGAGGCGCGTCCTGACGTGCCAGAGCTCGGGGAAGAGTTCGACCTCGAGCATCCGCCTGAGATAGCTCGTCCCGCCCGTCCCGCCGGTGCCGCGCTTCAGCCCGATCACCCGCTCGACCGTGGTCAGGTGGTTGAAGCGCCAGCGGCGGAAATAGTCCTCGAAATCGACGAGCTTCTCGGCCAGTTCGTAGATCGCCCAGTGTGCTTCGGGGTCGCGGTAGACCTGCGCCCACATCGCCTCGACGCCGGCATCGGCCGTCCAGGGCGCGCGCGTGTCGCGGACGAGGACCGCATCGGGCACCGGCAGTCCGGCGCGGGCGGCCGCGCGCAGCGCCTCGTCGTAGAGCGAGGGGCGCGCGAGCTCGGCCTGAAGCGCCGCCGTCAGGTCGGGCCGGTGGGCATGGGGGCGCAGCATCGCGGCGTTGCGGTTGCCGGCGGCGTATTCGATCAGCCGGTACTGCCAGGACTGGAAGCCCGAGGACTGGCCGAGCCGGTCGCGGAAGGCGGTGTAGTCCGAGGGCGTCATCGTGCGCAGCACGTCCCAGGCGCCGTTCAGCTGCTCCATGATCCGCGCGACGCGGGAAAGCATCTTGAACGCGGGCTGGAGCCGGTCGGCGGCGATCGCCGCGCGGGCGGCCAGAAGCTCGTGCAGCATGAGGCGCATCCAGAGTTCCGAGGTCTGGTGCTGGATGATGAAGAGCATCTCGTCATGCGCAGCACTCAGGGGGCGCTGGGCCGTCAGGATCGCGTCAAGCCCGAGGTAGTCGGTGTAGGACATGCGCCCGTCGAAGGCCATCTGCGCCCCTTCGCGGGCGGGATCGTAGGGGTCGGTCATGGAGGAAATCCTTGGAGGAAAAGGCAGGGAGGATCAGCGGCGGGCTGCGCATCCCGCGGCCGGCCGGCCGGCCCCGGCGAGCCGCCGCCAGAGCGCCGCCCAGGCACCGCAGCCCCGCGCATCGCCGGGCAGGCGCGCGGGGCAAGGCCCTTCGAAGGGCCTTGCGCAGGATCGTTCGAACGATCCTGCGCGCGCCGTCGCGCGACGGCGCGGCCCGCTCATGTCACGGCCGCCTTCACCCTGTATTCCGCCCGGTCCCACAGGCCCTTCTCCATGATCTCGGCCAGGATCGCGACGGCGCCCGCCACCTCCTCCATCGTGGTGTAGAGCGGCGTGAAGCCGAAGCGCAGGATGTCGGGGGCGCGGAAATCGCCGATCACGCCGCGGGCGATCAGCGCCTGCATGATCGCGTAACCTTCCGGGTGGCGGAAACTCACCTGGCTGCCGCGCCGCGCCGGGTCGCGGGGGCTCGCCAGCACGAGCGCGGGACAGGCCGCCTCGACGCCCGCGACGAAGGCCTGCGACAGTTCGATCGAGCGGGCGCGGACATCGGCCATGTCGACCCCGTCCCAGATGTCGAGCGCGGCCTCGAGCGCGGCCATCTGCAGGACCGGCGGCGTGCCCACCCGCATCCGCTCGATGCCGCGGCCGGGGCGGTAGGCGGGATCGAAGGCGAAGGGCGCCTCGTGGCCGAGCCAGCCCGAGAGCGCGGGCCGCGCGCGATCGGCCCAGCGGGGGGCGACATGGATGAAGGCCGGGCCGCCGGGGCCGGAATTGAGGTACTTGTAGGTGCAGCCCACGGCGAAGTCGGCCCCGGCGCCGGTCACGTCCACGGGCAGGGCCCCGGCCGAATGCGCGAGGTCCCAGACCGTCAGCGCGCCGGCCGCATGGGCCTTCGCGGTCAGCGCCGCCATGTCGTGCAGCCGCCCGGTGCGGTAGTCGACCTCGGTCAGCATCAGGACGGCCGTCTCGGGGCCGATCGCGGCCTCGACCTCCTCGGGCGGGACGGTGCGCAGTTCGTAGCCATCCCCGAGCGTGCGGACGAGGCCGTCGGCCATGTAGAGGTCGGAGGGGAAGTTGCCGGTGTCGCTGAGGATCACCCGGCGCGCGGGGTTGAGTTCGAGGGCCGCGGCGAGCGCCTGGTAGACCTTGATCGAGAGCGTGTCGCCAAGGACGACCGTGCCGGGCGGCGCGCCGATGAGGCGGCCGATGCGGTCGCCGAGCCGGGCGGGCATCTCCATCCAGCCGGCGCGGTTCCAGGCGCGGATCAGCATGTCGCCCCATTCCGCGGTCACCGTCCGGCCGACGCGGGCGGCGGCCGCCTTCGGCAGGGGGCCAAGCGAGTTGCCGTCGAGGTAGATGATGCCCTCGGGCAGATGGAACGCGGCGCGCGTCGCGGCGAAATCGGTCATGGCCGGGCCTCCCCCCGGCGGCAGATTGGACGGGCCGGGCCGGCAGCGCAAGGGCGACCCCCGGGCCTCGCGGCCCGCGCGCCACGCCCCGGCGGCCTCCCGGGCCTCGCGGCCCGCGCGCCGCGCCCCGGCGG
>JAOADN010000058.1 GCA_026417295.1 Paracoccaceae bacterium
AGATGTGTATAAGAGACATGACAAACGGCCGGCGCTGCGGAAACTGACATGTCAGAACGGTCCCGCACGCGACGGGCCGCGCCAACATCAACAGGGACGAACGCCATGACCAGGATCATCACGCCTGAACCCGCCCGACTGACGCGCCGCGCCGCCCTCAGGACCGTTGCCGCCGGGGGCGCCGCCGCCGCCGCCCTGCCGCTCTGGGCGCGCTACACCCATGCGCAGACGGCCGAGCCGATCAGGATCGGCTTCCAGAAGCACGCCACCGGCATCGGCGCGGCCTATGGCGCCTGGTACGACCGCACCTCGACGGCCGCCGTCAAGGCGATCAACGCCGCCGGCGGCATCAACGGCCGCCCGGTCGAGCTTGTCACCGAGGACGACGCGACCGATCCCGCCCGCGGGGCCGAGGTCGTGGAGAAGTTCGCCACCCAGTCGAAATGCGACGTCGCCTTCGGAACGCTCTTCAGCCATGTCGTCATCGGCTCGGCGCCGCGGGCGGGCGAGCTGCGCATCCCCTACTTCGTCGTCTCCGAGGGCCATCACGTCGCCTCGGGCATGCTGAACCGCTGGACGGTCCAGCCCGGGATCACCGACGTCAAGAGCCAGGTCCAGGCGATGGCGCCCTTCGTCGCCCAGAACCTCGGCCGGAAGGTGACGATGATGATCCCCGACTTCGCCTTCGGCTACGATCACCGCGACTACTTCTCGGCGGCGATCCAGGCCCAGGGCGGGCCGGCCCCGACGGTCATCGCCGTGCCGCCGGCCGAGACCTCGTTCACCCGGTACTTCCCGCAGATCCCGACGGATACCGAGGTCCTCTATCACGTCATGGTGGGCCCGGCCGTGCTGACCTTCGTCAAGGAGCTGGGCGAGTTCTTCGGCGGATCGCGCCCGGCGATGTTCGGCTTCATCGACAGCCTCGAGGCGGTGGACCTGGCCTCGCCCGGCCTCGAATTCCTCGAGGGGACCTATTTCTGGGAAGGCAATCCGCGCTACGCCCAGGCCGACCAGAGCGAGTTCGACCGGAACTTCCGCGCCGCCGTGGGGGTGGACGCGAACGGCGCCTCGCTGAGCGATCCCGCCGACGTCTCGACCTATGCCCACATGTGGGGCTGCTGGGAGACGCTGCATGTCATCAAGGCGGGGATGGAGGCCTGCGCCTATACCGGCCCGATGGACCGCGCCAAGCTGATCGAGGCGGTCGAGGCGATGACGACGATGCCGGCGTCGAACGAGCATCCGCAGGGCGACAAGCTGTTCAACGGCCGCACCCACCAGGTCTTCGGGCACCAGTACATCTCGAAGGTCGAGGGCGGCAGGCTGGTCCTGCAGCACACGTCCTCGATCGAGGACACGCTCTATCCCGACGAGGTGGACTACACGACGCAGCCGCTGTGACGGGCGGGCGGGCGGCGGCGGGCCGGGACCGGGGCGGGGCGGGCTGAGATGCAGTTCGGCCCCCACCTCGTCCTGGCGCTGATCGAGGGCGCGGTCCTGTCGGCGGTGCTGGCCCTTATGGCGTCGGGCCTGAGCCTCGTCTTCGGCGTCATGCGGGTGGTCAACGTCGCCCATGGCGAGTTCTTCATGCTGGGCGCCGTCACCGCCTGGTTCGTGGCGGCCGGCACCGGCGGCGGGCCGGCGATCGCCTTCGCGGCCGCGCTCGTCGTCGCGCCGCTTGCCGTGGGCACGCTGGCGGCGCTGGCCGACGGGCTGGTGCTCAAACGCATCGCCTACGACCCCGAACGCACCATCGTGGCGACGATCGGGCTTCTCTACATCCTCCAGCAGGCGACGCTGATGACCTTCGGCCCGGCGGCGCGGCCGGTCGAGCCGCCCTTCAACCGGCGCATCGCCCTGCCCTGGATCGGCCAGACGGACGAGGGCTGGGGCCTGATCTGGCCCTGGGGCCTGTCGGTGACGACCTACAAGCTGTTCGTGATCGCCGCCGCCGTCGTCGTGCTGGTGCTGCTCAGGCGCGGCCTCGGCCGGACGCGGGCGGGCCTGCTCATGCGGGCCACGCAGATCGACCGCGAGACGGCGCTGGCCTTCGGCATTCCCGTCGGGCGCGTCTATGCGCTGACCTTCGGGCTGGGCGCGGGGCTCGCGGCCCTGGCCGGCGTGCTGGTCGTGCCGCTCCAGCAGGCGCATTACCTGATGGGGGGGGATGCGCTGCTTCTGTCCTTCATCACCGTCATCATCGGCGGGCTCGGCTCGCTCGGGGGGACGCTGGCGGCAGCGGTGCTGATCGGCATGAGCGAGGGGATCATCTCGGTCTTCTTCTCGCCGACGCTGGCCAAGATCGCGGCCACGCTCCTTGTCGCCTTCGTGCTGGTCTTCCGGCCGCAGGGCCTGTCCGGCGGACCGCCGCGATGAGCAGAGGGGCCAAGGCCGTGCTGCTGCACGCCGCCCTGCTCGCGGGGCTCTTGGCGCTGAACTGGGTGCTGCCCGACTATCACCGCGGCAACCTCGCGCGGGTCATGGTGCTGGCCGTCTACGCGATGGGCTACAACCTGCTCTTCGGCTATACCGGCCTTCTGTCGCTCGGCCATGCGCTGTTCTTCGCCGCCGGGATGTACGGCCTCGCCCTGCCGATGCACCATCTCGGCCTGGGCCTCGTCCCGGCCTTCGGGGCGGCGCTGCTGGCGGGGGCGGCCTGCGGCCTTGCCGTCGGGCTGCTCGCGCTCCGGACGACGGGCGTCGCCTTCATGATCGTCACGCTGATGTTCGCCCAGGCGGGCTATCTGGCGATCCTCATCGCCGGGGCCTGGACGCGCGGCGACGAGGGATTCACCATCCCCGCCGCCGCCCGGCAGGTCCTCGGCCTCGACCTGACCGAGCCCGGCGTGCGCTACCTCGCCGCCTGGGCGCTCTTCGCCGCGGTCCTGGCGATCCTCTTCCGGCTCGTGCGCCACCCTGCCGGGCGGGTGCTGGTGGCGATCCGCGAGAACGAGGAGCGCGCCCGCCTGCTGGGCTACGACACCCATGCGATGAAGCTTCTGGCCACCGTCCTGTCGGCCACCGTCGCGGCGGCGGGCGGGGCGGCCCATGCGGCGCTCTTCGGCTATGCGGGGGCGAGCTTCGCCGCCGTGCAGTATTCCATCCTGCCGCTCCTGTGGGTGCTGCTCGGCGGGGCGGGAACGCTGGTCGGGCCCTTCGTCGGCACGCTCTTCATGTTCTACCTCATCGACTGGGCGGCCGATGTCACCCCCGCCTACATGCTGCTCGCGGGGCTGGCGCTGATCCTGCTCACGCTGTTCCTGCCGCAGGGGATCATGGGGCTGGTGCGCGGCCGGCTGCGGTGGCTGCCATGAGCGCCATCCTGTCGACGCGGGGGCTGACGCGGCGCTTCGGCGGGCTTCTCGCCGTGAACGGGGTGGATCTCGACCTCGAGGCGGGCGAGATCCGCGCCCTGATCGGCCCGAACGGGGCGGGCAAGACGACCTTCGTGTCGATGCTGATCGGGCGCATCGCCCCTACGGCGGGGCACATCCTGCTGGAAGGGCGCGACGTCACGCGCCTGCCGGCGCACCGGCGGGTGGGGCTGGGCATGGCCTACACGTTCCAGATCACCTCCGTGTTCCGCCGCCTGACGGTGGAGGAGAACGTGGCCCTTGCGGTCGGGCGGCGCGAGCGGCGTGCGGGCGCCGTCCGGGCGCAGACGGCTGCGGCGCTGGCGCGGGTGGGGCTCGAGGCGCGGGCCGGCGAGGAAGCGGGGACGCTGAGCTATGGCCACCAGCGGCTGCTCGAGGTGGCGATGGGGCTGGCGCAGGGGCCCCGGGTGCTGATCCTCGACGAACCGACGCAGGGCCTGTCGGAGGGCGAGATCGCGGGCTTCGTCGCCCTCGTGCGGTCGCTGGTGCCGGCGACGACGGTCCTGCTCATCGAGCACAACATGTCCGTCGTCATGGACCTGGCGACGCGCATCACCGTGCTCGATTCCGGCGCCGTCCTGGCCGAAGGCACGCCGGCGGCGATCCGGGCGGATGCGCGGGTCCAGGCGGCCTATCTGGGGGCGGGGTGATGCTCGAGGTCGAGGCGATCGAGGCCGGCTACGGCCCTGTCAGGGTGCTGCGCGGGCTGGGCTTCTCGGTCGGGATCGGCGAGATCCTGTGCCTGACGGGGCGCAACGGGGCGGGCAAGACCACCGCGCTCAGGGCGGTGATGGGCCTCCTGCCGCTGACGGCCGGCCAGGTGCGGCTGGGCGGGACTGTCGTCTCGGGGCTGCCCGCGCACCGGGTGCCGCGGCTGGGCCTCGGCTATGTGCCGCAGGGGCGGCGCCTGTTCGGGCCGATGACGGTGGCCGAGAACCTGGAGATCGGCCTTCAGGCACGGGGCGGGCGGCCGCCGCGCGGGCGGCAGGGCGCGCTCGCCCATGCGCTGGCCCGCTTCCCGCGGCTGCGCGAGCGGCTGGGGCAGCGGGCGGACACGCTGTCGGGGGGCGAGCAGCAGATGCTGGCGATCGCCCGCGCGCTCTGCCTCGAGCCCAGGGTCCTGCTGCTCGACGAGCCGACCGAGGGGCTGCAGCCCTCGATGATCGCGGCGATCCGCGACGTGGTGAAGGGGCTGAAGGACGAGGGCGTGGCCGTGGTGCTGGTCGAGCAGCGCATCGAGGCGATCCTGTCGGTGGCCGACAGGGTGGCCTTCGTCGAGGGCGGGCGGGTGCGCGAGACGGTGGCGGCCGCTGCGCTGGGCGCCGATCCCGCACTCCTGGCGGCGCGGCTCGGGGTCTAGGGGCTGCGCCCGCGCGCGGCGGGGGATGCGGCCGCGCGGCCGCATCCATGCCGCTTCGAAGCGGCATGGACGGGCCTTCGAAGGCCCGTCTGCGCCCTTGCGGTCAGTCCTCGGCGCGGCCGGGCAGGGTGACAGGGCGCAGCAGGAAGTCGGGCATGTGGTCGCCCATGCCGACGACGGCGCGGTCGCCGTCGCCCTGGTCCCGCCCCTCGGCCCGCCGGGGCTGGTCGCGCCGCGCCGCCTGGCGCCGGGCCGCCCCGTCGGCCTCACCCTCGCCGCCCGGGGCGGCGGCAACGGCCGCCACGGCGCCCGCGGCGGCGGGTTCGGCCCGCGCCGCGCCCGTCCTGCGCCCCCCGCCGCGCTCTTCCCTGCGCCCCTCGCCGCGCTCCTCCCTGCGTCCCTCGCCGCGCCCGCGCGCGGCGGGCCGCCCCTCGGGCGACCGCGCCGGGCCGGCCGAGGGCGCGAAGCCCTCGGGCACCGGCACTTCGGGGATCGGCTGCTTGATCAGCGCCTCGATCGCCGCAAGGTACTTCGCATCCGCCGGGGTCGCGATGGTGATGGCCACGCCCTTGCGGCCGGCCCGCCCGGTGCGGCCGATGCGGTGCACGTAGTCCTCCGCATGGCTCGGCACGTCGAAGTTGAAGACGTGGCTCACCGCCGGGATGTCGAGGCCCCGCGCGGCCACGTCCGAGGCGACGAGGAAGCGCAGCGCCCCCTCGCGGAAGCCCTCGAGCGTGCGCATCCTCTGGCTCTGCTCGAGGTCGCCGTGGATCGGCGCGGCGTCGAAGCCATGCGCCTTCAGCGACTTGGCCAGCACGTCCACCTCGGTCTTGCGGTTGCAGAAGAGGATCGCGTTCGTGCAGGCCTCGCCCTCGGCCCGGATCAGCGCCCGCAGGAGCTCGCGCTTGTTCCTGGCCGCGAGGTCGCGGCGGACCGGCTCGATCCGCACCAGCCGCTGGTCGATCGTCTCGGAGGTCGTGGCCTGGCGCGCCACCTCGATCCTGGCGGGCGCGTGCAGGAAGGTGTTGGTGATGCGCTCGATCTCGGGCGCCATCGTGGCCGAGAAGAAGAGCGTCTGGCGGGTGAAGGGGGTGAGCTGGAAGATGCGCTCGATGTCGGGGATGAAGCCCATGTCGAGCATCCGGTCGGCCTCGTCCACGACCATGATCTGGACGCCGGTGAGAAGGAGCCTGCCGCGCTCGAAATGGTCGAGCAGCCGCCCCGGCGTGGCGATCAGCACGTCGACCCCCCGGTCGATCAGCCTGTCCTGGTCGCCGAAGGAGACGCCGCCGATGAGCAGCGCCTTGGTCAGCTTCGTATGCGCGGCGTACTTGTCGAACTGTTCGGCCACCTGCGCGGCCAGTTCCCGCGTCGGCGCCAGCACGAGGCTGCGCGGCATCCGCGCCCGCGCCCGGCCGCGGCCGAGCAGCGTGATCATCGGCAGCACGAAGCTCGCCGTCTTGCCGGTGCCGGTCTGGGCGATGCCGAGGACGTCGCGGCCCTCGAGCGCCGGCGGGATCGCCCCGGCCTGGATCGGGGTCGGCGTCTCGTAACCTGCATCGGTCACGGCCTGCAGGACCCTGGGGTCCAGCCTGAGGTCGGAGAATCTCGTCATCGGCGTCCACACGCTGCGGCATCGGGCCGCAAGATCAGGGGACGCAGGGGTCCGGGCGTCCCGGCGGTGTCCGCCGGATTGCGGACGGGCGGGCCATACAGGATGCGCGGGCGAGGGTCAACCGGCGCGTCCGGCCGCGCCCCCGGAAAGGATGATGCCGCCCGCTTTCGGCGGGCGGCATCGTTGGCTGGGGTGGTGTTGGGTGTGAAGTGATGAAAATGTCTTTGCGTCAAATTCCGTGACCGTCGGCCTGGTGTGCGACCTCGGGTATTGCGTCGTCAGCTGCACTAGGCCGCCCGATTAAGACAATTTTGGGGCAGAGATTGCGTTTGTCATCCCCAATGATACAGAAGGCATCCGTTCTGCGGATTTGTGCCGCGGTGCGGATAGTAGCGGCACGATTCCGCCGAAGTCCATCGTGGAACGCGACAGATTCTTTGCAGATTGCGAATTTTTGCCGCTGGAATCGCTCGCTTTTCAACCGGAGGGGGAATGCCTGCCCCCGAATCGCCGCCCGGTCGTCGCAGCTTTGCGCGACCTGTGAACGCCGTGCGGAATCGCCCGACCCGAACAGGACATGACAGCGACAGGAAAGGAGACGCCATGATCCACAAGTCCGCGACCGCCGTCTGGACGGGCCCGCTGAAGGAGGGGGGCGGCACGCTCGCCACCGGCAGCGGCGCGCTCGCCGGCACGCCCTATACACATGCGACGCGCTTCTCGGACGCGAAGGGCGCCAACCCCGAAGAGCTGATCGCCGCCGCCCATGCCGGCTGCTACGCGATGTTCCTCTCGGCGCTGATGAGCGGCGAAGGGATCGGCGGGATCGAGGTGGACGCGACCTCGACCATCGGGCTCGACCCGACGACCGAGGGCGGCCCGACGGTGAAGACCGCGCACCTGACCGTGTCGGTCCGGGCCGATGCCGACCGCGCCAGGATCCGCGACCTTGCCGAGAAGGCGAAGGTCGCCTGCCCGATCTCGAAACTCCTCGCGGGCTCGGCCGCGGTCACGATGGAGCTGAAGGGCTGAGGGCAGGGGCGGCGAGGGGCGCTGCCCCTCGCGCTCCCCGGAGTATTTCGGGCATGATGAAGGGAGACGCGGGCTAGACCATCATCTCCTTCGTCGCGGTCAGCCGCACCCCGGGGTGGTCGCGCGCCACGCGGTCGATGTCCCATTGCAGGCGCGTGAGATAGACGAGGTCGCCGTCGCTGTCGGTGGCCATGTGGCCCCTGTTGGCCCGCACGAAGGCCTCGACCGCCTCTTCCGGCCCCGAGACCCAGCGCGCCGAGGTCCACTGCGTCGGCTCGAAGCGGACGGGAAGCTGGTATTCCTGCTCGATCCGGCTTGCCAGCACGTCGAACTGGAGCGCGCCGACGACGCCGACGATGAAGCCCGAGCCCACGGCCGGGCGGAAGATCCTGGCCGCGCCTTCCTCGGCGAACTGCATCAGCGCCTTGTCGAGGTGCTTGGCCTTCATCGGGTCGGTGGCCCGCACCGTCTGCAGGAGTTCCGGCGCGAAACTCGGGATGCCGGTGAAGCGCAGGGCCTCGCCCTCGGTCAGCGCGTCGCCGATCCTGAGCTGCCCGTGGTTCGGGATGCCCATGATGTCGCCCGCCCAGGCCTCTTCGGCCAGTTCCCGGTCTGCCGCAAGGAAGAGGACCGGGTTCGACACGGCCATCGGCTTGCCGCTGCGCACATGGAACAGCTTCATGCCGCGTTCGAAATGGCCCGAGGCGAGGCGGACGAAGGCCACGCGGTCGCGGTGGCGGGGGTCCATGTTGGCCTGGACCTTGAAGACGAAGCCGGTGACGGCGGGCTCGGCTGGGTCGATCCGGCGTTCGGCGGCCTTCTGGGGCTGCGGTCCGGGCCCGTATTCGCCGATGCCGTCCATCAGCTCCTTCACCCCGAAGGAATTGATCGCCGAGCCGAACCAGATCGGCGTCAGCGCGCCGGAGAGGAAGGCCGCGCGGTCGAAGGCGGGCAGAAGCTCGCGCGCCATCTCCAGTTCCTCGTGGAACCTGGCCAGAAGGTCGGCGGGGATGTGTTCGGCAAGCTTCGGGTCGTTCACGCCGCTGATCCTGACCGATTCCGCAACGCGGTTGCGGTCGGCGCGGTCCATGATCTCCAGCCGGTCGTGCAGGAGGTCGTAGGCGCCGATGAAATCGCGGCCCATGCCGATGGGCCAGGAGGCGGGGGCGACGTCGATCGCCAGGCTCTCCTGGATCTCGTCGATGATCTCGAACGTGTCGCGGCTCTCGCGGTCCATCTTGTTGCAGAAGGTCAGGATCGGCAGGTCGCGCAGCCGGCAGACCTCGAAGAGCTTGCGCGTCTGGCTCTCGACCCCCTTGGCCCCGTCGATGACCATGACCGCGGCATCGACGGCGGTGAGCGTTCGGTAGGTGTCCTCGGAGAAGTCGCTGTGGCCGGGCGTGTCGACGAGGTTGAAGCGGAACCCGCGGTAGTCGAAGGACATGGCCGAGGCCGAGACCGAGATGCCCCGCTCCTGCTCGAGCTTCATGAAATCCGACCGGGTGCGCCGCGCCTCGCCCTTGGCGCGGACCTGCCCGGCCATCTGGATCGCACCGCCGAAGAGGAGGAACTTCTCGGTCAGCGTCGTCTTGCCCGCATCGGGATGCGAGATGATGGCGAAGGTCCGCCGCCGGGCGATCTCGGGCGGAAGGGGAACGGTGTCGGCGGGGGCGGCGCGGGTGTCGGGCATGGGGGGCGTATAGCGGCGCGCCCCGGCCTTGGAAAGCGGCGGCTCAGCCGCGGGGCGGCTGCGCCACCAGGAGGTCCACGGGCGGGTCGCGCAGGAGCGTGCCGGTCAGGCTGCCGAGCACCATCTCGGCGAACTGGCCGCGGCCATGCGCGCCGAGCGCCAGCAGGTCGGGCCGCAGGCGGGCGATGGCCGCGCCAAGCACCTCGCCGACGGGGCCGGGCTCGAGCGCGACCGGCCCGGCGAGCTCGCCCACCCCCAGGGTGGCGAGCCATTCGTCGCGCGCCCGCCCGGCCTCGGCGAGGATGGCGTCGCGATAGGCCGCCGAGTCGCCCACAAGCCCCGCGAAGGGGACATGGACGGCATGGACGGCATGGATCATGGCCTCCGGCGCCAGGGCGCGCGCGGCGCGGATCGCCGCGGCCGAGGCGGGCGAGAAGTCGGTCGCGGCGAGGATCCTGCGATAGGGCCGTTCGGCGGGATCGCGGACAAGCAGCGTCGGACACAGGCCCGCCCGCACGAGAAGCTGCATCGTCGTTTCGCGCAGGCTGTCGAAGACGGGGCGCGTGCGGTGCAGGCCGAGGACCAGCAGGTCGGGCGCCTCGCGCAGGGCGGTCGCGGCGATGGCGGGCAGCGGATCGCCCGGGATCACCCGCAGCTCGTGGCCCGCCCGGCAGCCCGCCCCGAGCGCGGCGCAGGTGGCGGAAAGCTGGCTCCGGGCCTCCTCGGCCAGCCGGTCGGCCACCGCGGCGGGCAGGCTGTCGTCGACGACCGACAGGACGATGAGGCGCGCGCCGTTGCGCGCCGCCAGGTCGAAGGCCCGGCGGAGCGCGCGGTCGGCGCGGATCGAGAGGTCGGTCGCGACGATGTAGAGGGGCAATGGATCCTCCGCCTGCGGCCCATCCGCCCCCCATAGCTGGGGATCGCGCGGCCGCGATCCAAGGGGGCGCCGCCCCTCAGGGCCTGCGCGGGAAGCGGTAGAGCGACTCGCGCCCGAAATCCTCCAGCGCGATGCGCCCCACCTCGGTGCCGAAATGCTGGCGCTGGCGCAGGCCGGGGAAGCGCGCGCGCAACTCCTCGGCCATGCCGTCGGGCAGGACGGCAAGGGTCGCCTCGTTGACGAGCAGGCTCTCGCAGGCGATGCCCTCGGCGAAGACGATCTCGTGGCGGTCGAAGACCAGGCTCAGATAGTCGACGAAGCCGCCCTCGCGCCGGCGGATGTAGTCGTCGTCGACAAGGTGCCGGGCCTGGATCAGGATCTCGGCGACGCCGGCGACCCGGCGGGGGCCGCGCTGGTAGACGAACAGCCGGTGATGCGGGCTGACGGCCAGGTCGCCGAGGTTGCCCAGCGTCCCGGCCGCGATGACCACCGGGGCGAAGGCGCCCACGGCGCGCAGCGTGGCGCGGGCGACGTGGCGCACCGGCTGCTCGCCGTTGTCGCGCGTCAGAACCAGGTCGCCCGGCGCGAGACTCTCGATCGGGCGCTGGGCGCCGCCGGCGACGGTGATCATCGTTCCCGCGGCGAAGGCGACGCAGACGATGTCGGTCAGCCGGACGCCCGCCGCCTCGGGCGTCACGGCGACGAGCGTGTAGTCGATCCGCGGGGCCAGGGGCGAGAGCGGCAGGACGAAATCGCCCTCGAGCGCGTGGCGAACCAGCGCCGCCTCGATGCGGTCGCCGTCGGGCGCCACGAAGGTATAGAGCGCGCGCAGGACGACGCGCTGGCCGGGCCGGCCGATCTGGGTGCCCGGGGCGATGACGGGGCGGCCCCCGGCCCCGTGCCCGTCGGGGCGCAGCATCAGCCGCAGGGGCCGGGCGGCGGCGTCGAGGTGGTAGACGTCGCCCAGGACGCAGTCCTCCGCCGCGCCCGCCGGGTCGCCCTGGTTGGCGCCGCCGGCGACGCGGAACTGCGCGGCCGGGTAGACATGGGCCGCATGGGCGGGCGGGGCGGGTGTCGCGTCGGTCAAGGGCGCCTCGGCTCTGCTGCCGGTGGCGCCGGGATAGCGCCCTGCGGGCCGCGGGGTCAACGGGGTGGCGGCCCCCCGGAGGGCCGGGCGGGGGCGGGGCAGGGGATGAGGGGATGCGCCCACCCTTCCCCCCGGGCCCGCCCTGTCCTAGGACTGGATCGCGGCGAAGGGAGGGAAGGGATGGACCTTGGCATCGCGGGCCGGCGGGCGCTCGTCTGCGCCTCCTCGAAGGGGCTCGGGCGGGGCTGCGCCGAGGCGCTGGCGGCGGCCGGCGTCGCGCTGACCCTGAACGCGCGCAATGCCGAGGTGCTCGAGGCCACGGCCGCCGCGATCCGGGCCGCGCATGGCGTGCCGGTCACCGCAGTTGCCGCCGACATCACGACCGAGGCGGGACGCGCGCAGGTCCTGGCGGCCGCGGGCGCGCCCGACATCCTGGTCACCAATGCCGGCGGCCCGCCGCCCGGCCTGTGGTCGGACTGGACGCGCGAGGACTTCATCCGCGCGCTCGACGCCAACATGCTGACCCCGATCGCGCTGATGCAGGCCGTCCTGCCCGGCATGATCGCCCGCGGCTGGGGCCGCGTGGTCAACATCACCTCGCAGTCGGTCAAGGCGCCGATCCTCTCGCTCGGCCTGTCGAACACGGCGCGCACGGGGCTCACGGGGTTCGTCGCGGGCACCTCGCGCCAGGTCGCCCGGCACGGGGTGACGATCAACAACCTGCTGCCCGGAATCCACGCCACCGACCGCGCCATCCAGCTCGACGCCGCGGTCGTGCGCGCCCGCGGCATCACCATGGACGAGGCCATCGCCGAACGCGCGGCCACGATCCCCGCCGGGCGCTACGGCACGGCGGCCGAGTTCGGCGCCATGTGCGCCTTCCTCTGCTCGGTCCATGCGGGATTCATCGTCGGCCAGAACATCCTGCTTGACGGCGGGGCGACGAACGCGACGATCTGAGCGGGCGGGGCCACACGGGCCCGCCGCCGCGGCCGCCGCCGCATCCCTTGGGGAGATTGCCGATGCGCCGTCGCGCCGCCCTTGCCGTTCCCGCCCTTGCCGTTCCCGCCCTCGCCGCCGCCCTCGCCGCCTGCACGATCGCGGTCGTCCCGCCGGCGCCGCCGCCGGGCGGCGGGCCGCGCCCGCCCGCCGACGTGCCGCTCTTCGGCCCCGGCTATCGCGGGCCGGGCGACCTCTGCCGGCGTGCGGGGGAATCGGGCTTCACCAACCAGTTCCTCAGCGACAGCGCCGATCTTGTGGCCTGCCCGCCCGGCACCGATCCGCGGCTCTTCGCCTTCGAGACGGGCGGGCGCGAGGTGGCGCGCCACCAGGGCTGGATCCTGTTCAGCGTGCCGCGCCGCTAGGCCCTCCGGGGCGGGCTGCGGCCTTGCCCCCGGCGGGCGGCGCTGCTATGCCCGCCGCAAATCCCGAGCGATTTCATCGGGGAAGGGGCCGCCACGCGTGACCGACGACAGCCCGCGCCTTGAAGCGAAGGATCTCGTGCGCCGCTTCGGCGACCGCCGGGTGGTGGACGGGGTCTCGCTTGTGCTCCGCGCCGGCCAGGTGGCCTGCCTGCTCGGCCAGTCGGGCTGCGGCAAGTCCACAACGCTGCGCCTGCTGGCCGGGGTGGACCGGCAGGATGCGGGCCGGGTGCTGATCGACGGGGCCGAGATCAGCGGCCCGGCCGTGCACGTGCCGCCCGAGCGCCGCTCGGTGGGGATGATGTTCCAGGACTTCGCGCTGTTTCCGCACCTGACGGTGGCGCAGAACGTGGGCTTCGGCCTGGCGCGCGGGGCGCCGGGGCGTGCGGCGCGCATCGCCGGGCTGCTCGAGCGGGTGCATCTCGGCGGCTTCGCCGACAAGTATCCGCACGAGCTGTCGGGTGGCGAGCAGCAGCGCGTGGCGCTGGCCAGGGCGCTGGCGCCGCGGCCGCGGATCATGCTGATGGACGAACCCTTCTCGGGCCTCGACGAGCGGCTGCGCGACGGCATCCGCGACGAGACGCTGGCGGTGCTGAAGGACGAGGGGACGGCGGTCCTGCTGGTCACGCACGAGCCGCACGAGGCGATGCGGATGGCCGACGAGATCCTGCTCATGCGCGCGGGGCGGATCGTCCAGCGGGGGGCGCCCTACAACATCTACAACGCGCCGGTGGACCTTCAGGCGGCCGCCTTCTTCTCTGATCTCAACATCCTCGAGGGCGAGGTGCGCGGGGCGCTGACGGACACGCCCTTCGGCGTCTTCCTCGCCCCGGGCCATCCCGACGGGGCGCGGGTCGCCATCGCCATCCGGCCGCAGCACCTGAAGATCGATTTCGACCGCGCGGGCCGGGGTCCGGTCCCCACCCCGGCCGAGGGGACGGCCGCCCGCGCGCGGGTCGAGCGCGCCCGCTTCCTCGGCCGCGAGAGCCTCGTGGAGTTCCGCCTCGAGCAGGGCGGGGCGGCGATGAAGGCCGCCGTGCCGGGCGTGTTCCTGCCGCGGCCCGGCACGCCGATGTGGCTGATGATGCGCCGCGACCGCTGCTTCGTCTTCGCCGGGGGCTGAGGTCGCAGGAAGTCGCAGGAAGAAGAAGGGGGGGCGCGCGCGCTCACGCGCGCGCAGGCGGCCGCGCGCGCGGCCGCTGGCGCGCCGGGGCCCGGCCGGAGGCCCCGCAGGGGCCGCCGCAGGCGGGCTCCGGCTGCCGGCCGGACAGGGGCAGGATCGTGAACAGATCGTAAAGATGAAAGACAACCCCTTGATTCTGCTCGCCCGAAGGCGGTGTCCCATCGTGGGACACCAGTCCGGGGACGCTTCGGCCCCTGCCTCACTCCGGCGCCAGCCGCGCCAGGTAGTCCTCGACCTCCCGGCCCGGCTCGGGCTCGAAGCGCTCGCCCGAGGGCGCCACGTCCATGATCCGGTCCACCCGGAAGACCCGGAAGTCCTCCCTGAGCTCGCACCAGGCGGTCAGCGTCCAGACCCGCCCCCAGAACTCGATCTGCAGCGGCCGGACGCGGCGCAGCGTGTCCTCGCGGCTCAGCCCGACATAGCGCATCACCAGGACCAGCCGCTCGCGGATGCCCCTGCGCAGGACGGGCAGGTGGGGGGCGGCAGCCGCCGCCTCGGGCGAGGAGAAGACGAACGTGTCGGGCCCGGGCCGTTCCGTCCAGCCCGGCGTCACCGCGGCGATCTTGGCCGTCAGGCTGTCGGCGGCCCTTGCCAGGCCCGGATCGGCCGCCCGCGCGACCAGCATCACGCCAAGGCGCAGCGCCTCGAGCTCGTCCTCGGTCAGGGCGACGGGCGGCAGGGTGATCGGCGCGCGCAGCATGTAGCCGACGCCGCGCTCGCCCTCGACCGGCAGGCCGGAATGCTGCAGCGTGGCCATGTCGCGCCAGATCGTCCGCACCGAGACCTCGAGCCGTGCCGCAAGGTCGGCGGCACGGTGCAGCCGGCCGTCGCGCAGGATCTGGATCAGGTCGAACAGGCGGTCGGTGCGGTGCATTGCGGCCGGACCTTCATTCGGGTCTTGCCTTCAACTGCCACAAACCTGACAGTAGAGACAGGGAAATCCGGCGCGATCCCCGCCGCCGTGGCCGTCGCGGCCCCGCGGCAGTCTGTTCCCGGGCGGGCCATTGGCCTAAGCAACCGGGCGGACCGGCCGTCGCGCCGGACGTGAATCGCCGCGTGAAAGGAAGGGCACCATGCTCAACAACATCGGAATCCCCGGCCTGCTTCTGATCGCCATCGTCGTCCTCGTCCTCTTCGGCCGGGGCAAGGTCTCGAACCTCATGGGCGAGGTCGGCAAGGGGATCAGCGCCTTCAAGAAGGGCGTCGCCGAAGGCAAGGAGGAGATCGAGAAGGCCGCCGCCGCCGAGGCCAGGGACGTGACCCCCTCCGCCGAGAAGGACAAGGCCTGAGCGCGGGAGCGGCCGGGACATGCTGTCTGCCATGCTGGATGTCGGCTGGAGCGAGCTTCTCATCATCGGGGTCGTGGCGCTGATCGTCGTCGGCCCGAAGGACCTGCCGGTGATGTTCCGCACCTTCGGCCGGTTCACCGGCAAGATGCGCGTCATGGCGCGCGACTTCCAGCGCGCGATGGACGAGGCGGCAAAGGCCTCGGGCATGGACGAGACGGTCCGGGACCTGAAGTCGATGACGTCGAAGAAGGCGATGGGCCTCGACGCGCTGGAAACGGCGGCAGCGAAGTTCGAGAAGTGGGACCCGACGAAACCCGTCCGCGAGGCCACCGCCGCCGCCGCGGCATCGCGGGCGGCCGCCGCACCGGAGAAGGGGGTCACCCTGCCCTCCGCCTCCGAGGCCGTCGTCAGGCCGGCCGGCGGCCCCGCAGCGGCCGCGGCCGCCGCCCCGGGGCCCGAGACGCAGGCCCTGCGCGAGAAGCGCGCCGCCAAGAGC
>JAOADN010000059.1 GCA_026417295.1 Paracoccaceae bacterium
TCGTGTAGCCCTGCGCGGTGAGCGAATCGACGACCGACTGGGCGGTGATCTCGGCGAAGGCGGCCGTTGCGAACAGCGCCAGGGCTGCCGTGGTCATGAACAATGTACGCTTCATCATGTGCTTCCTTGCTGGTGGACGGTCGGGTCTCACCCGCACCGGTCCCCCGACTGGGCCACGAATCGCCCGCCGCGGCCATTCGCCGGGGGTTTAACCGCCGCCCGCCCAACTCCGGTTCGACGCCGCTAAACCAAAGTTTAGGTGGGCGCCGGGCGCCGGCGTCAGACCCTGACGTCGACGCCGAGGTGGCGGGCCACCGTGAATATGTCCTTGTCGCCCCGGCCGCACATGTTCATCACGATGATGTGGTCCCTGGGCAGCCCGGGCGCGATCTTCATCACATGCGCCAGCGCGTGGCTGGGCTCGAGCGCGGGGATGATGCCCTCCAGGCTGCAGCACAGCCGGAACGCCTGAAGCGCCTCGGCATCGGTGATGCTGACATACTGCGCCCGGCCGGTATCGTGCAGCCAGGCATGCTCGGGCCCGATGCCGGGATAGTCGAGCCCCGCGCTGATCGAGAAGCCCTCGAGGATCTGCCCGTCATCGTCCTGAAGAAGGTAGGTGCGGTTGCCGTGCAGCACGCCCGGCCGCCCGCCGGTGAGGCTGGCACAATGCTGCATGCGGTCGTCCACGCCCTTGCCGCCGGCCTCGACGCCGATGATCCTGACCGAAGGGTCGTCGAGGAAGGGGTGGAAGAGCCCCATCGCGTTCGACCCGCCGCCGATCGCGGCGATGACGGTGTCGGGCAGGCGCCCCTCGCCCTCCTGCTCGGCAAGCTGCCAGCGCACCTCGCGCCCGATCACCGACTGGAAGTCGCGCACCATCGCGGGATAGGGATGCGGGCCCGCGACCGTGCCGATGCAGTAGAAGGTGTCGCGCACGTTCGTCACCCAGTCGCGGAGCGCGTCGTTCATCGCGTCCTTGAGCGTGCCGCGCCCGGAGGTGACGGGATGCACCTCGGCGCCCAGGAGCTTCATGCGGAAGACGTTCGGCGCCTGCCGCTCGACATCGTGCGCGCCCATGTAGACCACGCATTCCAGCCCGAACTTGGCGCAGACGGTCGCCGTCGCCACGCCGTGCTGGCCGGCGCCGGTCTCGGCGATGATGCGCTTCTTGCCCATCCGGCGGGCCAGGATGATCTGCCCCAGCACGTTGTTGATCTTGTGCGCGCCGGTGTGATTGAGCTCGTCGCGCTTCATGTAGACCTTGGCGCCGCCGAGATGCGTCGTCAGCCGCTCGGCGAAGTAGAGGGGCGAGGGGCGGCCGACATAGTGCTTCCAGAGCCAGTCCATCTCGGCCCAGAATGAGGGGTCGGTCCTGGCCTTCTCGTATTCCTTCTCCAGATCGAGGATCAGCGGCATCAGGGTTTCGGAGACGAAGCGCCCGCCGAAGATGCCGAAGCGGCCGTCCTCGTCGGGTCCGGTCATGAAGCTGTTGGGCTTGTCCTCGGGCATGGCGTGGTCCTTCCTGCGGGCCTTCCCGCGATGTAGCCCGCACCGCCCCCCGCGTAAAGCGCGGGCGACGGCGTTTCGAAACGCCGTCCCGACGCGGTTTCGAAACCGCGTCATGCCGCTTCGAAGCGGCATGGCGCCCAACCCGGGAAGGACTACCTTGCCCGCCGGATCGGCAGCCGATTGCAGAAGACGACGAAGTGCCGGTTGTTCTCGAGCACCTGGAACCCCCGGCGTTCCGCCTCCTCGATGAAGGGGCGGCGGCCGACCAGGCGCTCGACGTCCCGGACCTGGCGCTTGACCACGCCGCCGCCCGTCGCCTCGCGCGAGGCGAAGACCTGCTCCATCCATCTTTCCGGCGTCAGGTGTTCGGGCAGCGGCATGGCCCGACGCTCGCGCGTCTTGGTTAACCTCCGGTAAACGGTCGCCCTGCGGCACGGGCCGATCCCGCCGCATCCAGGAAGGCGCGGATCTTCGCGGCATCCTTCGCCCCCGGCGCCGACTCCACGCCCGAGGAAACGTCGACCTGACGCGCACCGGTCAGGCGGATCGCCTCGGCCACGTTCGCGGGCGTGAGCCCCCCCGCCAGCATCCATGGCACCGGCCAGCGCCGCCCGGCGATCAGCCTCCAGTCGAAGGCAAGCCCGTTGCCGCCCGGCAGCACCGCGCCCTTCGCCGGCTTGGCATCGACGAGGATCTGGTCGGCCACCCCGGCATAGGTGTCCAGGGCGGCAAGGTCGGCCGCCCCGGCCACGCCCACCGCCTTCATCACCGGCAGGCCGTAGCGCGCCCGCACCGCGGCCACGCGCTCCGGCGATTCCTGCCCGTGCAGCTGCAGCATGTCGAGCGGCACCGATGCGGTGATCGCGTCCAGCGCGGCATCGTCGGCATCGACCGTCAGGGCGACCTTCGCCACCCCGGGCGGCACTGCCAGCGCCAGCGCCGCCGCCTCGCCCGGCGACAGGTTGCGCGGCGAGGGCGGGAAGAAGACGAATCCCACATAGGCCGCGCCCGCCGCCACCGCGGCGTTCACATGGGCCGCCTCGCGCAGCCCGCAGATCTTCACCCGCACGGTCATGCCGGCCGGACTAGCGCGTCCCCGTGCCCTTCTCAAGCAGCGCGAGGATCTCGTCCTTCGGCTCGTCGGCCGCCTCGCGCAGCCGCCCGACCTCGCGCTCCAGCCGCGCGACCTCGCGCCGGCGCTGGTCGGCCGCGCTGCGGTGACGCGATTCGCGCAGCCATTCCCAGACGAAGCCGATCAGCAGGCCGGCCACGATCCCCGCCAGGATCACCAGGAAGAGGGGCAGGCTCGCCACCCGCTGGAAGCCCAGCAGCACCGCCAGGTCGTCGGGCAGAAGCTGCACCGTCACCGGGGCGCGGTTGGCGAAGGCCACGGTCACCAGGACCAGTCCCAGGAGCCCCAGGAAGACGTATCTGAACGCCCGCAGCACCGCCGGCATCAGCCGCCGTTCAGCCGGTCGCGCAGAAGCTTGCCCGTCTTGAAGAACGGCACGTGCTTCTGCTCCACGGCCACTGCCTCGCCCGTCCGCGGATTGCGGCCCGTGCGCGCGTCACGCTTCTTGACCGAGAAGGCCCCGAAGCCGCGCAGCTCCACCCGGTCGCCCCGGGCCATGGCCTCCGTGATCTCCTCGAAGATCGTGTTCACGATCCGCTCCACGTCCCGCTGGAACAGGTGCGGGTTCTCGTCTGCGACCTTCTGGATCAGTTCCGAACGGATCATTCCAATCCCCCCTTCGGGCCCCGGATGCGGCAGCTCGCGGGCCCGGCTTGTCGGGCCGACTATAGGGGCAATCGCGCCGCACACAAACAGGAAAGCCATTGGAAAGCATCGGATTTCCCTGTGATCGCGCCGGAGGGGCGCGGTTTGGACCTCCGCCCGCGCGCCACACCCCCCTGCGCCCCGGCGGGCGGGCCAGGGGAAAGGGGGCCCCGCGTCCGCCGCGGGGCCCCCCGAATCGCCGTCCCTGCCTGCGGCCTCAGCGCCGGTCCTTCAGCGCCGCCCCCAGGATGTCGCCCAGCGAGGCGCCCGAATCGGACGAGCCGTACTGCTCCACGGCCTCCTTCTCCTCGGCGATCTCGCGTGCCTTGATCGACAGGCCCAGCTTGCGCGTCTTGGGATCGACCGCGGTGACGCGGACATCCACGTGATCGCCCTTCTGGAAGCGCTCGGGGCGCTGTTCGGCGCGGTCGCGCGACAGGTCGGACCGGCGGATGAACGACTTCATGCCGTTGTACTCCACCTCGATCCCGCCCTCCTCGATCGCCGTCACGGTGACCGTGATGACCGAGCCGCGCTTCACGCCGTCCACTGCGTCCGAGAACGTGTCCGCGTCCAGAGCCTTGATCGACAGCGAGATGCGTTCCTTCTCGATGTCCACCTCCGTGACGACCGCCTTGACGATGTCGCCCTTGCGATAGCCCTGGATCGCCTCCTCGCCGCGCTTGTCCCAGCTCAGGTCCGACAGATGCACCATCCCGTCGATGTCGTTGTCGAGGCCCACGAACAGGCCGAACTCGGTGATGTTCTTCACCTCGCCCTCGATCACGCTGCCCACCGGATGGGTCTCGGCAAAGACCTCCCAGGGGTTGCGCATCGTCTGCTTCAGGCCCAGCGACACGCGGCGCTTGGCGCCGTCGATCTCCAGCACCATGACGTCCACTTCCTGGCTGGTCGAGACGATCTTGCCGGGATGGACGTTCTTCTTGGTCCAGGACATCTCCGAGACGTGGACAAGCCCCTCGACGCCGGCTTCCAGCTCCACGAAGGCGCCGTAGTCGGTGATGTTGGTGACGCGGCCCTTGTGGACCGAGCCGATCGGGAACTTCTCCGCCACCGTGTCCCAGGGGTCGGCCTGAAGCTGCTTCATGCCCAGGCTGATGCGGTGCGTCTCCTTGTTGATCTTGATGACCTGGACCTTCACGGTCTCGCCGATCGACAGGATCTCCGAGGGGTGGTTGACGCGCCTCCAGGCCATGTCGGTGACGTGCAGCAGGCCGTCCACCCCGCCGAGGTCCACGAAGGCCCCGTATTCGGTGATGTTCTTGACCACGCCGTCGACCACCTGCCCCTCGTAGAGGTTGCCGATGACCTCGGCGCGCTGCTCGGCGCGTGATTCCTCGAGGATCGCGCGGCGGCTGACCACGATGTTGCCGCGGCGGCGGTCCATCTTGAGGATCTGGAAGGGCTGCTTCATGCCCATCAGCGGCCCGGCGTCGCGCACCGGGCGCACGTCCACCTGGCTGCCCGGCAGGAAGGCCACGGCGCCCCCCAGATCTACGGTGAAGCCGCCCTTGACGCGGCCGAAGATCGCGCCCTCGACGCGCTGCTCGGCGGCATAGGCCTTCTCCAGCCGGTCCCAGGCCTCCTCGCGCTTGGCCTTCTCGCGGGAAACCACGGCCTCGCCGCGGGCATTCTCCACGCGGTCGAGATAGACCTCGACCTCGTCGCCCACCTTGATGTTCGGCTGCTCGCCCGGAGAGGCGAATTCCTTCAGGTCGATGCGGCCTTCCATCTTGTAGCCGACATCGACGATGGCCTGGCCCGCCTCGATGGCGATGACCTTGCCCTTGACGACGGTCCCTTCCTCGGGCGTGTCGATCTCGAAGCTTTCCTTGAGGAGGGCTTCGAATTCCTCCATCGTTGCCTTGGCGCTCATGCGCGGTGCAGTCCTTTCGTCTGTTTCACGGGCCGGGCGGTTGGCTCCGCCGGTCTTTCCACGGGTTGGTGCGTCCGGCACCGCATCCGACCGGGCCCCTCAGGAAAACGTTCAGGGCCGGAGGTGCTCCGACCCTGCCCAAGTCCCCAAGGCGCTCCGGGCGCTTACGGCCCGTTCGACGCCGGCGCGTATAGGCGAAGGGGGCAGGGTTGGCAAGCGCGGAAGGGGGCGGGGGGGGCGACAAGGCGAACTGCCAGCAGAAGATCGACGAAGCCGGCCTGGGCCCCGAAGGCACCGCGGGAGGGGCGGTCCGCCGGAATCGCCCGGGCTTCGCGAAGCGCGGCGTCGGTCTGGAGGACGGCGGTGGTCCTTGCGCACCTTGCCGTCAGGATCGTGCGAGGCGTTGAAGATGCGTTCAATAAGCTCGAGAGGCTTCTGAGTTGGGAACCCTCGATCAAAAGAGCGGTAGCTGATCCGAGTCGTCCACCCGAAGCACGCCGAGAAGCTGCCAGGTCTGTGGCCGCTTGGCCATGTTGCCGACGCAAAACAGCATGCCCTTTCTGGGGTATTCTTCGTTGAACCTCCTGCTCATCCAGTCGAGCGCCGCCTGCTCCGATCCTTCGCGCCTGCGGCCATTGAAGTACATTGCATGCGCCTCCCAATCGCCATTGGCGTAGTCGTGCGGCCCAGCATCATCCTCGAACTTGAAGCGAAATTCGTAGGGGCTGGGTTCCAGCGCCTTCAACTGTTCATCAAAGAATGAACCCTGACGGGCCGCTTTCGCATAGGTGCGGCGCTCTTTCTCCAGTTCATCCGACCTTTTCTTCTTGAAATAGAACTGCGTGTTGCGAGGGCGGATCAAGGCGAGCGACTGCCCATTGGCCTCGGCCGCCTTGACCGATCCGGAGACGAGCCGGTTCAGGAAAGAGGGCCGATCCTTGGGCGGCATGCAGCCGTTCACAAGGATACTGTCCTCCATCACGTGGCAACTTTCTTTTCGGCAATCACTGGTCGGAGGGCGATACTTGAAGTCAACCCAATCCCAACGGCCAAATGAGGCATCATCAGAGAGATGCCGAAAGCGAATCGGAAAAAGACGCTTGAACTCGCCGCCCGGGGTTACTCCGGCGCAGCAGACAGTTTCTCCGTGAGTGGCGCTACGCTGCGGTAAGGCCTTCACCAGGATTGAAACGCGGCAACTTTGAAGCGTAACGGACATAACGCTCCGGATCATCGGCAAACAGATTGAACACTTCGAAGCCCGTCTCTTCAATCACTTCCTGCGCGACGATCGTCCTGTGGCAGTTTCTCGGATCACGTTCAAAACACAGCAGGCAGGTCGGCGCCGGCAACAGGAAATCAATCAGCTCACGGAGCGATCTCTGCGCAGCCGATGTTGCAATGTGTTCGGCATAGATCGCACGAAAGCGATCATACTGCCCGGCCCGCGCCGCCTCCCTGCCGGGCTTCGGATCGCCGAGTGGGATGAAATGGGAATACCGGATGCCTTCTGCGGCCAGACGGGCAGCAAGCTTGCCCTTGGAGAACCCGGGCTTGCGGGAAACGGCAACCGCACGGACATCGGCCAGCCTCTCGACCCCGACCGCCTTGAGCGTTCGGACAAACCGGTCAATGCCGGTCCCCTCATACCCGATGGTGAATATCGTGCTCACGTCAACCCTCGAGCAACGGCATAACTTAAGTTCGCCGCCGAGACAGCCAGCGCCCTTCAACCCGGGGGATCATGTTGCATTCACGCTTCAAGCCGGGGCTAAGGACGCATGTTCTGCCTCGTTCTTCTTCATCACAACTGACAGGAACAACTAGTTGGGTGCCGCACTCGCCATCCAACCCATGGTCTTGAACATCAGGCCGCAGCCCGCGCCCGGGTCGAGCGGCAAGTCACGGCAGAGCTGCCCTCGCGTTCTCAAATACGCTTGCTCGTAGTCGGGCAAGGCTGCGGTTGCCTAGGATATGTTTCATCGTCCATGACCCGCCCTGCGCCGGTTGACGCTGCCCTGACCGCGATCAGGCCAGCCGCCGCCCGTCCCGGCAAGCGGCCTGCGCCCGGCCGGCCCGACGGTGCCACAGCCCTGCCGCATTCGCCCGCCATCCTGCCCGCATGACGCGCCCTGCCCGCCCCGCCGCCCTTCTCGTGCCCTTCGCGCTCGGCCTCGCGCTGTGGTCCTTCGCCCAGTGGCGGTCCTTCCCGCGCGAGCTCTGGGACGTGCCTGCCTTCTGGCAGGCCTGGGCGGCAGCAACCCTGCTCGCCGGGGCCCTCGGCCTTCCCTTTGCCCGCCGCCCCGCCCTGCCGGTGCTCCTCGTCTTCGCGCCCCTCGTCCCGGTCCTTCTCGCCGCCGGCCTGATGACCGGCGCCGGCATGGGCCTCCTGCCCCTCGGCCTTCTCGCCGTCGCCGTCCTCGCCCTGCCGGCGCTCGGCCTGTCGGCCCTCCTCGCCCGTCTCGCGCGGCTGCGCGCCTGACCGGGCTTGCCCCCCGCCCCGCCGCCGCCGAAGATCGGCGCCAGCCTTGGGGCCGCCGGAAGCCATGCCGAAACCGACCTACCGCGACATCGCCCGCCGCGCCGGTACCGGCACCGCGACCGTCGAGCGGGTGCTCAACGGCCGCGGCGGTGTCCGCCCGCAGACCGCCATGCGTGTCGTCGCCGCCGCGCGCGCGCTCGACTGGCCGGGCCGCCTGCCCGAGCGCCACCGCGGGATCCTGCGCATCGAGGTCCTGCTCGTGCGCCCCGATTCCAGCTTCTTCTCCCGCCTCGCGCGGTCCTTCCGGCGGATCGCCGCCACGCTCGATCCCACCGTGCAGGTCCACGTCACCTTCCTTGACGAAGGCGACGGCCCCGCCATCGCCCGCCGCATCGCCCGCCCCGAGGCGCCGCGCGCCGGCCTGATCGTCGCCTGTCCAGGCTTCCCGGCGGTGCGCGAGGCGCTGGGCGAGGCCGTCGCCCGCGGCCTGCCGGTGATCCAGGTCGTCACCGAGATCCTGCCCGGCGCGCCCTTCGTCGGCATCGACAACCGCGCCGCCGGGCGCACCGCGGCCCTCTTCCTGTCGCGGATGTGCCAGCGCGACGGGCCGGTGATCGCGCTCTGCCACGGCAACGTCTACCAGGTCCACCGCGAGCGCCTGCACGGCTTCACCGACCATTTCGCGCTTCATCCCGCGCCGCGCCTGCCCTTCGTCTGGGCCGCCTTCGGCCGCGACGAGCGCGACCTCTCGGTCCGCCGCCTGCGCGAGGCGCTGCGCGAATGGCCCGATCTCGCCGGCCTCTACAACGCGGGCGGCGCCAACAGCGCCATCCTCGAGGCCCTCGCCCACCATCCCCGCCATGTCTTCTTCGTCGGCCACGAACTCTCCCCGGCCACCGAGGCCGCGCTCAGGGCCGGCACCGCCGACATCGTCCTCGACCAGGTGCCCGAGGCCCAGGCCCGCCGGACGCTCGACCTGATGCTGGCGCGCCTCGGCCTGACCGGAATGGCGATCGACAACCCGCCGATCCGCTTCACGACGATCACCGCCGAGAATCTCTGATCCGATCAGATCAGGAAAGCGCGCGAAATCCCCCCGCGGCCCGGCTAGACCTGCCCCCGTCCACCAGGGGGAAGACATGGCGGCCCGGCCGACCGTTCACGACCTGCTCAGCCAGAAGGGCCGCCGCAAGTGGCTCCAGGTCCATGTCGACTCCGGGCCCGAGGCCGCGGCCGCCGTCGAGGCCGGGATCCTGATCCTCTCCTGCGAACCGGATCACACGCTGGCACCCATCCGTGCCGCCGCGCCCGGCGCCTTCATCTCGGCCGGCATGCCGCACGGCTCCGTCGCCTCTCCGGACGAAGCCGTGCGCGCCGGCTTCGACATCCTCGCCCGCGGGGCGGATGCCGTCTACTGCAGCCACTCCCCCCGCTTCATCGAGGCGATGGCGCGCGAGGGCATCCCCGTCACCGGGCATGTCGGGCTGGTGCCGAACCGCGCCACCTGGACGGGCTTCCGCGCCGTCGGGCGCACGCCGGCCGAAGCCGCGAAGGTGCTGCAGGACGCCCGCGACATCCAGAATGCCGGCGCCGCCTTCTGCGAGGTCGAGGTGGTGCCCGTCGAACTGGCCGACATCATCACCCGCAGCACGGCGATGCTCACCATGGGCATGGGCTGCGGCACGGCCTGCGACACGCAGTATCTCTTCTCCTGCGACATCCTCGGAACCCATTCCGGCCATTATCCGCGCCACGCCCGGCGCTACGCCGATCTCCTGGCGCTCGAGGCCGACCTCCAGGCCCGGCGCGTCGCAGCCTTCCGGGCCTTCGCCGCGGATGTGGCCGCCGGTTCCTTTCCCGCCGAAGGCCACCTCGTCCGCATGGCGCCGGCCGATCTCGAGGCCCTGCTTGAAACCCTCGGCCCATCCAGGGGGAACCGGACATGATGGACGATCTGAAATACGGCACCCGCAACAAGCGCGGCGACTGGTCCCCGAACCAGCCCGCCGGCACGGCCCCGCTCTTCGTCTTCCCGCCGCAGCCGCTGAAGCTCCTGAAATGGCTGCCGCACTACTTCCTGCCCTACAACGTGCTCTTCTTCCTGTCGGCGCTGGCATGGTGGCACTGGGTCGTCCCGCCGGTCGAGGTGATGCAGACGCTCGCCTGGGGCTGGGTCCTGCGGCTCTTCGCGGTGAACGCGGCCGCGGTGTTCCTCTGGTATTTCGCCTTCGAGCTGCACCTCTACATCCGCCGCGCGCAGGGCAACCGCTTCAAGTACAACGGCAGGTTCCCCGCCGACACGCCGTCGGACGTCTTCTGGTTCAGAAGCCAGAACCTCGACAACTTCCTGCGCGGCTTCCTGTCGGGCGTGCCGATCTGGACCGCGCTGGAGGTCGGCGTGCTCTGGGCCTTCGCCAACGGGCATGTGCCCTGGCTCACCTTCGCCGGAAACCCGGTCTGGCTCGCCGTCCTTGCCCTGCTCGTGCCGGTGATCCACGAAGCACATTTCTTCTGCATCCACCGGCTGATCCATACGCCGTTCCTCTACCGCTGGGTGCATTCGGTGCACCACAACTCGATCAACCCCTCGCCGTGGTCCTCTCTCTCGATGCACCCGGTCGAGCACCTGCTCTACTTCTCGACGATCCTCTACCACCTCGTCATCCCGTCGAACCCGGTCCTCGCGCTCTATCAGCTCCACTACGCGGGCTTCGGCGCGGTGCCCGGCCATGTCGGCTTCGACAAGATCGAGCTCGGCGGGGACTCGGCCGTCGATACCCACGCCTACATCCACTACCTGCACCACAAGTATTTCGAGGTGAACTACGGCGACGGACTGATCCCGATCGACCGCTGGCTCGGCACCTTCCATGACGGCTCGCCCGAAGGCGAAGCCCGGATGAACGCCCGCTACCAGAAGAAGAAGGCCCGCCTGAACGCCGGGCGCGGCTGATCCCGCGCCCCCCGCCCGCCGATCCACGACCACGCGACAGCCAGACCAGGGAGGAGACCCGCATGAAGACCGTCGTGACAGCCGCAAGCCTGCTTGCCCTGCTTGCCGGTGCCGCCACCGCCGAGACCATCGGCGTCAGCATCGTCAACTTCGACAACAACTTCCAGACGCTCCTGCGCCAGGGGATCGAGGCGCGCGCCGCCGAGGTCGGCGTCGAGGTGCAGATCGAGGATGCGCAGAACGACAGCGCCAAGCAGCTCGACCAGATCAACAACTTCATCGCCAACGGCGTTGACGCGATCATCGTGACGCTCGTCGACACCGCGGCCTCGCCGCAGCTCTCGGCCAGGGCGGCCGAGGCGGGCGTGCCGCTCGTCTTCATCAACCTCGAGCCCGAGGACGTCGCCAACCTGCCGGACAAGCAGGTCTATGTCGGCTCGAACGAGATCGAATCCGGCACGCTCGGCGCCTTCGAGGGCTGCAAGCTCCTGCGTGCCCAGGGCAAGGCGTCGGGGGCCGAGGCCTACATCATCATGGGCAGCCTGTCCCACCAGGCCGCGCTCCAGCGCACCAAGGATGTCGAGGACATCGTCGGCATCGACATGTGCAACTTCATCAAGGTGCTCGACAAGCAGTCCTCCGAATGGTCGCGCGACGGCGCCAACACGCTGATGACGAACTGGCTGTCCACCGGCACGGTCCCCGACGCGGTCTTTGCCAACAACGACGAAAGCGCGATCGGCGCCATCCTCGCGCTCAAGGCGGCGAACGTGCCGATGGAGGATGTCGTGGTGGTCGGCGTCGATGCCACGGCGGACGCGCTCCAGTTCATGCAGGCGGGCGACCTTGACGTGACGGTGTTCCAGAACGCCAAGGCCCAGGGCGGCGGCGGTCTGGACGCGGCGCTGAAGCTTGCCCGCGGCGAGGCCGTGGACAAGATCGTCTACGTCCCGTTCGAACTGGTGACCCCTGCCAACATGGCGGACTACATCGGGAAGAACTGATCCCCCGTCGGTCGGATCGGATCCTGACTGTCCGCTCCCTTGGCGCGCTCCGGCCGGCCTCTCCCGCCGTCCGGGGCGCGCCGCCCCGCCTCCCCTCCGCCCCGCCCGCAGGGCAGGCCGCAGACGGCCTCCGCATGGGACAGATTCCTAACGGAGTGTAAATTCCCGAACCAACCCATTGAAATTGCTGGGCCGAAAAGGGTGTCCCATCGTGGGACACCCCCTTTCAGGGCATCAGCTGCCCGCCATTGACCTCGATCACCTGGCCCAGGACATAGCCCGAAAGGGCCTTCGACGACAGGAACAGGTAGGCGCCGGCGCAGTCCTCCGCCGTGCCCAGCCGCCCCGCCGGAATGGTCACAAGCTGCGCGTCGAGCTGGGCCTTCGTCGAATAGCGCTCGTGGAAGGGCGTCGCGATCACACCCGGCGCCACGGCGTTCACCCGGATGCCGTAGGCGATCAGTTCCTTGGCCAGTCCGCGCGTCATCGTCGAGACGAAGCCCTTCGACGATCCGTACAGCCCCGCCCCGCCCGATCCGCCGTTGCGCGCCGCGATCGAGGTCGTGTTGATGATGAAGGCGTCGCCCCGCTCCGCCGCAGCGGCCTTCAGGTGCGGGATCGCCGCCGTGCAGGCGACGAGCACCGACCTTGCATTCAGATCCATGATCTCGTCGTAATCGGCTTCGGTCGCATCGGCATAGGCGACGCGCCGCACCATGCCGCCGGCATTGTTCACCAGCCCGTCGAGCCGTCCGAAATGCTGCGCCGCCGCCTCGACCGCCCGTCGCGCGCCCTCACCCGTCGTCATGTCGGCATGGATCAGATGGGCCACGGCACCGCCGAGCACCAGCTCCGAACACAGCGCCTCGGCCGCATCCAGACTCCGGTTGTAATGGATCCCGACCTGCGCCCCCTGCGCCGCATAGGCGCGGGCAAGCGCCGCGCCGATCCCCGTCGATGCGCCCGTGACGAGGATCGCCCGTCCCGCCAGGTCAGGTATCCGCACTCCGTCCATGGCCGCTCCGCCCCCTTCGCCGCTCCGTGCTGCGCCACAGTCGCGCCAGCCCGGCCGCGATGCAAGCGTCGGTCACGGAAGCAGCGCCTCGATCGCCCCGGTGATCGTGCCGGACAGGGGTCTTGCGGCCGATCCCCAGGTGGCGACGACGCGGCCGTCTCCGTCCAGCAGGATCTTGTTGAAGTTCCAACCCGGCTCGAAACCCGTCTCCGCCTTGACCCACCGGAAGAAGGGATGAGCCTGCGGTCCCCGGACATGGGTGATCTCGGTCATCGGCATGTCGATGCCGTAGGTCAGCTCGCAGAACGCCTTCACCTCGCCGTTCGTCCCGTATTCCTGCTTGAAGTCGTCCGACGGCACCGCCAGCACGACCAGGCCGCGCGCGCGGTAGCGGTCGTAGAGGGCCTGCAATCCCTCGTATTGCGGCGTGAAGGCGCAGAAGGAGGCGGTGTTGACCACCAGCACCGGTCGTCCTGCGAAATCCGCCATGCGGATCTCTCCGCCGTCGATGGACGCGAAGGGGTCGGGCGGCGGGCCTGCATGCGTGGCTGCCGGAGCAAGGGTCGAAAGGATTGCGAAGGCAAGGGCTGCAAGTCTGGACATCGGCACCTCCGTTGTCCGTTCTACGTGCCGGATCCGCCTGTGGTTCAGCCGGCGGGCAGACGCCGCTCCACCTCGGCGATCGCGCGGGCCACCGCTTCGTCCACGGACATGGCAGACGTGTCCAGGATCACCGCATCGGTCGCGGGTTTCAGGGGCGCGGCCGCGCGGGCGCTGTCGCGGCTGTCCCTCTCGCGAAGGCTGGCAAGGACTTCGGCCTCGTCGCCGCCGAGTTCGAGCCAGCGACGTCGTGCCCGTACCTCGTCCGACGCAGTGACGAAAAGCTTCACCTCGGCTTCCGGGCAGATCACCGTGCCGATGTCGCGTCCATCAAGGACGGCGCCGCCCTCCTGGCGCGCGAAACGGCGCTGGAAATCCGTCAGCGCCTCCCTGACAGCGGGGATCGTCGCGACGCGCGAAGCCGCCTGCCCCGCCGCAGCCGTCCGCAGGTCTGCTCGCGCCAGATCGGCGGGGGACAGCGTGCGGGCCGCGACCACCGGATCGCCGCCCCGTGCCCCCACAGCGCGGTAGAGAAGCCCGGTGTCGAGATGGCGGAAGCCGAACCTTTCGGCCACAGCGCGCGCGATCGTGCCCTTGCCGGCCGCCGCCGGTCCGTCGATCGCAACCGTGAAGACGCGTGCACTCAAAATGTCTGCCCGCCCGGGAGGACCAGCCGCTCGAAGACGGCAAGCGCGAACATCAGGACGACGATGCCGGTGAAGACCCGCCTGCTCACCTGCCCGCGCGGGCGCCGCCTGTGCCTTTCACCCGGTTCCATTCCGTCCTGCCTTCCGCTTCGGGCAAGGCTTCACAAAGGCCTGTGGAGGTGCCCATGCGGGAGCCTGTCCCCGTTCGACGACTCTAGTCACGCGAGAGATCAGCGCCCAGACCACGCATCAATCCCTCGAACGCCGGAAAGGACGTCGCGATGGGCGATCCGTCATCGATCGAGACGGACCTGTGTGACGCCAGTCCCAGGACGAGGAACGACATCGCGATCCGGTGGTCGAGACGCGTCCCGCAGGTCGCCCCGCCCGGCACCCCGGCGGGCCCCGCGCCATGAACCGTGAGCGTGTCCTCGGTCTCCTCGACCCTGACGCCGCAGGCCTCGAGACCACGCGCCATGGCATCGATCCGGTCGCTTTCCTTCACGCGAAGCTCCCTTACGCCGCGCATGACCGTGGGACCCTCGGCGAAGGCCGCAACGGCCGACAGCACCGGAAACTCGTCTATCATGCTGGGCGCCCGCTCTTCCGGGACCGTCACGCCGCGCAGCCCGCCGGTGAACCGGACCCTCAGATCGGCCACGGGCTCACCCCCCTCCTCGCGCGGGTTAACGAAGCCGATCGACGCGCCCATCTCGACGAGCGTTGTGTAAAGGCCGTTGCGGGTGGGGTTCTGGCTGACACCCGGGACGATGATGTCCGAACCCTCTACCAGCAGCGCCGCACAGACGGGGAAGGCTGCCGACGACGGGTCCCGCGGCACTGCGACGTCCTGCGGGCGCAGTTCGGGCTGCCCTGCAAGTGTGATGACGTTGCCCTGCGGGCTCATCTCTACCGTGATCGCCGCCCCGAACCCGCGCAACATCCGTTCGGAATGGTCCCGCGTCGGCTCCCGCTCGATCACGATCGTCTCGCCCGGCGCATTCAGCCCCGCCAGCAGCACGGCCGATTTCACCTGTGCCGAGGCGACAGGCAGCGCGTAGCGCACCGGCACCGGATCGACGGCGCCGACCACCGTCATCGGCAGGCGTCCGCCCTGCCGTCCGAAGGCACGCGCCCCGAAAAGCCCGAGCGGATCGGTCACACGCCCCATCGGGCGCTTCCTGAGCGAGGCGTCGCCGGTGAAGGTCGCAGTGATCGGCGTCGTCGCCATCGCCCCCATGATTAGGCGCACGCCGGTGCCAGAGTTCCCGCAGTCGATCACGTCATCCGGTTCGGCGAAGCCGCCGACGCCGACGCCGTGGATGCTCCAGACTCCTTCACGGTGACGGATGACCTCGGCCCCGAAGGCGCGCATGGCCTTTGCCGTGTCGAGCACGTCCTGGCCCTCGAGCAGCCCCGTCACCCTGTCTCTTATACACATCT
>JAOADN010000005.1 GCA_026417295.1 Paracoccaceae bacterium
CCGCCGTGACCGAAGCCGCCCCCGCCGCCGTGCCGCCGCTGCGCACCCTGCCCGACGCCCAGACCGTGCTGAGCGTCAGGCACTGGACGGACCGCCTGTTCTCGTTCCGGGTGACACGGCCCCGGTCCCTGCGCTTCCGTTCCGGCGAGTTCGTGATGATCGGCCTGCCCGACGAGGCCGGCAAGCCGATCCTGCGCGCCTATTCGATCGCCTCGCCGAGCTGGGACGAGGAGCTCGAGTTCTACTCGATCAAGGTGCCGGACGGGCCGCTGACCAGCCGGCTTCAGCACATCAGGCCGGGCGACCAGATCATCCTGCGCCCCAAACCCGTGGGCACGCTGGTGCTGGATGCGCTGCTGCCCGGCCGGCGCCTGTGGTTCCTGGCCACCGGCACCGGCATCGCCCCCTTTGCCAGCCTCATGCGCGACCCCGAGACCTACGAGAAGTTCGGGCAGGTGATCATGATGCATACCTGCCGCGAGGTGGCCGAGCTGGAATACGGCCGCCAGCTTGTCGAGGGCCTGAAGGACGATCCGCTGATCGGCGAGATGGTGCAGGGGCGGCTGCTCTACTATCCGACGACGACGCGCGAACCTTCGGCGCGGATGGGGCGGATCACCGACAACCTGACATCGGGCAGGGTCTTCGCCGATCTTGCCATCGCGCCGATGGACAGCACGCAGGACAGGGCGATGGTCTGCGGCTCGCTGGCCTTCAACCTGGATGTCAAGGCGGTGCTGGAAGGCTTCGGCCTGCGCGAGGGGGCCAATTCCGAGCCGCGCGAATACGTCGTCGAGAAGGCCTTCGTGGGCGACGGGATCTGACGGAAGACGCCGGTGCCGGGCCGGCGCCCGGCCGGGATGCGCGCGCGGAAGATCGAAGATCGCGGAATGGCGCGGAAGGGAACGCGGCAGGGCAGCGGAAGGAAGGAAGAAGGGCCGCGGAAACGGGTTCCGCGGCCCTGGTCCGTCGCGCCGGCGCTTACTGGATCTTCAGCGCGGCCTTGATCTGGGTGATGACCTCGCCGATCTTCGCGGCATCGGTGCCGGCGGCGGTGATCGCCGCCTTGATCGTCGACTTGGTCGCGTCGTCGAGCGCGGAGGCATCGATCATCGCGGTCACCTTGGCGGCATCCCAGGCCGCCGGATCGAGCAGCTTCGCGGCATCGGCCATGGCGCCGCTCGCGGCCTCGGTCGCGGCACCGGCGGCCTCGGTCGCAGCCTGGGTCGCGGCGCCGGCGGCCTCGGTCGCGGCCTTGGTGGCGTCCGCCGCAGCCTCGGTCGCGGCCTTCGTCGCGTCGGCCGCAGCCTCGGTCGCGGCCTTGGTCGTCTCGGCAGCGGTCTCGGCCGCCTTCTGGGCAGCCTGCTTGCCCGAGTACCAGTACCATCCGCCAATGGCCAGGATGATGACGATGATGGCGATGATCACGTTGCGGTTCATGTCGCGTTCCCTCTGTTGTCCCGGGAGCTTCAGTTAACGGCCTCTCCATGACAGAAAGCGGCCCGGATTGGAAGGATGTCCGTGCATCGCCGTGCCGGGCCGCGCCGGGGAAATCCGGTTGAAACGGCCCGTTCCCGCGACTATTTTCCCCCGCAATCCGCCGCACAGGCGCCCCGTCAACGACAGAAGGACCGAAGGCCATAGCCCGCAGACCGCACAGTGCCCCGCCGCAGAGAGAGACAGGCCCCCGCGTCAACGACCGCATCCGCGCCCCCGAGATCCGGCTGATCGGCGCGGAAGGCGAGAACATCGGGGTGGTCACCCCGGCACGGGCGCTGATGCTGGCCGAGGAGGCCGGCCTCGACCTGGTGGAGATCTCGCCCACGGCCGTGCCGCCGGTGTGCAAGATCATGGATTTCGGCAAGTTCAAGTACGAGACCCAGAAGCGCGAGGCCGAGGCGCGCAAGAAGCAGAAGATCATCGAGATCAAGGAGATCAAGTTCCGCCCCGGCACCGACACGCATGACTACGAGGTCAAGATGCGTTCGGTGAACAAGTTCCTCGGGGAAGGCGACAAGGTGAAGATCACCCTGCGCTTCCGCGGCCGCGAGATGGCCCACCAGGAGCTCGGCCTCGACCTGCTGAAGCGGGTCGCCGCCGATGTCGAGGGCGTGGCCAAGATCGAGCAGATGCCGAAGCTCGAGGGCCGCCAGATGGTGATGATGATCGCGCCCAAGTAGCGCCGTGGCAACGGCGCGGACGGCCCTCCCCCGGCGGGAGGGCCTTTGCGTTCCGGGAGGCCGCGCATGCTGTCCTACCAGCACCTCTATCACGCCGGCAATGCCGCCGACGTGCACAAGCACGCCCTGCTTGCCGCAGCCCTGGCGCTGATGACGGCGCGGCCGAAGCCGCTGAGCTACATCGAGACCCATGCCGGGCGCGGGCTTTACGACCTGGCGGCGCCCGAGGCGCTGAAGACCGGCGAGGCGGCGCAGGGAATCGGCCGGCTGGAGGCCGGGCTGCCGGCCGACCACCCGCTGCGGCTGGCGCTGGGGCGCGTGCGCGCGGCGCACGGGCCTGCGGCCTATCCGGGCTCGCCGCTGGTGGCGGCCGCTCTCCTGCGCCCGGGGGATCGCATGCAGCTGGCCGAGCTGCATCCGCAGGAACATGCCGCGCTTCAGCAGGCCATGCGCGGAACGGGCGCCGTGCTGCGCCGGCAGGACGGATTCGCCCTGGCCCTGTCGCTGGTGCCCCCGGTGCCGCGGCGCGGTTTCATGCTGATCGACCCGAGCTTCGAGGTGAAGGCCGACTACGACCGCCTGCCCCGCCTGGTGGCGCAGGTCCACGCGAAGTGGAACGTCGGCGTCCTGATGCTGTGGTATCCGCTTCTGGCCGACGACCGCCACGGGCCGATGCTGGCGGCGCTCGCCGGCCTCGGCCTGCCCAGGACCCTTCGCCACGAGGTCCGCTTCCCGCCCGCGCGCCCCGGCCACGGGATGACCGGGTCGGGTGTCTTCTTCGTGAACGCCCCGCATGGCCTCGAGGCCGAGGCCGGGCGCATCGCTTCCCTCTTCGCCGGCGCAGGGGGCCGGGAGGGGCCGCCGGCCGGCGCTGCGCCCGCGGCGCGCCCCGGCCCTGCCCTGCCCCGCCCGCCCGTCAGGCCGCGGCCACGGCGCGGGCCGTCAGCACCCTGACGAGGTTCGCCCGGTATTCGGGCGTTCCGTGCAGGTCGCCGATCATGCCCTTGGGCGAGACCTTCAGCCCCTCGACGGCAGAGGGCCTGAAGGCGGCCGTCAGCGCCTTCTCGGCCTCCTTCCAGCGGTAGACCCCGCCCTCGGAGGCGCCCGTCACCGCGACGCGCACGCCGTCGTCGAACCGGGCCACGAAGACCCCGGTCAGGGCGAAGCGCGAGGCTGGCTGGCGGAACTTCTGGTAGCTCGCCTTCCTTGGCACGGGGAAGCGCACCTCGATGATGATCTCGCCCTCGGCGAGGGCCGTCGAGAACATGCCGCGGAAGAACTTGTCGGCCGGGATCTTCCGCCGGTTGGTGACGATCGTCGCGCCCGAGGCCAGCACCGCCGCCGGGTAGCAGGCGGCCGGATCGTTGTTGGCAAGCGAGCCGCCGATGGTTCCGCGCGAGCGCACCGCCGGGTCGCCGATTCCGCCGGCCAGCGCGGCCAGCGCGGGATAGAGCTTGCGCGCCTCGCGGGCGACGACGGCATGGGGTGTCCCGCCGCCGACGGCGACCATCCCGTCATCCGTCCGGCAGACCCCCTTCATCTCGGCGATGCCCGTCAGGCTGACCAGCACCGAGGGCGAGGCCAGCCGGTTCTTCAGCGTCGGGATCAGGGTCTGGCCGCCGCCGAGGGCGAGCGCCTCGTCGCGCTTCAGGGCCTTGACGGCCTCGGCGATCGTCCTGGGGCGGGCGAATTCGAAGGCATACATGGTCCGGCTCTCCCCCTTCTCAGCGCTGCATCGCCGACCAGACCCGCACCGGGCTGAGCGGCATGTCGATGTGCCTGACATGCGTGTAGCCGCCCCGGTGCAGGGCATCGATCACCGCGTTGACGACCGCCGGCGGCGAGCCGATGGCCCCGGCCTCGCCGCAGCCCTTGACCCCCAGCGGATTGTGGGTGCAGGGCGTCCGGCAGGAATGGTCGACGCGGAAGAACGGCAGGTCGTCGGCGCGCGGCATGGCATAGTCCATGTAGCTCGCCGTCAGCAGCTGGCCGGAGGAATCGTAGACCGCCCCCTCGGTCAGCGCCTGGCCGATGCCCTGCGCAAGGCCGCCATGGACCTGCCCCTCGACGATCAGCGGGTTGACGATGTTGCCGAAGTCGTCCGCCGCCGCGAATGAGGCGATGGTCACCTTGCCGGTCCCCGGATCGACCTCGACCTCGCAGGCATAGGCGCCGGCCGGATAGGTGAAGTTCGCCGGATCGTAGAAGGCCGTCTCCTCGAGCCCGGGCTCGAGGCTCTCGTGCGGGAAGTTGTGCGGCACATAGGCCTTCAGGCAGACCGCGCCCCAGTCCACGGACTTGTCGGTGCCCACGACGCTGAACTTCCCGTCCCTGAACTCGACGTCCTCGGGGGCGGCCTCCATCATGTGGGCGGCGATCTTCTTCGCCTTGGCGATGATCTTGTCGGTCGCCCGCACGATGGCCGAGCCGCAGACCGCCAGCGACCGCGAGCCGTAGGAGCCCATGCCGAAGGGAATCTTCGAGGTGTCGCCATGGACGATCTCGATGCTCGATTCGGGGATGCCCAGCCTTTCGGCCACGACCTGGGCGAAGGCGGTCTCGTGCCCCTGCCCGTGGCTGTGGGCGCCGGTCATGATCGACAGGTTTCCGGTCGCGTTCACCCGCACGGTGGCCGCATCGTAAAGGCCGACGCGCGCGCCGAGCGCCCCGACGAGGTTCGAGGGCGCGATGCCGCAGGCCTCGATGTAGCAGTTCACGCCAAGCCCGCGCAGCAGGCCCTTGCGGGCGCTCTCGGCCCGGCGCTGCTCGAAGCCGGCGATGTCGGCGATCTCGACCAGCCGGTCCATCGTCGCCCCGTAGTTGCCGGTGTCGTACTGCAGGCCGACCGGCGTGGTATAGGGGAACATGTCGGGCGTGATGAAGTTCCTGCGGCGGATCTCGATCGGGTCGATCCCGAGCTCGCGCGCGGCCACGTCGATCACGCGCTCGATCGAGAAGGTCGCCTCGGGCCGTCCGGCGCCGCGATAGGCATCGACGGGGGCGGTGTTGGTGAACACCGTCTTGACGTTCACGTAGACGTTGGGAACGCGGTAGTTCCCCGCCATCAGCGTGCCGTGCAGGAAGGTGGGCGTGACGGTCGAGAAGTTCGACAGGTAGGCGCCCACGTTGGCCAGCGTCTCGGTGCGGATGGCGATGAAGGTCCCGTCCTTCTCGCAGGCCAGCTCGATCTTGGTCACATGGTCGCGGCCATGGGCATCGGCAAGGAAGCTCTCGGACCGTTCGGCCGTCCATTTCACCGGCCGCCCGAGCCTGCGCGCCGCGGCCAGGACCAGCGCCTCCTCGCCGTAGTGGTAGATCTTCGATCCGAAGCCGCCGCCCACATCGGGGGCGACCACGGTAAGCTTGTGTTCGGGGATGCCCAGCACGAAGGCCGCCACCAGCAGCCGCGTCAGATGCGGATTCTGGCTGGTCGTCGTGAGCCGGTAGTCGCCCGTTCCGGGATTGTACTCGCCGATCGACGCGCGGGGTTCCATCGCGTTGGGGATCAGGCGGTTGTTGACGAGGTGCAGCGTCGTGACATGCGGCGCCGCCCTGATCGCGGCATCGACCTTCGCGCGGTTGTCCTCGATCCAGCCCCAGTCGAAGCAGACGTTGTCGGGCAGTTCGTCATGGACCCGGTTCTTCGGGTTGCGCACCGCCTCGGCCATGTCGACGACGGCGGGCAGTTCCCGGATGTCGGCGACGATCGCCTCGGCCGCGTCGCGCGCCTGGGCATAGGTCTCGGCGACGACGGCGGCATAGGCGTCGCCGACATGGCGCACCTTGCCATGGGCAAGGACGGGGCGCTTGGGCTCGCGCATCGGGGTGCCGTCGCGCGAGCCGATGAACCAGCCGGCGGGGTTGCCGCCCACATCCTTGAAGTCCTCGCCGGTGAAGATCGCAAGGACCCCCGGCATCTTCGCGGCGGCGCGGGTATCGATCTTGCCGATCCGTCCATGCGCCACCTGGCTGCGCAGGAACACCGCATGCGCCTGGCCCTGCACGTTCACGTCGTCGGTATAGGTGCCGCGCCCCATCAGGAAGCGGACATCCTCGCGGCGCGTCATCGGCGCACCGATGCCATGATCCTTCGGCATGACTGACCCCCTTCCTATTCCGCCGCGATCCGCGACACGTCCTGGCCGGACGCGGCGAGCACCGCCTTGACGATGTTGTGATAGCCCGTGCAGCGGCAGATGTTGCCGTCGAGATAGGCGCGGATCTCGGCCTCGGTCGGCTTGCGGTTCTCCTTCAGAAGCGCCGCGGCCGACATCACCATGCCGGGGGTGCAGAAGCCGCATTGCAGGCCGTGATGGTCCTGGAAGGCCTTCTGGATGACGCCGAGCGACCCGTCCGGGTTCGCCATGCCCTCGATCGTCGTCACCTTCGCCCCTTCGGCATCAAGCGCGAAGACCGAACAGGCCTTGACCGGCGCGCCGTCGAGATGGACCACGCAGGCGCCGCATTGCGAGGTGTCGCATCCGACATGGGTGCCGGTCAGCCCCAGATCGTCGCGCAGGAAGTCGGACAGGAGCGTCCGTCCCTCGACCTCGCCGGAAACGGCCATGCCGTTCACGGTCATCGTCACCTTCGGCATATTTTCCTCCCTTTTCCCGGCCGGAAGTTTAAGCATGGGCCATCGAGTCGGGGAACGGGCTTGTTGCGGGGGTCTGGCAGGCCCCGCCCGCCGGGGGCCGGCCCTCCCCTGCGGTCCCCGCGGGCAGGATCGGGCCGAAGGGGGGGGCAGACATGGCCCGCGTGACGGGAATCGGCGGCATCTTCTTCAAGGCCAGGGGCAATCCGGCCGCACTTGCGGCCTGGTACCGCGACTATCTGGGCCTGCCGTTCCAGGACTGGGGCGGTGCGGTCCTGGACTGGCAGGCCGACGCCCGGGCCGATGGCGGGCTGACGGTCTGGCATCTGGCCGAGCCGGGATCGGACTGGTTCGCCCCCTCGGCGGCCCCGTTCATGGTCAATTACCGGGTGGACGACCTTGACGGCATCGTCGCGCGCCTGGCGGATGGCGGCTTTCCGCTGGCGCAGGGCCCCGAGGATCACCCCAACGGCCGCTTCGCCTGGGTCATGGATCCCGAGGGCAACCGGGTCGAGCTGTGGGAGCCGCGGCCCTGGCAGGAGGAGCCGGGCCAGGGGTCCTAGCGGGCCTGCGTCCTGAGGATCGTCACGGCGAAGACGCCGAAGACGCCGGCGAAGAGCCAGTCGATCACGCGCAGCACGCCGGGATTGCGGCGCAGGACGGCAAGGAACCGCGCCGCGCCGGCGATCAGGATGGCGGCGAGCACGAAGTTGACCGCGATGAAGTAGAAGCCGAGGAAGAAGAGCTTGGCCGGCGCATGCGGGTCGGCGGCCGACACGAAGCCGGGCAGGAAGGTGATGAAGAAGATCACCACCTTCGGATTGGTCAGGTTGACCATGAGACCGGTCAGGAACACCGGCACAAGCGGCAGCTGGCGCGGCGGGGCGCCCGTCTCGTCCACGCGCAGCACCGTGCCCCTGCGGATCGTCTGGACGGCGAGGAACAGGAGGTAGACTGCGCCGACGATCTTCATCGTGTTGAAGGCCACCGGCGAGGCGCGGATGAGGACCGAGATCCCGAGCGCGGCAAGCACCGTATGGACGGCGCAGCCGAGGCTGGTTCCCGCCATGGCGGCAAGGCCGGCCCGGCGCCCGCCGGCGACGGTCTTGGCCAGCCACAGGCTCATGTCCGGGCCTGGCGTCGCGAAGAGGATGAAGCCCGCCACCGTGAAGGCGAGCAGGACCGGCAGATCTGGCACGAAGAAGGGCATGGAGGCGACGCTTAGGCGAGGGCCGGGGCGGCCGCAAGGCGCCGGGTGCCGGAAAGTTGCATGCAGGGCGCGCGAAACGTGCTAGGCTTGCGGCCGACGGGTGACGGCGCGACGGGGCGCATGTCCCTGCCCGCCGCCGGCCGCCCGCGGACCATACGGGAGGACGGGCGATGACGGAAACCATCGGCAACCCCCTTTCCTGGGGCGCGCAGTTCTTCGGCCGGGCGGGAGAGGCGGCGCAGGCCGCCCATGACGGGCTGGCGGGGGCGGCGGCCGAGCCGCCGGCGATCCGTGCCATCGGCACGGCCGACATCCGGGCGGCGCTGCGGGACGGCATGGCCGACTTCATGGCCCTGCGCACCGACGTGATCGCCATGTGCCTGCTCTATCCGCTGATCGGGGCGCTCATCGTCTATGCGGCGCTGAACCAGAACTTCGTGCATCTGGTCTATCCCCTGCTCTCGGGCTTTGCGCTGGTCGGGCCCGCGGCGGCGGTCGGGCTTTACGAGATGTCGAAGCGCCGCGAGGCCGGGCTGGAGACCGGCTGGGCCGACGGATTCCGCGTGCTCCGCTCGCCCTCGATCGCCGGGATCGCGGTCCTTGCGGCGATGCTGGCCGGCACCTTCGCGATATGGATCCTCGTCGCGCTCGGCGTCCATGCCCTGACCATGGGCCCCGACCTGCCGGTATCGGCGCGCGCCTTCCTGACCGAGGTCCTGACCACCGGCCACGGCTGGGCGATGATCGTCCTCGGCACCGGCGTGGGCTTCGTCTTCGCCGCCGCCGTGCTGGTCGCCAGCGCCTTCTCCTTCCCGCTGATGGTGGACCGTCCGGTCGGCCTGCCGGTGGCGGTCGTCACCTCGGCGCGGGTGGCGCGGCAGAGCCCCGGCACGGTCGCCCTCTGGGGGCTGATCGTCGCCGCCCTGCTTGTCCTGGGCTCGATCCCGCTGCTTCTGGGGCTGGCGGTCGTGCTGCCCGTCCTCGGGCACGCGACGTGGCACCTCTACCGCCGCGCCGTGGTCTGAGCGGGCCTTGCGGCGGGCGGGCTTCGGCGGCAGGTTCGGCGGCAGAGCCTGCTGCGGAGCCCTGCCATGACCCGATCCCTCTGCGCCCTTGCCCTGATCGCGGCCTCTGCCCTGCCCTCCTGCACCCAGCCGTCGAAATGGGGCGAGGTCGAGGGCGTGGCCGAGGCCGCGCCCGGCGCCGTGGCGGCCTGCGCCTATGTCGCCGACATCACGGTGAAGCCTTCGGCCTATGGCGTGCTGGAAAGCGAGGGGCGCGCCTATGCCCGCTACCAGGTCAAGCGCGAGGCGCGCGACGGCGGGGCGAACGTGGTGGTCTTCGAGCCGCCGCGCCAGGGCGATGACCCCTACCTCGTCCGCGCCACGGCCTATCGCTGCTGATCGGGCCAGCGCCGCTTCGGCAGGCGGATCCCCTCGGCGCGCAGTTCGGCCTCGAGCTCGGCCAGGCGCACCTGGAAGCGCGGATTGCGCAGCCGCTCGACGACGTTGCGGCAGACCAGCGCGTTGAGATAGGGCCGCTCGTCGCGCTCGAGCCGCTCGGAGAGGGCCCGCAGGTAGGGCTGGTGGTTGCGCCTTGCCCGCATGAAGGTCGCGAAGAGGCGGGCATCGAATGTGCCCGTGCCGGCGGCATGCAGGATGGCCGTCATCACGCTCATCTCCTCAAGCGCGGCGGCCAGTCCGGGGCCGAAGTAGCGGCAGGGCAGGAGCGTCGTCCAGGGGCGGGCGAACAGCGCGGCATGCATCGCGTCGAGCCGTTCGAATGGATCGTAGAGGATGAAGACCGGCCCCGCGCCCTCGGTCATCTCCGGGGCGAAGCCGTAGCGGTCGGTGAACGAGACGCGGCGCATGGCGCGGAAGCGCGGGTCCCATCCGGCGACCGCCGGGTCGAGCGAGGCCTGGGGATGCACGGCGACCACGGTGGCCCCCGGCGCGCTGACCGAGAAGGCGGCGGCGGCATAGCCGGCCATGCCCGCCCCGTAGAAGACGACCTGGTCGAAATCCTCGAAGAAGGCGTCGTCCACCAGCCTGTCGAAGAGCGCATAGACGGCCCGGTCGCGATACCAGGTGTCGCCGTCGGCAAGCAGGCAGAGATGCGACCAGCCCTTGCGCCCGGCGGCGCGGAGCCCGAAGGGCAGCTGCACCATGTCGCGGCCGCGCACCCCTGCGATGGTCTCGAAGGTCACGATCAGGACCGGCCCGTCATCGACGTAGAGTGCGGCATGCCGCGGCCCGAGCCGCGCGAAGAAGCCGCCGTCGTCGGCATACCCCGCGAGGTGGTCGAGCCACTCCCTGTCGGACAGCGACCGAAGGTCGTTGTCGCTTACCGCCATGTCCGGCATCCCCGGCCGTATCAGTTCCGCGTGAAGAAAATTTCACACCCCGCAGACACTCTGCCCGCCCGGTCCGGGGCGTGCAAGAAGCCATCGCGCGCCCCGGCAACTTCGCTGGGGATATGCCTGCGGCCGGCCGGGCCCGGCGTTCGCGCCGCGCAATCAATCCCCGGCAGAGGACGCCTCTGTTGACCGTCGCGCACCCGCGGCCGCCCGCGCCGCATGGGCATGGAGCAGCGCGACAGCGCGCCCGGGCAGCACGCGCGAGGGCGGCGCCATCATCAGGCGGGCGAACAGGGCCCGGACCCGCTCGTCGCGCATGAGATCGGCGAATCGCTGCCGGCGCCAGCGGACCGCCGCCTCGTGCAGCGGGCCCAGCACGGGATCGGCGCGCAGCGCCGCGCGCAGGGGCGCGCTGCGCTCCTCGATCCCCTGGATCGTGCGGTCCTCTTCGGTCACGAAGTTGCGGTCGATCCAGTAGGACATGTCGAAGGGTTCGGCCGCGCGGTTGGCCCGCCCGCGACCGACCTTGACGACATAGCTTTCCATCGCGCCGAGCGCATAGTGGTTCAGCTGGACAAGGCCGTGGTTGTCCTGCCCGAGTTCCGAGAAGATGCGTCCGCGGCGGAAGGCCGGGGGCAGCGGGCGCCCCGCGCCGTCCACCCAGCGCGCCGCCTCGATGCGGGCGGGATCGGGATCGCGCGGCCGGTGCACGCCCAGCCGCCGGTAGGTGCCGTCGTTGCGGAAGAGCGTCTTGAACAGCGCCGCCCGCCAGGGCCAGTGCAGGTCGTGCGGCGCGGCGCGGACGAACTGGGCGGTGACCGGCTGGTCCCGGTAATCGACGATCCCGGCATTGCCGAAGAGCCGCCAGGTCATCGCGATGGCCGTCGCCCCCGGCACCGCGGCGAGCAGGGCCGGGACGGTCCGGTCGCCGGCATGGATGTTGACGTATTCGTCGATGTCGATGACCGCGATCCAGTCGGCGGCGCGCCGCAGCGGGTGGCCCTCGGCCTGCCGCAGGGCCGCCCATTGCGGGCCGTTCCCGTGCGGGCCGGGATTGGGCAGATGGGTAAGCCAGCCCATCGCCTGGAGGCGGTCGAGCATGGCATCGGTGCCGTCCGAACAGTCGTTCGAGAAGACGAGGAAATCGGTGAATCCCGTGGCGCGGTGGTGGGCCAGCCAGTCGATGAGGAAGGCGCCCTCGTCGCGCACGGTCAGGACGGCAAGGATGCGGGCGGCGCTCAACGGGCGTTCCAGCGACAGGACGGCAGCGCAGTCCTAGCACGGTGGGAGGGTCGCGCAACCGCCCTTGCCTGCGGCCGAGCCTTGACCCGGCCGCCCCGCGCCGTAACGTGGCCGTCATGCCGCAGAGGACATCCGTGCCGTGACCGCGCTTCCCGGCAGCATCGACGCCACCCGGCAGATGCTGGCCGCCCATGGCTATGTCGCCGGACGCGACCTGGCCACCGTCTGCTTCCTTGCGCTGAAGCTGCCGCGCCCGCTCTTCCTCGAGGGCGAGGCCGGCGTCGGCAAGACCGAGATCGCCAAGACCCTGGCCGCGGCGCTGGGCCGGCGGCTGATCCGCCTGCAGTGCTACGAGGGGCTCGATGCCGCCTCGGCCGTGGCCGACTGGAACTTTGCCGCGCAGATGATCGCGATCCGCGCGGCCGAGGCCTCCGGCGGGGCGGACCGCGACGTGCTCCGGGCCGAGCTCTTCACCGAGGACTACCTGATCGAACGTCCGCTGCTTGCGGCCATGCGTCCGCAGCCGGGCGGCGCGCCCGTCCTGCTGATCGACGAGGTGGACCGCACGGACGAGCCCTTCGAGGCCTTCCTCCTCGAGGCCCTTTCCGATTTCCAGGTGACGATCCCCGAACTGGGCACGATCCGTGCCCCAGAGCCGCCGATCGTGGTGCTGACGTCGAACCGCACGCGCGAGGTGCATGACGCGCTGAAGCGGCGCTGCCTGTATCACTGGGTGGACTACCCCGATTTCGCCCGCGAATGCGCGATCCTCGCCGCGCGCGTGCCCGATGCCTCCGAAAGGCTCAGCCGCGAGGTCGTCGCCTTCGTCCAGCGCCTGCGGGCCGAGGACCTCTACAAGCGCCCCGGCGTTGCCGAGACGATCGACTGGGCGAAATGCCTACTGGCGCTCGACGTGGTCACCCTGTCGCCCGAGGTCATCGCCGACACGCTGGGCGCCCTGCTCAAGTACCAGGACGACATCGCCCGCCTGCAGGGATCCGGCGTCGCGCATCTGCTCGAGGAGGTGCGCCGGGGCCTGGCCGCGCCATGAGCCGGGCGCCGTGACCGGCCTGCTCGGCCACCTGCGCCTGTTCGAGCCCCTGCCCGGCATCCTTGCCTGGTATGACGGGCGCGTGCCGGGCTACCGGCTGGATCCCGCGCCGAACTGGGTGGACGAGGGCGCGCTGTCGGTCGGGATCGCCGCCTACGCGATCTGGGGCGACGGCGAGGCCCTGGTCTACGACACCCATGTCACGACGGCCCATGCGGAACGGATGCGCGCCGATCTGGCGGCACGCGGCGTCACGCGGTTCCGCGTGGTCCTCAGCCACTGGCACCGCGACCATGTGGCCGGGACGGCGGTCTTCGCCGACAGCCCGGTGATCGCCAGTGTCAGGACCGCCGCCCACCTGGCGCGCCACAGGGCGGCGCTCGAGGACGGCAGCTTCGGCACCCCGCCGGCCATCCGGCCGCTGATCCTGCCCACCGCGACCTTCGACGGCGAGATGCGGATCGCCGTCGCCGGGCGCGAGGTCCGGCTTCTGACCTTCGACATCCATTCCGACGACGCCACCGTCCTGTGGCTTCCGCGCGAGCGGCTGCTGCTTGCCGGCGACACGCTCGAGGATCCGCTGACCTACGTTGCCGAACCGGAAGGCCTGCGCCGGCACGTGGCCGAACTCGCCCGGATGTCGGCCCTCTGCCCCGACCGCATCCTGCCCGCTCACGGCGATCCCGGCCGGATCGCCGCCGGCGGCTTCGGCGCAGGGCTCATCGCGGCGACGGCCCGCTATGTCGGGTGGCTGGCCGAGCTGCCCGGCCAGCCTGCGCGGGCGTCCACGCCCCTTGCCGCGCTCCTCGCCGGGGACATCGCCGCGGGGCATGTCGTCGCCTGCGACCTCTACGACGAAGTCCATGCCGAGAACGTCGCTGCCGTCCTGCAGGCCGCGGGATGAGCGCGCCGCCGGCCCCGCCCGTCCCCGCCGCAGGGAGCCTCGCGCGCAACATCCTGCTCTTCGCGCGCGCCCTCAGGAAGGCGGGCCTGCCGGTGGGGCCGGGCCAGACGGTCGAGGCGGTGCGTGCCGTCGCCGCCGCCGGCTTCACCCGCCGCGAGGACTTCTACTGGACGCTGCACGCCGTGTTGGTCCGCCATGCCCGCGACCGGGCCGTCTTTGCCCAGGTCTTCCGCCTGTTCTGGCGCGACCCGGCCTTTCTCGAGCACATGATGTCGATGCTGCTTCCCGCGGTGCACGGCACGCAGGACGACCGCCGCGCCGTGGCGGGCGAGAAGCGGGCGGCCGAGGCGCTGCTCGACGGGGTCGAGCGGCCGCCGCCCGTGCTGCCGGAGGGCGCGGCGGAGGAGGCCGCGATCGAGATCGACGCACGCGCCACGGCCTCGGCCGAGGAGCGTTTGCGCCAGCTCGACTTCGAGCAGATGTCGGCGGCGGAGCTGGCCGCGGCGCGGCGGATGGTCGCGCGTCTCGTCCTGCCGGTTCCGCCGCTTGCCGCGCGCCGGACGGCGCCGGCCCCGCGGGGGCGGGCCCCTGACTGGCGTGCGACCTTCAGGCAGGGGATGAGGAAAGGCGGAGAACTCCCTGCCCTGTCGTGGAAGATGCGGCGGCAGCGCTGGCCGGCGCTGGTGGCGCTCTGCGACATTTCGGGGTCGATGGCGACCTACAGCCGGATGATGCTGCACTTCCTGCACGCCGTCGCCAACACGCCCGGCGAGGGCTGGAGCCGCGTCCATGCCTTCACCTTCGGCACGCGGCTCACCAACGTGACGCGCCAGCTTCAGGCGCGCGATGCCGACGAGGCACTCGCCCTCTGCGGGGCCGAGGCGCAGGACTGGGAGGGTGGCACGCGCATCGCCGATTGCCTGCGCGCCTTCAACCGCGACTGGGCAAGGCGGGTGACCGGACAGGGCGCCGTGGTCCTGCTGATCACCGACGGGCTCGATCGCAGCCCCGCGGGCGGGGCCGACCTCTCGCGCGAGGCGCGGCGCCTGCGCCTCTCGGCGCGCCGCCTGATCTGGGTCAACCCGCTGCTGCGCTGGGACGGATTTGCACCGAGGGCGCGCGGCATCCGCGCCATCCTGCCCCATGCCGATGCGATGGTCGCCGGCCATTCGCTGGCCTCGCTCGAGGCGCTCGGGGCGGCGCTGACGGCGGCCGGCGGCCTCGGCAGACGGCCGCCGGCAACGAAGGTTTGAACCCTTCCGGGTTGCGGGGCGCGCCGCTTTTCGCTAGCGGAATCCCAAGACCGGCCGTCTGAAGCCGGAAACAAGGGTCGGTTCGCAACTTCTGGAGGCTGGCCCATGCGCCGCATTCTGAACACCACCACCGCCCTCGTGGCCTCCCTTTCCCTGGCGGTCCCCGCACCCCTCCGGGCGCAGGAGTCCTCCGGCGAGGTGCTTCTCTGCCTCGACGGGAACCCGCCGCCCTGCGCCCCCGGCCAGGATCCGAACAACCCCGAGGATGTCGCGGCCAAGGCGGCCGCCGAGGCAAAGGCGGCCGAGGAGGCCGCAGCCGCCGAAGCCGCCCGGAAGGCGGCCGAGGAGGCCGCGGCGGCGGAAGCCGCGCAGAAGGCGGCCGAGGAGGCCGCAGCGGCGGAAGCCGCGCAGAAGGCGGCCGAGGAGGCCGCGGCAGCGGAAGCCGCGCAGAAGGCGGCCGAAGATCAGGCGACCACCGATGCGAAGGCGCTGGAGGAAGCCCTCAAGGCCGAGGAGGCCGCAAAGGCCGAGGAGGCCGTCGAGACCGCGCCCGCGTCGCCGGAGCCTTCGGTGCAGGGGGAACCCGAAACCGCCGGGAGCGCAGAATCCCTGCCGGCCGAAGGTCAGCCCGGATCCGGGTCCGTGACCGAAGACGACCTGGCCCAGGCCCTGGCGGCCGAGGGCGGTGCGGCCGCGCCGGAAGAGGTTCCCGACCTGCCCGTCCAGCCGGATGCCAGCACCGGCGCGCCACCGGTGGCGGCAGCACTGGCCGCCGGGCCGGCGAAGGGCGACGACCCCGCCGCGCCGCTCGCCGAAGCCGCCGGCGTCGCGGTGGCCGAAGAGGTCGTGACCGAGAAGGATGTCCGCGCCTCGTCGGAGGATTTCGCCACCAAGGTCACCGAGACCGCCCCCGCCGCGGCGAAGAAGAAGAAGGAACGCCTGTCCGACCTCGAGAAGGCGCTTCTCGTCGGGCTCGGCGCGGTGGCGATCGGCGCCATCATCTCGAACAACCGCCGGGTCGAGCTCAACTCGGGCGACCGCGTCGTCGTCAGCCGCGACGACGGCAGCTATCAGGTGATCAAGGACGACGATGTCCTGCTCCGCCGGCCGGGCGACAAGGTGCGCACCGAGACCTTCCGCGACGGATCCTCGCGGACCATCGTGACACGTCCGGACGGATCGCGCGTCGTCACCATCCGCGATGCCGAATACCGCGTGATCCGCCGTTCGGTGATCGACGCGAATGGTCGCGAATACCTGCTGATCGACGATTCGCAGGCCTACGACCCGGTGGTGGTCGGCAAGCTGCCGCGCCCCGCCCGCCCCGTCGTCGTCGATGCGACGGACGAAAGGGCCCTGCGCGAGGCGCTGGCACGCGAATCCGACTTCGGCCGCAGGTTCAGCCTCGCCCAGATCCGCGACATCGCCGAGGTGCGCTTCCTCGTTCCGGCGATCGATCTTGACGAGATCACCTTCGAGACCGGCTCGGCCGCGATCCGCCCCGACCAGGCGCGCGCCCTCGCCGCGCTCGGCCGGGTGATCCAGGACTACATCGCCCGCAACCCGCGCGAGATGTTCCTGATCGAGGGGCATACGGATGCGGTCGGACGCGCCAGCTACAACCTCGCGCTCAGCGACAGGCGCGCGGAATCGGTGGCCAAGGCGCTGACCGAATACTTCGACATCCCGCCCGAGAACCTGGTCGTGCAGGGCTACGGCGAGGAGTTCCTCAAGATCGACACGCAGGAGGCCGAGCGGGCGAACCGCCGGGCCAGCGTGCGGCGCATCACCAGCCTCCTGCGCACCGCGGGCTAGATCGCCGGGTCCGGGCGCGCACGCGCCCGGACCGCGCGCCCGGATCGCGCGAAGGCGCAGGATCCGGGTCGCGCCGGGCGGCATTCCGCGCGATCTCCCCCGGAACACGAGAAGGGAGAGGATCATGCGTCTCGAGTTCCAGCCCATCCCCACCGCGACCGTCGCCGCCATACGCGCGGGCGGGCCGGACGCGAACGGCCAGCCGGCCGAGCGCGGCCATGTCTCGGACGGCACGGGCGTGCCCTGCCGGCACTGCCTGCGCCACACGCCCGCGGGCCGCGGCTACCTCATCCTCGCCCACCGCCCGTTCCCCGCGCCCCAGCCCTATGCCGAGACCGGACCGGTCTTCCTGTGCGAGGACGCCTGCGAGGCCTGGTCCGGCGAGGGCGTGCCCGAGATCCTGCGCACCGCGCCCGACTACCTGATCAAGGCCTATTCGGCCGATCACCGGATCGTCTACGGGACCGGCCGGATCGTCGCGCGCGACGCGCTCGAGGACCGGGCGGCCGCGCTCTTCGCCGACCCGCGGATCGCCTTCGTCGATGTCCGCTCGGCGCGCAACAACTGCTTCCAGACGCGCATCCTGCGGGCCGCGCCGGCGGCGGCCCCGGGCGGGGTGGTCCCCGCCGGGAACTTGTGACGGGGCGTCGCCGCCTTCGGGCTGGCGCGCGCCACCGGGTGTGGTCATAGTCGGGCACAAGGAGGCCGCCTGCGATGGACAGACCCGACCACGACCGCATCCCCGAGATCGCGCTGCGCTGGCACCGCGACGGCCGCGGGGCGGCCATCGCCACGGTGATCGAGACCTGGGGCTCGGCGCCGCGGCAGGTGGGCGGCCAGCTCGCCGTCTCGGGCATGGGCGAGATGATGGGCTCGGTCTCGGGCGGATGCGTCGAGGGCGCCGTGGTCGAGGAGGCGCGCGCGGCCCTCGCCGATGGCGAAAGCCGCGTGCTGACCTACGGGGTCAGCGACGAGGATGCCTTCGCCGTGGGCCTCGCCTGCGGCGGCACGATCAGGGTCCTGGTCGAACCGGTGGGCCCCGGCCTGACCGAGGCGCTGCTCGAGGATCTGGTGACCGCGCGCGCCCGGCGGGAGGCGGTGGCCTATGTGGTCAACCTCCGCACCTGGGAGCGCAACCTCGCCCCGCGCGGCCCCGCCCTCGAGGAGCGCTTCAGGGCCGACCGCTCGGGCATCGACGGCGACGAGTTCGTGGCCATCCACAATCCGCCCCTGCGGCTGGTCGTCGTCGGCGCCGTCCACATCGCCCAGCCGCTTCTCCGGATGGCGCGGGACTGCGGCTACGACCCGCTCCTGATCGATCCGCGTCAGGCCTTCGCGGCCGAGGGCCGTTTCCCCGGCGAGACCGTGCTCGACGAATGGCCCGACGAGGCCATGGCCCGGACCGGTCTCGATGCCCGGACGGCGGTCGTGACGCTGACCCACGACCCCAAGCTCGACGATCCCGCCATCCGGGCGGCGCTGGAATCGGACTGTTTCTACCTCGGCTGCCTCGGCTCGCCGCGCACCCATGCAAGGCGCCTCGCCCGGCTCGCCGAGGCCGGGCTGACGCCGGCGCAGCTCGAGCGCATCCACGCACCGGTCGGCCTCGACATCGGGGCGAAGTCGCCCGCCGAGATCGCGGTCAGCATCATGGCCGAGGTGACCCGGGTCCTGAGGAAGGGATGAAGTTCGGACCCGTCCCCCTTGCCGAGGCGGCAGGTGCCATCCTTGCCCATTCGGCCTTCGCGGGCGGCCGCCGCATCGCCAAGGGCAGCCTCCTCGCACGGGAGGACCTCGAGGCCCTGGCAGCCGCCGGCCTCGCGCAGGTGACGGTCGCGCGACTCGAGCCCGGCGACGTCGGCGAGGCCGAGGCCGCGCGCAGGCTCGGCGCCGCGCTCGTCCCCGATCCGCGGGCCGCGGGCCTGTCGGTCAGCGAACCCGTCAACGGACGGGTCAACATCCATGCCACCGGGCCGGGCCTCCTCGATGTCGACGCCGCCAGGGTCCTCGCCCTCAATGCCTGCGATCCGGCGATCACGCTGGCCACGCTCGCGCCCCTCACGCGCGTCGGCCCCGGGGTCCTCGTCGCGACGGCGAAGATCATCACCTACGCCGTCCCCGGCGCGGCGCTCGATCGCGCCTGCGCGCTGGCCGGCGGCGCGCTCCGCCTCCGTCCGGTGGTCCTCGAAACCGCGGGTCTCATCCTCACCGATGCGCCAGGCCAGACGGCGCGGCTCGGGGCGAAGGGCCGCGCCGCGGTGGAGAAGCGGCTGCGCGCGCTCGGGATGCGGCTTGCCGCCGTGCGCGAGGTTCCCCACGATGCATCCGCCATCGCCGGGGCGCTCTCGGGCCTTGCCGGGGACATCCTGCTCATCCTCACCGGCGCGGCGACCTCCGACCCCGCGGACGACGCGCCCGCGGCCGTGCGCATGGCAGGCGGCCGGATCGAACGCTTCGGCATGCCGGTCGATCCGGGCAACCTCCTCTTCCTCGGCCGGTATGGCGACCGGCCGGTGATCGGCCTGCCCGGCTGCGCCCGCAGCCCGGCGCTGAACGGGGCGGACTGGGTGCTCGAACGGCTCGCCTGCGGCCTTGCGGTGACGGGCGCGGACATCGCCGCCATGGGCGTTGGCGGCCTGCTCAAGGAGATTAAGACCCGCCCCCACCCGCGCGAGGGGTGAGCGTCGCTAGGCCAGCCCCTGGTCGCGCCGCCAGATCCAGTCGTGGTCGGGGTCGTTCCGGAAGCGCCACTTGCGGATCGGCCCGGCCATGACGTTCAGGTAGTACATCTCGTAGCCATAGGGCGCCCCGGCCGGATGATGGCCGCGCGGAACAAGCGTCACGTCGTGGTTCTTCACCACCATCGCCTCGTCGAGGCTGCCGTCCTCGGTATAGACGCGGTGCAGCCCGAACCCCTGGGGCGGGTTGAACCGGAAATAGTAGGTCTCCTCGAGATAGGTCATGTTCGGCCAGTCGTCCTCGTCGTGCCGGTGGGCGGGCCAGGACGACCAGTTGCCCTGCGGGGTATAGACCTCGGTCACCAGCAGGCTGTCGGCATAGTCCTCGTTCTCCATCGCGATGTTGTGGATGAAGCGCGTGTTGGCCCCCTGTCCGCGCTGGACAAGGCTGATCCCCGCGGGCCCGATCCGCTGCGCCGCATGCCCGCCCCGGCCCGGGGCCGTGCAGACCGCCAGGGTGCAGGCCGTCTCGGCCACCGCCTCCCAGTGGCTTGCGGCGGGCACGTAGAGGCTGTGCGGGGGCGTCTTCTCGAAGACGTCCATCCGCTCGCCGAGACGCCCGTACTCCACCCCCCCGGCCGAGACCATCGCCCTGCCCTCGATCATGACGAGGATCGCCTCCTGCCCGCCCGTGGCCTCCGCCGCCGCCTCGCCCGGGCCAAGGCGCCACAGCGCGAATCCCACATAGGACCAGCCGGCGGATTGCGGGGTCACGTCATGGACCTTGCCCGCAACCCCGAGCGGCTTCCGCAAGAGCCCTGCCATGCGCCCCTCCATCTTCTGCCCGGAAATATCCTCGGGGGGCCAGGGGGGCAGACGGCCCCCCTGCCCCGGCCCGTCCTCAGCCGATCTCCAGACCCGCCTCGCGGCAGAGCTTCACGATATGCGCGTAGCCCAGCTTCGAATAGTCGTAGGCGGGCGCCTTGGCGGGGTCCTGCTCGGCCTCGACGACGATCCAGCCCGCGTAACCCATGTCCTTCAGCTTGCGCGTGATGGCGGCAAAGTCGATGCAGCCGTCGCCCGGCACGGTGAAGGCGCCCGCGATCACCGCGTCGAGGAAGCTGCGGCGGTTCGCGCGCACGTCGCGCACGACCTCGGGGCGGATGTCCTTGTAGTGCACGTGATGCACCCGGTCGGCCCATTTCTCCAGAACCGCGAGCGGGTCGGCGCCGCCGAAGAGAAGGTGCCCGGTGTCGTAGAGAAGGCGCACCTCGGGGCCCGAGCCCTCCATCAGCCAGTCCACGTCCTCGGCGTCCTCGATCATCGAACCCATGTGGTGGTGATAGGCGAGTGGCATCCCCTCGCCCTCCATCCACTTCGCAAGCTCCGTGAGCTTCTTCGCGTAACCCGTTACCTCGTCTCGGGAAAGCTTCGGGCGGTCGTTGACCGGCACGGCGATGTCGCCCTGCACCGTGTTCGAGCATTCGGCATAGACGATGCAGGGCGCACCGAGCGCCACGAACTGCTCGACCTGCTGGCGCACCGCCCCGATCTCGTCCCTCACCGAATTGACCATCAGGTTGCCCGAGCACCAGCCGCCGCAGAGCGCGAGGTCGTATTTCTTCAGGTAGGCGCGCAGGCCCTCGGTGTCGGCGGGCATGCGCCGGCCGCGCTCCACGCCGGTATAGCCGATCTCGCGCGCCTCGCGCAGCGCCTGCTCCATCGTGTAGGCCGCCGTCAGGTCCGGCAGGTCGTCGTTCTGCCAGGCAATCGGCGAGATCCCGATCTTCACGCTCATCGATCCTGTCCTTTCAGTCGGCCCGCTGCAGGCCCGTCTTGTTCGCCTCGTAGCGGGCCCGCGCGGCCCTCACCTCGGCCCGGGACGAGACTTCCGGCACTGCGACCTCCCACCAGTGGCCGCCGGCTTCCGTCGTCGGCCAGGGATCGGTGTCGATCACGATCACCACCGGCCGGTCGGCCCCCTTCGCCGCCAGAAGTTCCGCTTCCAGTGCCTTGATGTCATTTGCCTTCACCGCCTTCGCACCCATGCTTGCGGCATGCGCGACGAAATCGATGCGGCTGGGATTGACGTGCCGCGCATCGTCCAGAAGGTTGTTGAAGCCCGCACCCCCCGTCCCCTTCTGCAGGCGGTTGATGCAGCCGAAACCGCGGTTGTCGGTGACGACCACGGTGAAGGGGATGCCCATCATCACGGCGGTGGCAAGCTCGGAGTTGGCCATCATGTAGCTGCCGTCGCCCAGCATGCACACCACATCTGCCCCGGGCCGCGCCATCTTGATGCCGAGGGCGCCGGCGATCTCGTAGCCCATGCAGGAAAAACCGTATTCCATGTGATAGCCGCCGGGCGCGGCATCCCAGATCTTGTGCAGCTCGCCCGGCATCGTCCCGGCCGCGCCCATGACGATCGTGTCCGGTCCCGCGGTGCGGTTGACGGCGCCGATCACCTGCATGTCGGTGGCCAGCGCATTGCCCGGCTCCGGCGGCGCCTTCACCCTGGCCCTGGCCGCCGCCCATTCCGCCCTCAGCCCCGGATCGGGCGCCGCGAACTTCTGCGACCCGAGCGCCCTGCCAATGGCTTCCAGCGCGATCTTCGCATCCGACACAAGGCCCTGCGCGCCATGCTTGCCGGCATCGTAGGGCTGCACGTTGATCGACAGGATCCGGCGCGCGGGATTCCTGAAAAGCGCCCAGCTTCCCGTGGTGAAGTCCTGGAACCGGGTGCCGAGCCCGATCACCAGGTCGGCCACCTCGCAGACCGCGTTGGCCGATGAGGCGCCGGTCACGCCCACGGGGCCGAAGTTCAGCGCGTGATCGTGCGCGAGCGCCGACTTGCCGGCCTGGGTCTCGACGACCGGGATGCCGTGCCGCGTGGCAAAGGCGGCCAGCTCGGCCTCGGCGCCGGAATAGATCACGCCGCCGCCGGCGACGATCACCGGGGCCTTCGCCGCCTTCAGCGCGGCGACGGCGGCGGCCAGCTCGGCCGCGTCGGGCTCGGGCCGGCGGATGCGCCAGACGCGCGGCTCGAAGAAGCTTGCGGGATAGTCGAAGGCCTCGGCCTGCACGTCCTGGCAGAAGGCCAGCGTGACCGGGCCGCATTCGGCCGGGTCGGTCATCACGCGCAGCGCGCGCGGCAGCGCGGTGATGATGTGTTCTGGCCGCATTATCCTGTCGAAATAGCGGCTTACCGGGCGGAATGCATCATTTGCAGAAACCGTCCCGTCCTGGAAATCCTCGACCTGCTGGAGCACCGGGTCGGGCGCGCGGCTGGCGAAGACGTCGCCGGGGATGATGAGGACCGGCAGGCGGTTCACATGCGCAAGCGCCGCCGCGGTGACGACGTTCAGCGCGCCGGGCCCGATCGAGGTGGTGACGGCCATCGCCTTGCGCCGCTTCATCGCCTTGGCATAGGCGATCGCGGCATGGGCCATCGTCTGCTCGTTGTGGCCCCGCCAGGTGGGAAGGTCGTCGCGGTGGGCATGCAGCGCCTCGCCGAGGCCCGCCACGTTGCCGTGGCCGAAGATCGCCCACATCCCTTCGATGAAGCGCCCGCCGTCCTCGGCCTTCTGCGCCGCAAGCCAGCGCACCATCGCCTGCGCGGCGGTCAGCCTGATCGTCGTCGTCATGCCGCTTCTCCCCTCGCGTGCCGCGCCTCGGCCCGTGCCGCGTCCCAGACGCCGCAGAGGCGGCGATAGTTGGCGGCCATGCGGGCCACCGCCTCGGCATCGCCGATGCGGCCCTGCATCCAGTCGGCCCCGCAATCGGCGTGGATCGTGCGCCCGACCGCGAAGCCCTTCACCAGCGGATGCCTGGCGGCAAGCCGGAAGCTCGATTCAAGCTCGGCCTCGCCCTGCCCCAGCCCCAGAACGACGATGCCGCGCGTATGCGGATCGTTGCGCTCGACGGCGGCGCAGGTCGCGGCCCAGGCGGCGTCGGACTGCATGGGCTCGAGCTTCCACCAGTCGGGGAAGATGCCGATGTCGTAGAAGCGCTGGATGAGCGTGGCGACGGTTCCGTCATCGACCGGTCCGACCTTCGAGGGAATGATCTCCAGCAGGAATTCCAGCCGGTTGCGGCGGCAGGCCGCGAAAAGCCGGGTGATCACGTCCTCCTGGCTCGCCCGCATCGCGGCGTCGTCGTCGGGATGGCAGAAGCACAGGACCTTCACCACATGCTCGAGCGGCCATTCCGACAGGCCGCCATAATCCGGCCCGATCTCGGGCTCGAGCGTCAGGGGCCGCGAGGTCGGCCATTCGACCGGCCGGCCGATCCACAGGCCCCGGCCCGACGCGCGGTAAAGCGCGCTGCGCCCCAGGCGGCTGTCGCAAAGCAGCCCGTAGCCGGGCCTGCCCTGCGCCACCTCGATCGTAGCATCAAGGCACAACTCCTTGAACCGCGCGATCTTTTCTGGCGTGGCCCCCGGCGCTTCCTCAAGCTGGATGCGATGGTCGAAGGCAAAGACCCGCATCGTCGACCAGTCGCCGTGACGGTTCGTCGACCAGTGGATCTGCTCAAGCTCGGCATCCTTGCGCAGCGCCGGCGTCCGCACGCCGCGCCGCAGGAAGAACTGCAGCTCCTCCCAGCTCGGATAGCTCGGCGTGCAGCCGTGCCGGCTGACGGCGAAGGCGCCGCAGGCATTGGCATAGGTCAGCGCGGTCGGCCAGTCCTGCCCGGTGAGCCAGCCCTTGAGCAGGCCCGACATGAACCCGTCGCCCGCGCCGAGCACGTTGAAGACCTCGATCGGGAAGCCCGGGCCGGACTGCCCCTCGTCCAGCGTGCCGGGAATCTCTCCGGTGAAGGCGGCCGCACCCATCGGCCCCCGCTTGCACACGAGCGTGGCCTTCGAGACGGCGCGCACGGCACGCAGCGCGGCGATCGTGTCGGTCGTTCCGCCGGCGATGTGGAATTCCTCCTCGGTGCCCACGATCAGGTCGAAAAGGTGAAGCGCTGCCTGCAGTTTCGCGGTGACCTTCGCGCTTTCTATGAAGCGCTCCTCGCCCGCGCCGTGGCCGGCGAGCCCCCACAGGTTCGGCCGGTAGTCGATGTCGAGCGCGGTCTGCGCCCCGTGTTTGCGGGCCAGCGTCAGGGCCTTCAGCACGGCCGCCTCGGTGCGCGGATGCGACAGGTGCGTCCCGGTCGCGACGACGGCACGCGCCTCGGCGATGAAGTCCTCGTCGATGTCGTCCTCGCACAGCGCCATGTCGGCGCAGTTCTCGCGGTAGAAGATCAGGGGAAACTGCTTCTCGTCGCGGATGCCCAGAAGCACCAGTGCGGTCAGGCGCTCGGGGTCGGTCCTGACGCCGCGCACGTCCACCCCCTCGCGCGCCAGTTCCTCGCGGATGAAGCGCCCCATGTGCTCGTCCCCGACCCGGGTGATGAGCGCCGACCGGAGGCCGAGCCGCGCCGTCCCCGCCGCCATGTTCGTGGGCGAGCCGCCGATGTACTTCTGGAACGAGCCCATGTCCTCGAGCCGGCCGCCGACCTGGGCGCCGTAGAGGTCAACCGAGGAGCGGCCGATCGTGATGACGTCCAGCGTTTTCATGCGTCGCCCCCCGGTCCTCCCGTGGAGCGATGGAATCGATCCCCCGGGTTTTGGAATTTTTATTCCATACAGAATCGAAATGGAAGGCTTTTCTATGTCCCGTTGCGGCTGCGCCGCGCGCCCACGGCGACCGCCAGCGTGATCGCCAGCGCCAGGGTCGCCGAGAGCGACCGGAAGGCACCGAAGTCCACCTCGGGAACGGTCAGGACGGCGGCCGAAAGCTGCGCCACCGGACTGATCGGTGTATCGGTCAGGGCCACCACCGCCAGCCCGCGTCGCGACGCATGTTCGGCCAGCGCCACCGTCTCGGGGCTGTAGGGCGCGAAGGTGATCGCCATCAGCGCATCGCCCGGCCGCAGCGCATGGGAGTGGTCGAGCTTGCCCGTGCCGTCGTGCAGCATCGTCGGCACGTTCATCTTCTCCAGCGCATAGGCAAGGTAGCTGGCCACCGGAAAGGCCCGTCGGAACCCGGCCAGATGGATCATCCCGGCCTTCGCGAGGTGGTTCACCGCCTCGTCGAGGACCTTCTCGTCGGTCGACCGCGCCAGCCCCTCGAGCGACTGCCGCCCCGCCTCGACGAATTCCGCAAGCAGCGCCGCCGAGGACCCCGCCCCCTTGTCGCGCAGGTTCCGCAGCCGCGTCGCATAGTCCGGCCGCCCCGGGACGTAGCTGTCGCGGAAGAGGCGCTGCATCTCGGAAAAGCCCGAGAAGCCGAGGATCTGGCAGAACCGCATCAGCGCCGAGGGGGGCACGCCCGCGCCCTGCGCAAGCTCGGCGACCGTCGAGACGGCGATCCGGTCGATGTTGCCCGCGATGTAGTCGGCGCACTGGCGCAGCCGCTTGGGCAGGCCGTCGGACACCGCGATCAGCCGTTCCTGGAAGGCCTCGACCGTATCCGGGGCACCTTGCGGGAAGGCTTCCGAACTTGTCATTCCGCGCCTCTTGTTCTATGCGCCGTTTCATTCGATAGCATATCTGGAACATTTGTTCCAAGAATCTCCATGCGAGGGGAGCGGGGCCGATGGCAGGACGGACGGAAACGCTGGGCGTCGGGCTCATCGGCACCGGTTTCATGGGCAAGAGCCATGCGCTGGCCTGGCGGAATGCCCGGGCCGTCATGGGCGGCCTGCTGCCGGGCCTGCCGAAGGTGCGGCTGGAGATGCTGGCCGACACGCCGGCGGACCAGGCGGTGCGGATGGCCGACCAGTTCGGCTTTGCCCGGGCCACGGCCGACTGGCGCGACCTCGTCTCGGACCCCGCCGTCGATGTCGTGTCGATCACCACGCCCAACAAGCTGCATGCCGAGATCGCCCTCGCCGCGCTCGCCGCCGGCAAGCATGTCTGGTGCGAGAAGCCGCTGGCGCTGACGATCGAGGATGCGCGCGCGATGGAGGCGGCCGCGCGCCGCAGCGGCAGGGCGACGATGGTGGGCTACAACTACATCCGCAACCCCGCCCACCAGCATGCGATCCGCCTCATCCGGGAGGGCGCCATCGGGCGGCCCTTCGAGTTCCGCGGCTGGGTCGAGGAGGACTATACCGCCGACGAGGCGATGCCCTGGTCCTGGCGCGCCATGGTCAGCGAGGCGGGGCTGGGCGCGCTGGGCGACATCGGGACCCACCTCATCAGCATGACCGAGGGCGTCATGGGGCCGATCGCCGACCTCGCGGGCGACATGCAGACCGTCTATCCGACGCGGAAGAAGGCCGACGGATCGGGCGAGGCCCCGGTCGAGAACGAGGACTGCGCCTCGGCCCTGGTGCGCTTCGCCAGCGGCGCCCGGGGCACGCTTGTCGCCAGCCGCGCGGCCTGGGGGCGCAAGTCGCGCCTCGGCTACGAGGTGCACGGCACGACCGGCATGATCGTCTTCGATCAGGAGCGCATGAACGAGCTGCACCTCTACCGCAATGCCGGCCCGAAGGCCGAGCAGTGCTTCACCACGATCCTGACCTCGGCCGAGCATCCGCCCTACGGCGCCTTCGTGCCCGCGCCTGGCCACCAGCTGGGCTTCAACGACCTGAAGATCATCGAATGCGCGGCCTTCCTCGACGCCATCGGCCGCGGCGTCCGGCCGGATGCGGACTTCACCTATGCGCTGCGCATCGAGGAGATCATCCATGCCTGGGCGCGCTCGGCCCGCACCGGGACGCGCGTCGCCGTCTGAGCCGGTCAGAGGGCCCTGAGGCCGGCCCGGAACCGTGCCGCGTTGCGCCGGTAATGCGCGGCCGAGGCGCGGAGCTTCTCGCGGGCGGCCTCGTCGAGGCTGCGCACGATGCGGAACGGATTGCCGAAGACCAGGCTGCCGTCCGGGATCGCCTTGCCCTCGGGGATCAGCGTGCCCGCGCCGATCAGGCAGCCTGCGCCGATCCGCGCGCCGTTCAGCACCGTGGCCGACATCCCGATCAGCGACCCCTCGCCGACCGTGCAGCCGTGCAGCATCGCCTTGTGGCCGATGGTGCAGTCCGCCCCGATCGTCAGCGGAAAGCCCGAATCGGTATGCAGGACGCAGTTCTCCTGCACGTTCGATCCGCGCCCGACGAGGATGGGTTCGGTATCGCCGCGCAGCTGCGCCCCGAACCACACGTTCGCCTCGTCCTCCAGCACGACATCGCCGATCACGTTCGCGTCCGGGGCGATCCAGACGTCGCGGCCCAGACGCGGGGCCATGTTGTCGAGCATCCAGATCATCTTGCGTCGAACTCCCGGTTGAGGTCGCGGACGAAATCGGCAAGCCAGGGCTGGCGTTCCCGCCGCAGGCGCTCGGCCTGAAGGATGGTGCGCAGCTGCGCCTCCGAGACGTCGAGATCGTCGTTGACGATGACGTAGTCGTATTCGGCCCAGTGGCTGATCTCGGCCTCGGACTTGGCCATCCGGCCGCGGATCACCTCGTCGCTGTCCTGGGCGCGTCCGTGCAGCCGCCGTTCCAGCTCGGCGATCGACGGCGGCAGGATGAAGATCGACACGACATCCTCGCGCATCGCCTGCTTGATCTGCTGGCCGCCCTGCCAGTCGATGTCGAACAGCGTGTCGCGCCCCGCCGCCATCGCCGCCTCGACCGGCGCGCGCGGGCTGCCGTAGAGGTTGCCGAACACCTCGGCATGTTCCAGCATCTCGCCGCGCGCCACCATGGCCTCGAATTCGGCGCGCGAGCGGAAGAAGTATTCGCGCCCGTCCTCCTCGCCCGGCCGGGGCGGGCGCGTCGTGGCCGAGACCGAGAAGCGCAGCGTCGGGTCCCAGGCCATCAGCCGGCGCGACAGCGTGGTCTTTCCCGCGCCCGAGGGCGAGGAAAGGATGACAAGCATCCCGCGTCGTGTTCGCTCTGCCGGGCCGGTCATTCGACGTTCTGGACCTGTTCGCGAAGCTGGTCGATCACCGTCTTGAGGTCCAGGCCGATCCGCGTCAATTCCCGGTCGCCCGACTTGGAACACAGCGTGTTCGCCTCGCGCATGAATTCCTGCATCAGGAAGTCGAACCTGCGCCCGATGGCGCCGCCGGCGGACAGAAGCCCGCGCGCCGCCGCGACATGGGCGCGCAGGCGGTCGATCTCCTCGGTGACGTCGGCCTTGACGGCAAGCAGCGCAAGCTCCTGCGCGACCCGGTCCGGATCGGCCCCCGGCGCCTCGGCCATGACCCGTGAAAGGCTTTCGGCAAGCGCCTTCTGCATCAGCGGCCGGCGCGCTTCTGCCGCGGCCGCGGCATCCTCCACCAGGGCCCCGATGCGGTCGAGCTGCTGGCCGATCACCCCGGCAAGGGCGGCGCCCTCGGCCCGGCGCGCCGCCGCGAAATCGGCCAGAAGGCCCGCGGCATCGGCCAGAAGCGCCGCCAGCAGGGGCGCGCTGTCCTCGGCCTCGGCCTGCACATCGGCCACGCCGCGCAGCGCCAGGACCTCGGCCGGGGTCGAGGGGGCCAGCGTCAGCCCCGCCCCGCGCGCCGCCGCCTCGATCTCGGCCAGGGCGGCCATCGTCGCCCGCAGCGTGTCGGGATTGACGCGCACCTCGGCCGCGCCCTGGCTGCGCGAGACCCTGAGCGAGAGCGAGATGTTGCCCCGCTGCGCCACCCGCGCCACCTCGGCCCGCAGCGCCTGTTCCAGCCCGTCGATCCAGTCGGGCACGCGCAGGCGCAGGTCGAAGCCCTTGCCGTTGACCGACCGCAGGTCCCAGGACCATTCGTAGCCCGCGCCCTGCCCGCGCCGGGCCGCGAAGCCGGTCATCGACACGGCCTGCTGAAGCGGCGGATCCTTAACCATTTAATACTTTCGGCCCCCTCCGCCCGCTGCAAGCGTGTATCTTAACTTCCGGTAAATCATTCCGGAATTACGGTTAACAGACCGTTCGGAGGACGACAACGCAAGGCCGGGACCGGGGAAGCTTCCCCTCCCGCGCCCGGCAGGAGAGACGCGAGGATGGCAAAGGCTGGCGGCACGATGGACACCGGATCACCCCTTCAGGGCCCTGCGGCGGCCGCCTCGTTCCGCCCGCTGGCCCAGGTCTATGCCTACTGGGACGCCCTGCGCGGCGGCCGGCCGCTGCCCCTGCGCAGCGAGGTGGACCCCCGCGGCATCGAATCGGCGCTCGACCATACCTTCATCCTCGAACGCATCGCCCCCGAAGTGTCGCGGTTCCGCCTTGCCGGCTCGCGGCTGGCCGACCTGATGGGGATGGAGGTCCGGGGGATGCCGGCCACCTGCCTCTTCGCCGCCGCGGCGCGGGCGCAGGCCGCCAGCGCCATCGACCGCGTCTTCACCGCCCCGGCGATCCTGGAAATCGGGCTCGAGGCCGAAACCTCCTTCGGCCGGCCGGCCCTGACCGCGCGCCTTCTGGTCCTGCCCCTGCGCAGCGACCTCGGCGATGTCAGCCGCGCGCTGGGCTGCCTCGTGGCCGAGGGCCAGATCGGCCGCGCGCCGCGCCGCTTCGTGATCACCGGCCTGCGCGAGCGCGGACTGGCCGCCGGCACGCCCGCCCTGCGCGTCGTCGCGGGGGCCGAGGGTGCGGACGGCGCCGTGCCCGGCCTGGCCGAGCCGCCGCGGCGCTTCGTCCCGGCCCCCGGCCCGACGCTCGCGCCCGGCCGCCACCTGCGCCTCGTCAAGTCCGACGCCTGAGGCGAAGGCGGGCCGCCCGCGCCGGGCCGCCCGCGCCGGGCAGCTCAGGCCCGGGCCTCGCGGGCCCGGCCGTTCGCGCGGCGGTCCTGCAGCTCCTCGGCCACCAGGAAGGCCAGCTCCAGCGCCTGGCTGGCGTTGAGCCGCGGGTCGCAGGCGGTGTGATAGCGGTCCGACAGGTCCTCGTCGGTGACCGCACGGACGCCCCCCGTGCACTCGGTCACGTCCTTGCCCGTCATCTCGAAATGCACCCCGCCGGGGATCGTGCCCTCGGCCTTGTGGATGGCGAAGAACTCCCGCACCTCGCGCAGCACCGAATCGAAGGGGCGCGTCTTGTAGCCCGTCGACGACTTGATCGTGTTGCCGTGCATCGGGTCGCAGGACCAGACGACCTCGGCCCCCTCCTCGCGCACGGCACGGATCAGCCGCGGCAGGTGGTCGCCCACCTTGCCCGCGCCGAAGCGCGCGATCAGCGTCAGGCGGCCGGGCTCGTTGGCCGGGTTGAGCCTGGCCATCAGCACCTTCAGGTCTTCGGCTGTGGTGGTGGGGCCGCATTTCAGCCCGATCGGGTTCTGCACCCCGCGGCAGAACTCGACATGCGCGCCGTCGGGCTGCCGCGTGCGGTCGCCGATCCAGATCATGTGCCCCGATCCCGCCACCGGCAGGCCGGTCGTCGAATCGACGCGGCAGAGCGCCTCCTCGTATTCCAGCAGAAGCGCCTCGTGGCTGGTGTAGAAGTCCACCGTCGCCAGCGAGACCGCGGTGTCCGAGTTGATGCCGGCCGCGGCCATGAAGTCCATCGCATCCTGGATCCGCAGGGCGATCTCGCGGTAGCGCCTGGCCTCCTCCTCCTCGGTGAAGGACGAGATCCAGGATTGCACGCGGTGGATGTCGGCATAGCCGCCCGTCGAGAAGGCGCGCAGCAGGTTCAGGCTGGCGGCGGCCTGCGTATAGGCCTGAAGCATCCGCGCCGGATCGGGCACCCGCGCCTCGGCCGTGAAGTCGAAGCCGTTGATGATGTCGCCGCGGTAGGAGGGCAGCTCCACCCCGTTGACGACCTCGGTCGGGGCGCTGCGCGGCTTGGCGAACTGGCCCGCCATCCGGCCCACCTTCACGACCGGCACCTTGGCGCCCCAGGTCAGCACGATCGCCATCTGCAGCATCACCTTGAAGGTGTCGCGGATGTTGTCGGCCGAGAATTCGGCGAAGCTCTCGGCGCAGTCCCCGCCCTGCAGCAGGAAGGCCCGGCCCGCCGCCACCTCGCCCAGCGCCCGCCTGAGCTTGCGCGCCTCGCCCGCAAAGACCAGGGGCGGAAACTTCGCGAGCTGCGCCTCGACGGCCCTGAGTGCGGCCTGATCGGGATAGTCGGGCATCTGGATTCGGGGCTTCCTGCGCCAGTCGGATTTCGTCCAGGCCTTCGTCATCGCAATCTCCGTCGGTTTCCGGCCATGGCCGCGCCATCCGGAACGGGCCACGATATAGCCGCCCGCCCCGCCCCATGCAAACCGTTCATTGTCGTTTAGCGACATCGGATGGTCGGCCCTTGCGCCTGACCGCGTTTGGTGGTTCTGTGCGCAAAACGACATCGAAGGGTCGCGGAATGCAGGTCGCATTGGCGCGCAGGGTCCCGGCGCCCGAGGCGGGATCGCGGCAGAAGCGCTTTGTTTTCCTGCTGCTTGACCGGTTCACGATGCTGTCATTCGCCTGCGCGATCGAACCCCTGCGGCTGGCCAACCGGGTGCTCGGGCGCACCGCCTATACCTGGGTCCTGGCCGGCGAGGGCGGGCGCGAGGCCGTCTGTTCGAACGGCGTCGCCTTCCGCCTCGACATGGGGCTCGAGGAGATCGGCCGTGACGATGTCGTGATGGTCTGCGGCGGCATCGACGTGCAGCAGGCCACGACGCGGCCGATCCTCAACTGGCTCCGCCGCGAGGCCCGCCGCGGCGTGACCATCGGCGGGCTCTGCACGGGCGCCTACACGGTGGCCAAGGCCGGGCTCCTGGACGGCCGCAAGGCGACGATCCACTGGGAGAACCAGGACAGCTTCGTCGAGGAATTCGAGGACGTGAAGCTGACCAAGAGCGTCTTCGTCGCCGATGGCAACCGCCTGTCCACCGCGGGCGGCACGGCCTCGATCGACCTGATGCTGAAGATCATCGCCGAGGATCACGGCGAGGATGTCGCCAACACCACCGCCGACCAGCTCATCTATTCCTCTATCCGCACCGACCAGGATACCCAGCGCCTGTCGATCCCGACCCGCATCGGGGTGCGCCATCCGAAGCTGTCCAAGGTCATCCAGATGATGGAGGCCAATGTCGAGACGCCGATGAGCCCCGCGATCCTGGCCGAAGACGTGGGCATGTCCACCCGCCAGCTCGAGCGCCTCTTCCGCCGCTATCTCAACCGCAGCCCCAAGCGCTACTACATGGAACTGCGGCTGCAGAAGGCGCGCAACCTGCTGATGCAGACCGACATGAGCGTCATCAACGTGGCGCTGGCCTGCGGCTTCGCCTCGCCCAGCCATTTCTCGAAATGCTACCGCGCCCATTACCAGACCACGCCCTACCGCGAACGCGGCGCGCACGGGTCCGGCCCCCTGGGGCGGCTGTCGATCTGAACCCGTCTTGCGGCGCCGGGGCGTGCCCTGCCGCCCCGGCCCCCTGCATCAGGCGCCCTGGCCCGCCAGCGGGTCGGGTCCATAGCTGTTGTCGCCGCGGGTGCCGCGCGTCACGAACCAGACAAGCAGGATGATCGCGCCGATCACCGGGATGAAGGCGAGAAGCAGCCACCAGCCGGACTTGTCGCCGTCATGCAGCCGGCGCACCGCGACCGCGAGGCCCGGAAGCAGCACGAAGAGGCTCCAGATGGCCGAGGGCACGCTCGGCTTCACCATCGCGTAGGCCTCCATCATCGACTCGCCCGCCGTGGCCCCCATGTCCACGGCGACGGGCGGGAAGATCGCCGCGATGACCGCGCTGACGATCACGTTGAACAGCACGAACCACCAGTATTCCGACCGCGCGGCGCGCCCCCTGAAGGTGGCGTATTTCCGAAAACAGGTCCTGACGGCTTCGACCATGCCCATCTTGTTCCGGCTCCCTTGTTGTTGTCGGCGGGATGTTGCGGGCGGCGCAGCCCCACGGCAACCGGAAATGCGATGGCAGGCCCTCGCCGGCCCGCGGGATTGCCCCGTGGCAACATCCCCCTAGCGGCCGGGCGGCGCGATCCGGTAGACGGCGCCGTTGCCCACCGAAAGGAACCAGATCGACCCGTCGGGCGCCTCGCGCACGTCGCGCACGCGGATCGTCTCGGGCGATTGCAGCGCCTCCTCCGCCCAGCCGCCCGGCCCCGGCCTGTCTGGATCCATCCGGGCGATGTAGTCGAACTTGAGCGACCCGATGAAATGGTCGCCCGCCCAGTCGGGCCACAGCCTGCCCGAATGGATCGCATGGCCCGAGGGCGCGATCGAGGGGTCCCAGTAGTGGTCGGGCTGGGCCAGCCCCTCGCGGGCCGTCCCGACACCGATCGGCGATCCGTCATAGTCGGTGCCGTAGCTGATCACCGGCCAGCCGTGGTTCACGCCCTTCGGGACCCGGTCGATCTCGTCCCCGCCCGCCGCGCCATGGGCGCTGACCCACAGATCGCCCTGCGCATCCAGCGCCGCGCCCTGCGGGTTGCGGTGCCCCGCGGACCAGATCTCGGGCGCCGGACCGCCGGCGAAGGGGTTGTCGGGCGGGACCGACCCGTCCTTCGCGATGCGGACGATCTTGCCCGCATGGCTTGCCGGATCCTGCGCCTCCATCCCGTCGGGCCCCGTGCCGCGGTCGCCGATCGTCAGGAACAGCGTGCCGTCCCGCGCCTCCACCAGGCGCCCGCCGAAATGCCGGCCGCTGTCCGAGGCCGCGTTCATGACGAAGATGAACCGCCCGTCCAGCAGCCTGTCGCCCTCCAGGCGCGCCGACCAGATCGCGGTGGCCCCGCCGCCGTCCACGGGCGCGGCGAGCGACAGGAAGAGACGCCCGCCCCGGGCGAAGTCGCGCGGCACCAGCACGTCGAAAAGCCCCCCCTGCCCCTCGGCGAAGACGGCGGGCAGGCCGGCGACCGGCCTCCCCGCCCCGCCGCCCGGCGGAAAGCGGGTCAGCCGCCCGTCGCGCTCGGTCACCAGGAACCCGCCGTCCGGCAGGAAGGCAAGGCTCCAGGGCTCCACCAGTCCGGCAGCCATCCCGGTGACGGCCAGCCTGCCCTGGCTCGACTCCATCGCCATCGCCGCCTGCACGGCGACGAATGCGACCAGCGGAAACGTCAACAATCCCGCAGCGGACAATTCATCGCCCCCCTTCCGGAAACCGCACGACCGGCGCCGGCGCGGCCCGCACCGCGGGCGGCGTGCGCGCAGCCGCACGGGGCGGCGCCGGCCGGCCCAGAGTCCGGACTTCCGCATCGCGGCGCAAGAGCCCGAAACACTTTTCTTTTCGGACCGGCCGGACTAGGTTCGCGCCAGGACGAATGGTCCAACATGGGAGAGACCAATGAAAAAACTCTATGCTGCCACGGCAGCCTGCGCCCTTCTTGCGGGCGCCGCCTCGGCCGAGGAGATCAAGCTCGGCATCCTCTTCGGCTTCACCGGACCGATTGAATCGCTCACCGGGTCGATGGCGGCGGCGGCCGAGAAGGCGATCGCCGAGGTCAACGAATCCGGCAAGCTGCTCGGCGGCTCGACGGTGACGGCCGTGCGCGGCGACTCCACCTGCATCGACGCCGCGGCGGCCCAGGCTGCGGCCGAGAAGATGGTGGCCGACGGCGTCAAGGCGATCATCGGCGGCGACTGCTCGGGCGTCACCATCGCCACGCTGACCAACGTCGCGGTGCCGAACGGCCTGGTGATGATCTCGCCGTCGGCCACCTCGCCGGCCCTCAGCACGACCGAGGACAACGGCCTGTTCTTCCGCACCTCGCCGTCCGACGCGCGCGAGGGCGAGATCGCCGCCGACATCATGATGGAACGCGGCATCAAGGAAGCGGCGCTCACCTATTCGAACAGCGACTACGGCAAGGGCCTGGCCGAGGCCATCCAGAAGGCCTTCGAGGCCAAGGGCGGCAAGATCACGCTGTCGGCCGCGCACGAGGACGGCAAGGCCGACTATTCGGCCGAGGTCGCCGCCCTCCAGGCCGCCGGCGGCCAGATCCTGATCGTCGCCGGCTACATCGACCAGGGCGGTGCCGGGATGATCCGCGCCGCGCTCGACACCGGCGCCTTCTCGCTCTTCGAGCTGCCGGGCGGGATGATCGGCGACAACCTCGAGAAGAACTTCGGCGCCGAGATCAACGGCTCCTTCGGCCAGGTGCCGGGGTCGGACTCGCCGGGCATGGAAGTGCTTCAGGGCATGGGCGCGGGCGCCTTCGACGTCAATTCGCCCTACACGGCGGAAAGCTACGACGCCGCCGCCCTGATGATGCTGGCCATGCAGGCGGCCGGATCCTCGAAGGCCACCGACTGGGCCGGCAAGGTGATGGACATCGCCAACGCGCCGGGCGAGCCGATCATGCCGGGCGAACTCGGCAAGGCGCTCGACCTGATCGCGGCGGGCACCGACATCGACTATCAGGGCGCCTCGGGCGTGGAACTGATCGGGCCGGGCGAATCCGCGGGCCGCTACCGCGAGATCGAGATCAAGGACGGCAAGATCACCACGGTCAAGTACCGCTGACCGCCGCATCACTGTCAGGAGAATGCATCAAGCCCGGGTTTACCCCCGGGCTTGTTTGCGGCAGAAGGGTCTGACGCCGCACGACGGATCCCGGACTACGGGGCGCAGGCAGCGGCACAGGGGGGTGGCATCCGCGATGATCGTCGTCGAGGATCTTCACAAGCATTTCGGCGGCTTCCGCGCCGTGGACGGCGCCTCGCTCGAGATCGCCACGGGCTCGATCACCGGGCTGATCGGCCCGAACGGGGCGGGCAAGTCCACCCCGTTCAACGTCATCGCCGGGGTCTACCGGCCGACCTCGGGCCGCGTGCTGATGGACGGCGAGGACATCACCGGCCTGCCGCCGCATGCGCTTTTCCACAAGGGCCTGCTGCGCACCTTCCAGATCGCGCACGAGTTCCACTCGATGACCGTGCGCGAGAACCTGATGATGGTGCCTGCCGGCCAGTCCGGCGAGGGGCTCATGAACGCCTTCTTCCGCCGCCGGATCATCCGCGAGGAAGAGGCGCGGCTGGCCCGCCGGGCCGACGAGGTTCTGGACTTCCTGACCATCTCGCATCTGGCCGAGGAACGCGCGGGAAACCTCTCGGGCGGCCAGAAGAAGCTTCTCGAGCTCGGCCGGACGATGATGGTCGAGGCCAAGGTCGTCTTTCTCGACGAGGTCGGCGCCGGCGTGAACCGGACGCTGCTCAACACCATCGGCGACGCCATCGTCCGGCTGAACAGGGAACGCGGCTACACCTTCTGCGTGATCGAGCACGACATGGACTTCATCGCCCGGCTCTGCGATCCGGTGATCGTCATGGCCGAGGGCAAGGTCCTGGCCAGGGGGTCCTCGGACGAGATCATGAAGAACGAGGCGGTCATCGAGGCCTATCTCGGCCGCGGCCTGAAGAACCGGGTGAAGGAGGGGGTGGCGTGACCGCCGGGACCGAGCCCTTCCTGATCGGCGACCAGATGACCGGCGGCTACGGGCCGACCGACATCCTGCATGCCTGCACGCTGAGCGTCGACAAGGGCAAGATCGCGGTGATCGTCGGCCCGAACGGGGCGGGCAAGTCCACCGCCATGAAGGCCGTCTTCGGCATGCTCCGCCTGCGCGGCGGCCATGTGCGCATCCGCGGCGAGGACATCACCCACCTCTCCCCGCGCGAGCGCGTCGGGAAGGGCATGGCCTTCGTGCCGCAGACCAACAACGTCTTTCCCTCGATGACCGTCGAGGAGAACCTCGAGATGGGCGCCTTCCTGCGCCGCGACGACATCCGGGCGTCGATGGAACAGGTCTACACCCTCTTCCCGATCCTCAAGCAGAAGCGCCGGCAGGCAGCGGGCGAACTGTCCGGCGGCCAGCGCCAGCAGGTCGCCGTCGGCCGGGCGCTGATGACCGACCCCGAGGTCCTCATGCTCGACGAGCCGACCGCGGGGGTCAGCCCCATCGTGATGGACGAGCTCTTCGACCGCATCATCGAGGTCGCCCGCGCCGGCATCACCATCCTGATGGTGGAACAGAACGCCCGCCAGGCGCTGGAGATCGCCGATACCGGCTTCGTCCTGGTGCAGGGGCGCAACGCCTATACCGACACGGGCAAGGCCCTGCTCGCCAATCCCGAAGTGCGCCGGACCTTCCTGGGAGGATGAGGATGCGCGCCGCCCTTTCCGGCCTTTCCGCCCTTTCCGCCCGTTCGGCCCCTGCCGCGGTCCTTGCCGTGCTTGCCGCCGCGCCCGCTCCGGCCGAGGGGCGGCACGACCCCGTCCTCGACTGCACCTTCGGCACCGAGTCGGTGAGCGTTCTTCAGGACGGCGACGGGTTCCGCATCGCCGTCGGCGGCCAGACCTTTCCGGCGGTGCTGGCCCGTCCCGGCCCGGTCGGGCGCGTGGTGGGCATCTTCGCCATGCTGGACGCCGGCCCGGTGATGATCGCCGTCCAGACGACCAGGGGCCAGACCGAGCACATGGCCGAGATCCTCGCCTCCACCGAGGCGAAGGGCGCGCTGGCCACACGTTCCACCCGCGGCACCTGCACGGAGGCGACACCCTGATGGATGTCCTGAACGGCCTCGTCCTCTTGATGAACTTCGTCGTCGTGCCGGCGCTGTCCTACGGTTCGCAGCTGGCGCTCGGGGCGCTGGGCGTGACGCTGATCTACGGCATCCTGCGCTTCTCGAACTTCGCGCATGGCGACACGATGGCCTTCGGGACGGGCATCACCATCCTCGGCACCTGGGGCCTCCAGGCCTGGGGCGTGACGCTCGGCATCCTGCCCACGGCGCTGCTGGCCCTGCCGCTCGGCATCCTCGTCACCATGGGGATCGTCCTCGTGACCGACCGCGTCGTCTACCGCTTCTACCGCCGGCAGCGCGCCAGGCCGGTGATCCTGGTCATCGCCTCGGTCGGGGTCATGTTCATCATGAACGCGCTGACGCGGTTCATCATCGGCACCGACGACCGCGCCTTCGCGGACGGGCCGCGCTTCCTCGTGAACGCCCCCGCCTTCAAGGCGGCGACCGGGCTTGACGAGGGGCTGTCGATCAAGGCCACCGCCGCCCTGACGGTGGTCGTCGCCGTCATCGCGGTGGGGCTGCTCTTCTGGTTCCTCAACAGCACGCGCACCGGCAAGTCGATGCGCGCCTATTCGGACAACGAGGATCTGGCGCTGCTCTCGGGCATCAACCCCGAACGCGTGGTCACCATCACCTGGATCATCGCCACCACCCTCGCGGTGACCGCGGGCGTGCTCTATGGCCTGGACAAGTCCTTCCGGCCCTTCAACTACTACGCCCTCCTGCTGCCCACCTTCGCCGCCGCGATCGTCGGCGGTCTCGGCAATCCGCTCGGCGCCATCGCGGGCGGCTTCCTGATCGCCTTCTCGGAAGTCAGCTTCACCTACGCCTTCAAGAAGGTCGTGGGCTACCTGACCCCCGGCACCTGGGAACCCCCGGGCCTCGTCCAGCTCCTGTCGACCGACTACAAGTTCGCCGTGTCGTTCACGATCCTGATCATCGTCCTGCTCTTCCGCCCGACGGGCATCTTCAGGGGGAAGTCGGCATGAGCCAGAACCGCGTCGCCGAACGGCACGGATCGCAGCGGATGCGCGCGGCCGTCCTCTTCGCCCTTGTCGGCCTGCTGTTCCTGCTCGAGGCGCTGACCGGCAGCTGGAACACCATGCTCGGCATCTTCAACATGGCGCTCGTCTCGGCGATCATGGCGCTGGGCGTGAACATGCAGTGGGGCTATGCCGGGCTGTTCAACGTGGGCATCGTCGGCTTCGTCGCCCTCGGCGGGCTCGCGCCGGTCCTCATCTCGATCCCGCCGAACCACGAAGCCCTCGCCGCCGGCGGCTGGCGCATCCCCGTGGCGCTGCTCGTCGGCGTCCTCGCCATCATCGCCGCCATCCTCGTCTACGGGCGCACCCGCGGCCGGCTGCGCGGGATCGCCGTCACCGCGATCCTTATCGGCGGCTTCGTCCTCTACCGCGCGATCTTCGACCCGGCGGTCGAGATCGTCGAGACCACGAACCCTTCCTTCGCCGGCAACATCGGCGGCCTCGGCATCAACCGCATCTTCGGCCTGCATGTCGGCGTCCTGCTCGCCTGGCCCGTCGGGATGCTGCTGGCCGCCGGCGCCGCCTGGGTGATCGGCAAGATCGCCCTGGGGCTGCGGTCGGACTACCTGGCGATCGCCACGCTGGGGATCGGCGAGATCATCATCGCCGTGCTGAAGAACGAGGACTGGCTGGCGCGCGGCGTCAAGAACATGACCAACATCCCCCGCCCCGTGCCCTACGAGGTGGACCTCCAGCAGAGCACCTACTGGCAGGGCTGGGCCGCCGCCTTCGGCACCGACCCGGTCACCTTCTCGACGATCTTCGTCAAGCTCTGCTGGATGGCGCTGTTCCTCGTCATCCTTCTGGGCATCATCTGGCTCAGCGAACGCGCGATCAACAGCCCCTGGGGCCGCATGATGCGGGCGATCCGCGACAACGAGACCGCCGCCGAGGCGATGGGCAAGGACGTGACGCGGCGCCACCTGCAGATCTTCGTCATCGGTTCGGCCGTCTGCGGACTGGCCGGCGCGATGATGGTCACGATGAACGGCGTCCTCGTCCCGTCCGAATACACGCCCCTGCGCTATACCTTCCTTGTCTGGGTCATGGTCATCGTCGGCGGCTCGGGCAACAACTGGGGTTCGGTCCTCGGCGCCTTCCTCATCTACTACCTCTACATCAAGGTCGGCGACTGGGGCCCCTCGCTGATGCACAGCCTGACGGCGGGCATGCAGCCCGGCCCGATCAAGGACCACCTCGTCGACAGCGCCGCCCACATGCGGATGATGACTCTCGGCGTGATCCTGCTTCTGGTGCTGCGCTTCAGTCCGCGGGGCCTTCTGCCCGAACGCTAGGGGCAGGACGGGCGCCGTGCCGCCCGGCCCCCGGCGCGACCTGCGAAAAGCGACGCGAAATGTCGCCGGCGGCTAGAGCGCGGCGTGCCGCTCTGCAATGATGGCGCGAATTGAGCGGGAGACGCAGCCCATGAAGACGCATACCAGGGTTCTTGTCATCGGCGGCGGTGTCGTCGGCTGTTCGGTGCTCTACCACCTGACCAAGCTCGGCTGGAAGGACGTCATGCTGGTCGAGCGGTCCGAGCTGACCTCGGGCTCGACCTGGCACGCCGCGGGCGGCTTTCACACGCTGAACGGCGACACCAACATGGCCGCGCTGCAGGGCTACACGATCGGGCTCTACAAGGAGCTCGAGGCGATCAGCGGCCTGTCCTGCGGGCTGCACCATGTGGGCGGCATCACGCTGGCCGACAACCAGGCACGCTTCGAGATGCTGGTGGCAGAACGCGCCAAGCACCGCTACATGGGCCTGCATACCGAGATCCTGACCCCCGCCGAGATCGCCGCGCGGACCGACGGGCTGGTCAACACCGAGGGCCTCGTCGGCGGCCTCTACGACCCGCTCGACGGCCATCTCGACCCTTCCGGCACGACCCATGCCTATGCCAGGGCGGCGCGGCTGGGCGGGGCCGAGATCGTGCTCCACAACCGGGTGCTGGAGACCAACCCCCGCCCCGACGGGACCTGGGACGTGGTCACCGAGAAGGGCACGATCCATGCCGAGCACGTGGTGAACGCCGCCGGCCTCTGGGCGCGCGAGGTCGGGGCGATGGCGGGCATCTACCTGCCTTTGCTGCCGATGGCCCACCAGTATCTCGTCACCGACGACATCCCCGAGATCGTGGCGATCCTCGGCCAGGGGCGCGAATTCCCCCATGTCATCGACCCGGGCGGCGAAAGCTACCTGCGCCAGGAGGGGCGCGGCTTCGTCATCGGCTTCTACGAGAAGCGCGCCGAGGGCTGGTCGCTCGACGCCACGCCCTGGACCTTCGGCCACGAGCTGCTGCCCGACGACCTCGACAAGGTGTCGGAATCCGTGGAATTCGCCTATCGCCGCTTCCCGGTCCTCGAACGCACCGGCGTGAAGCGTGTGATCCACGGCCCCTTCACCTTCGCCCCCGACGGCAATCCCCTGATCGGCCCGGTCCCCGGCCTGCGCAACTACTGGTCGGCCTGCGCCGTCATGGCCGGCTTCAGCCAGGGCGGCGGCATGGGCAAGAGCCTCGCCGAATGGATGATCCACGGCGAGACCGAGGTCGATCCCCGCGGCTTCGACGTGGCCCGCTTCGGCACCTGGACAAGCCCCGGCTACACGATCCCCAAGGTGATCGAGAACTACAGGATGCGGTTCTCGGTCAGCTACCCCAACGAGGAACGCCCCGCCGCCCGGCCCTTCCGCACGACGCCCATGTACGACATCTTCGACGGGATGGGCGCCGTCTGGGGCCAGCAGTACGGGCTCGAGGTGGTGAACTACTTCGCGCTTCCGGGCGAGCCGCGCTACGAGACGCCCTCCTTCCGCCGCTCGAACGCCTGGGAGGCGACGGCCCGCGAGGTGCGCGCCGTGCGCGAAGGGGTGGGGATCAACGAGATCCAGAACTTCGGCAAGTTCCGCGTGCGGGGCCGCAATGCCCGCGCCTGGCTCGACACGATGATGGCGGGCGCGATCCCGCAGCCCGGTCGCCTGTCGCTGACCCCCATGCTCAGCCCCCGGGGCCGGATCTTCGGCGACTTCACCGTCACCTGCCTGTCCGAGCAGGAATTCCAGATCACCGGCAGCTACGGCGCGCAGGATTTCCACCGCCGCTGGTTCGAGCGCCATGCCGAACCCGGCGTCACGGTCGAGAACGTGTCGGACCGCATCACCGGCTTCCAGATCGCCGGCCCGAAGGCGACCGAGCTTCTGTCGCGCGTCACGCGGGCCGATGTCTCGACCGCGGCCTTCCGCTTCATGGACGCACGCCAGATCACCGTCGGCATGGCGCCCTGCCTGGTGCAGCGCGTCAGCTACACGGGCGACCTCGGCTACGAGATCTTCACCGACTTCATGAACCAGCGCGCGCTCTGGCACGCGCTTTGGCAGGCCGGGCAGGACCTCGGGCTGCGCCCCTTCGGGATGCGGGCCATGATGTCGCTCAGGCTCGACAAGCTCTTCGGGTCCTGGAGCCGCGAGTTCAGCCCCGACTACTTCCCCGGCGAGACGGGCATCGACCGCTTCATCCGCTGGAACAAGGAGGCCGACTGGATCGGCAAGGCCGCGGCGCTGAAGGAAAAGGCCGAGGGGCCGAAACGCCGTCTCTGCGCCTTCGTCGTCGATGCCGCCGATGCGGACGTTGTCGCCTACGAACCGATCTGGGTGAAGGACAGGGTCGTGGGATTCTGCACCTCGGGCGGGTTCTCGCACTGGACCGGCAGGTCCGTGGCCCAGGGCTTCCTTCCGGCCGACCTGCTGGATACCCGCGAGGTCGAGATCGAGATCCTGGGCGAGAGGCGCCGGGCCACGCGGGTCGACGGGCCGATCTGGGACGACGGCGGGCGGATGCGCGGCTGAGCGCCGCCCATGGCCCGCCGGCCCGCTTGATCGCCGGGCCCGGGCGCCTATCCTGACCGGAAGCGCCGGAGGGGCCCATGGTCGACGTGGCGATCCTCGTCCCCGCAGCGGGGGCTTCGTCCCGCATGCGGGGCACCGACAAGCTGCTCGAGCCGGTCGACGGCACCAGCGCGCTGCGCCGGGCCGCGGCGATGGCGGCGCGCGTCGCCCCGCGTGTCTTCGTCACCCTGCCCGAAGGCGGGCCGCACGCAGCCCCGCGCCAGGCCGAGCTCTCGGGCCTCGGCGTGACGGCCCTGCCCCTGCCCGACGCGCATGAGGGCATGGCCGCGTCGCTGCGCGCCGGCGCCGCCGCGGCGGGCAATGCCGACGGGCTGATGATCCTGCTGCCCGACATGCCCGACATCGGCGAGGACGATCTCCGCCTGCTTCTGGCCGTCTTCGCCGAAGAACCCGCCTGCCCGGCCCGCCTCGGCACGCCCGACGCGCGGGACGGCCATCCGGTCATCCTGCCGCTGCGGCTGTTTCCGGGGCTCCTCGTCCTGACCGGCGACGAAGGCGCCCGCCGCGTCCTTGCCGGAGAGGAGGTCAACCTCGTCCTGCTCGACGACGACCGCGCCCTGCGCGACCTCGACACGCCCGAGGACTGGGCGCGCTGGCGCCGGCTGCGCGGTCAGTAGCCGGCCGCCTTGCGCAGCATGTTCAGCGCCACCACGGCCAGAAAGACGGCGAAGATGCGCTTCAGCGGTCCGGGATCGGTCGCGTGCGCCAGGCGCACGCCCCAGGGCGCCGTCACCAGCGTCATGGCGATGACGATGGCGAAGGCGGGCAGGTTCACCGCGCCTATGGTGAAGGGCGGCGGATGGGCGATGTCCATCATCAGGAAGCCCGCGATCGAGGGCAGCGCGATGGCCACGCCGAACCCCGCCGCCGTGGCGACGGCACGGTGGATCGGCACCGAATATAGGCTCATCAGCGGCACCCCGAAGGACCCCCCGCCGATCCCCATGAGCACCGACAGGAACCCCACGCCCGGCGACAGGACGGCGCGCAGGGGCCCCTTCGGCATTGCCGGCCCCAGCCGCCACCTTTCGCCGCCGAGGCCCAGATAGGCCGCGACGAACAGCGCCAGAAGGCCGAAGATCGCCTGCAGGGCCGCCGTCCTCAGCGCCGAGACGACGAAGACCGCAAGCACCGCGCCGACGGCGATGCCCGGCGCCCAGCCCTTCAGGATCGTCCAGTCCACCGCGCCGCGCCGGTTGTGCGCGAGGAGCGAGCGGGCCGAGGTGACGATGATCGTGGCAAGCGACGTGCCAAGGCAGACCTGCATGAGCTGGTCGCCGCCATAGCCGAGATGGCCGAAGGCATAAAGGAAGGCGGGCACCAGCACGATCCCGCCGCCGACGCCCAGAAGGCCCGCGATGACCCCGGCGAAGGCGCCGATCGCGGCAAGAAGGGCCGCCATCAGGACGATCTCGGTCATCGGGGGCATGGCGTCTCCTTCCCGGCCATCCTCGCCCGCCGGGCGGCGAGGCGCAAGGCGCCGCGTCCCGGCGGCCCCGCCTCAGGCGGCATCCTGATGCAGTCCGGCCAGCGCCTCGTCCAGCACCTCGGGCCCGGCGCCGGGGCGGTGCGCCCGCTCCGACAGGATCCGCCGCCAGTGGCGCGCCCCCGGCCGGCCGTGGAACAGGCCCAGCATGTGGCGCGTGACATCGTGAAGCTGCCCGCCCGCCGCCAGATGCCGCACGACATGGGGGCGCATCGCGGCGGCGGCCTGCCAGGGCGAGGGGCCCGGGGCATCGCCCCAGATCGCGGCATCGGCGCGGCCGAGGATCTCCCAGGGCTCGTGATAGGCGGCCCGGCCGACCATCACGCCGTCGATCCCCCGCGCGAGGAGCCCCCGCGCCTCCTCCAGCGTGCCGACGCCGCCGTTGATCGTGACATGCAGGCCGGGGAAGCGGTCCTTCATGCGCAGGACGAGCTCGCGGTCGAGGGGCGGTATCTCGCGGTTCTCCTTCGGCGACAGGCCCTGTAGCAGCGCCTTGCGGGCATGGATGGTGACCCGCCGCACGCCCGCCCCCGCCACCGCCTCGAGGAAGGCCGGCAGGGCGACGGCCGGGTCCTGCCCGTCCACCCCGATCCGGCACTTGACCGTCACCTCGCGCGGCTGGGCGGCGGCCATGGCCGCGACGCAGGCCGCGACCCGGTCGGGCGTCCGCATGAGGACCGCCCCGAAACAGCCCGACTGCACGCGATCCGAAGGGCAGCCGCAGTTGAGGTTGATCTCGTCATAGCCGAAGGCGGCCCCGATCGCGGCCGCCTCGGCCAGTTCGCCGGGATCGCTGCCCCCCAGCTGCAGCGCCACGGGGCCGGCGACCCCGCCGGTATCGAGAAGCCGGCCGCGGTCGCCGCGGACGATGGCGGCCGAGGTCACCATCTCGGTATAGAGCAGCGCGTTGCGGCAGAGGACGCGGTGGAAGGCCCGGCAATGCCGGTCCGTCCAGTCCATCATCGGCGCGACCGCCAGTCTGCCGGCTTGCGTCACCACCTGCGACACCTTCTGCTCCCGTCCCCGGGCGTCCGCGGACGCGGGCGCCGGACCGGCCTGATGCACGCGACAGGGACACAAGGTCAAGGCCCCTGCCCGGCCGCCCCCCGCCGCGGCCGTCGGGGGCCGCGCCCGCTAGCCCTGGCCCTCGGCCGGTCCCGGCGTCCTTGCCGGGCCGCGGGCCCGCCGCCGCGCCAGCCACAACTCCAGTTCGCGCTCGGCGATCTCCAGGCTCTCGGCATTTATCGCCCGCGTCGCGATGGCGCGCGCCACCGCCCGCACCCGCTTGTTCACCTGCAGTTCCGAACGCCCCCCCGGGCTCGCCTCGACCCCGAGCTTCTCGTACAGCGACAGAAGCCGGTTCTGCACGGTGCGCAGCGACATCCCCTGACGCAGGGCGATCTCCTTGTCCGGCAGGCCCAGCGCCATGTCCATCAGCACCGCATATTCGCTGTCCGTCAGCGCCTCGGCCGGGCGCGCCCGCCGCTGCTGGACCGTGTGGATCTCGCGGTCGACGACGATCTGGCCCTCGACCAGCACCGCCCGCAGCGCCAGGTGCAGCTTCTCGCTCGTCGCCGTCTTCAGGACGTAGCCATAGGCCGATTCCTTCGGAACGATGCGCGCGATGCCGCGCAGATAGGCCTCGTCGGCATAGTTCGACCAGAACAGGATGCGCGACGAGGGCCGCTCGGCCCAGATCGTGCGTGCCGCGTCGATCCCGTTTCGCTCCTTCATCTGGAGGTCCATGACGATCGCCTCCACGCCCGCCTGGCGGGCGATCTGCTCGCCCTCGCGCCCGTTCACCGCCAGGCGGACATCGGTCGCCTCGGGCAGGGCGCGGGCCACGGCATCGCGCAGGAAGGCCGCATGATACTTGTCGTCCTCGACGAGCAACACCTTCATTGCGCCGCCTCTCTGCGCTGGCGCCCGCGCGGCGCCGGCTCGGGCTGGGCCTCGGCCGGCGTCGGCACCAGGACCTCGACGATCGTGCCGCGGCCCGAGGCATCGGCCTGGCGCACGGCGAAGCCCGCATTGATCAGCCGCGCCCGCGTGTGCATGTGCGCGAGGCCGCCCGTCCGCCTGCCGTCCTCGGGCGACAGGGCGGCGGGCGAAGGCAGGCCGCTTCCGTTGTCGCAGACCCGCAGCCTCAGCCCCCTGTCCCAGTCGATCTGAACCTCGATCCGGTCCGCGCCGGAATGGCGCGCGGCATTGTTGATCGCCTCCTGGGCGATCCGGTAGAGCGCGATGCGCGTTGTCGAATCCAGCGCATCGGCGGCGTTCCCCGTCTCGTCCACCACGCTGACCGCCACGCTGCCGCCCTCGCCGATCGCCCGCTCCAGGTGGATGCGCACCGCATGGGTGAAGCCGAACAGCTCCAGAAGCGTGGGCATCGCCGTGTCGATGATCCGGCGCAGGTCGCCCACGCAGTCCTGCAGCCGCGCAAGCAGCGAATCGGGGGCGATCTCGCCGCGGGCGACATCGCGCATGATGCGCGTCAGGTCGGCCAGCGTCTGGTCGTGCAGGTCCATGCCGATGCGCTGGCGCTCGCGTTCCAGCGCCTGGGTCAGCTGCAGGGCGCCCAGGCGCAGCCCCTCCTCCCGCGCCTGCGCCTCGGCCCGCACGATCGCCGCCCGCTTTGCCTTGTCGGCGGCCCGCAGCGCGTAGAAGTATGGCGCCAGCACGTCGGCCACGATGCGCACCCGCTCGACGGTGGACATGTCGTAGATGTCCGGCCTGAAGGACGAGCAGTTGAGCGACCCGATCGTGCGCCCGAGGATCTTCATCGCCACGTTGATCCGGCTGCGCAGCCCGTGGGTCAGGATCGGCTGGGCCGCGGCCCCCGGAAAGACGTAGCGGGGATCCTCCATCGCGTTGCCGGTCAGCATGAAATCCGTCTTGCCCGTCAGCACGTCGCGCACCGGCGAGATGGCGACGGCCGAACGCGAAAGGCTCCAGCGCGTCCGCAGGCCCACCTCGTAGGCGGTGATGAACTGCTCCTCGTCGTCCATCAGGCAGACATCGAGGTGATCGACGGGAAGGATCTTCTCGATCTCGGCCTTCACCGAACGCAGGGCATCGCGGATCTCGACCTTCCCGGCGAGATGGCCGGAAATGAGAAGCAGGTAGTCGGCGCTGCTGACGGACTTGCCCGGATCTTCCATGTTGGTCCCGCTGGCGACGGCTCGGGCCGGCGACCCTGCAATCCTGCCCCTCGCGGGCGCGACCGGCAAGGATTCAGGCGCAGGCCGGATGCAGGCCATTTGCGGGTTCCCGCATCTGGCATGCGCGAGTTGCGCTTTCCCGCAGGGCCGCCGGCTGCAACTCTTGCCGGATCGCGCCGGCGCCGTCCGCGGCCGGCCGTGCATTCACAGGGCGGCAAACGCCGAGGGAGGAAACATGAAGACGAGGACGAAGCTCTTGGGCGCCGTGGTGCTGCTGTCGGCCGGCCTTCCGGTCGCGGGAACCGCAGACACGTCGGACAAGCGGATCGCGCTGTCCAACAACTATGCCGGCAATTCCTGGCGGCAGGCGATGCTGCAGAGCTGGGACAAGGTGACCAAGCAGGCCGTGGCCGACGGCGTCGTCGCGGCGGCCGATGCCTTCACCACCGCCGAGAACCAGGCCACCGAACAGGCGGCGCAGATCCAGAACATGATCCTCGAGGGCTACGACGCCATCGTCCTCAACGCCGCCTCGCCGACGGCGCTGAACGGCGCGGTGAAGGAGGCCTGCGATGCCGGCATCGTCGTCGTCTCCTTCGACGGCATCGTCACCGAGCCCTGCGCCTACCGCATCGCCGTGGACTTCAAGGAAATGGGCCGGATGCAGGTGGAATACCTCGCCGGGCGCCTGCCCGAGGGGGGCAACCTGCTCGAGATCCGGGGCCTTGCCGGGGTCTTCGTCGATGACGAGATCAGCGCCGGCATCCATGCCGGGGTCGAGCAGTTCCCGCAGTTCAAGATCGTCGGCTCGGTGCATGGCGACTGGGCGCAGGACGTGGCCCAGAAGGCCGTCGCCGGCATCCTTCCCTCGCTGCCCGACATCGTCGGCGTGGTCACCCAGGGCGGCGACGGCTACGGCGCCGCGCAGGCCATCGCGGCGGCCGGCCGCGAGATGCCGATCATCATCATGGGCAACCGCCAGGACGAGCTGAAATGGTGGAAGGAGGCGCGCGACGCCAACGGCTACGAGACCGTCTCGGTGTCGATCGCGCCGGGCGTCTCGACGCTGGCCTTCTGGGTCGCCCAGCAGGTCCTCGACGGCCAGAAGGTGCCCCAGGACCTGACGGTGCCCTTCCTCCAGATCAACCAGGCCGATCTCGACGCCGCGCTCGCCACCACGCCCGAAGGCGGGGTTGCGAATGTCGAATACACGCTCGAAGATGCCAAGAAGGTGATCGCGGGCGCGATGTAGGCCCGCGAAACGTCGAGGAGCGGGTCCGGAGTGGGGGAGGCCGTGAGCGCACAGTCGGGCGTTGCCGGACCTCCCCCTGCCGCCGCCGCGCTGGTCGAGCTTGCCGCCGTGCGCAAGCATTTCGGCGCGGTGCGCGCGCTCGACGGCGTGTCGCTGGCGATCCGGCCGGGCGAATGCCTCGGCCTCGTCGGGCACAACGGCGCGGGCAAGTCCACGCTGGTCAGCCTGCTGAACGGCGGGCTCGAACCCACCGAGGGCACGATCCGCTTCGCCGGGCTCGAGGGTCCCGGCGCGGCCCGCCGGGCCGGCGTGCGCACCGTGTTCCAGGAGCTCTCGCTCTGCCCGAACCTGACCGTGGCCGAGAACCTGCGCATTCCCGACCACGACCTCGCCGGCCCGGGCTGGCGCCGCCGCGCCCGGGCTGCCGTGCGCGAAAGCCTCGCGCAGGTCTTTCCCGGCCACCGCATCGACCCCGACGACACGGTGGCCGACCTGACGCTGGCCGAACGGCAGATGGCCGAGATCGCCATCGGCTTCGCCAGCGGCACCATCCCCGCCCGCCTCGTGATCCTGGACGAGCCCACCTCCTCGCTCGATGCGGCCATCGCCGAACAGCTTCTGGCGCATATCCGCAGGTTCTGCGCCCGGGGCGGCGCCGTCATCTTCATCTCGCACCTCCTGGGCGAGGTCCTGTCGGTCGCCTCCCGCATCGTCGTCATGCGCGACGGCCTGATCACCGACGAGCGCCCGGCCGGCGCCTTCACCCGCCAGGGGCTGGTCGCCGCCATGGGCCATGTCGGTTCCGTCGCGGTTGCCGCCGTCCGCCCCGGCCCGCAGGCCGCGTCGGGCGAGGTCACGGTCGAGACGCCCGAGGGGATCCGCGCCCGCCGGGGCGAGGTCGTCGGGCTGGCGGGGCTGGCCGGCCACGGCCAGGCCGAGGCGCTGAAGCGGCTCTACCTCGGGCGGGTCTCCGGCTGGCAGGCCAGCCGCACGCCCGCCGCCGTCTTCGTCGCCGGTGACCGGGTGCGCGACGGGCTGATGCCGCTCTGGTCGGTCCGGCGGAACCTCACGCTCTCGCGCCTCGTGGCCCTTGCGCGCGCCGGTCTGGTGGACAGGGCGGCCGAACGCAGCCTGGCCGAGGACTGGCGCAGCCGGATCGGCATCAGGACGGCCGATACCGCCGACCCGATCCTGTCGCTCTCGGGCGGCAACCAGCAGAAGGTGCTCTTCGCCCGGGCCCTGGCCACGGACGCGCCGCTCGTCGTGATGGACGACCCGATGCGCGGGGTCGATGTCGGCACCAAGGCCGAGGTCCATGCCATGATCCGGGCCGAGGCCGGGCGGGGCCGGACCTTCCTGTGGTATTCGACCGAGACCGAGGAGACCTGCCTCTGCGACCGCGTCTTCGTCTTCCGCAACGGCCGCATCTCGGCCGAGCTGACGGGCGCCGAGATCACCGAGGAACGCATCCTCGAGGCGTCCTTCGAGATGAAGGAGGTCAGGCCCTGATGCGCCGCGATCCCCGCATCCTTCTGCCCGTCCTGTCCCTCGCTTTGCTTCTGGCCGCGGTGTTCTGGGTCCAGCCCAGGGCCATGAGCTATTTCGGGATCAACCTGCTCTTCAACCTGGCCGTGCCGATCGCGCTGGCCACCATCGCCCAGATGTTCATCATCATGGTCGAGGACGTCGATCTCTCGACCGGCACCTTCGTCAGCTTCGTGGCCTGCGTGACGGCGACCTTCCTTGTCGAGACGCCGCTCCTCGGCAGCGCGATCCTCGTCGGCGCGATCCTCGTCTATGCCGCGCTCGGCGCGCTCATCCATGCCCGCCAGCTGCCCGCCATCGTCGTCACGCTGGGCATGTCCTTCGTCTGGGGCGGCCTTGCCGTGCTGATCCTTCCCGCGCCGGGCGGCGCCCCGCCCGACTGGATCCGCTGGCTGATGACCTCGAAGCCACCCCTCGTGCCGATGGCGATCGTGGCCAGCGTGCTGATCGCCGCCGTCACCCACCTGCTCGTCATGCGCTCGGCCTTCGGCACGCTCCTGCGCGGGGTCGGCGGCAATGCCCGCTCGGTGGCCCGCGCGGGCTGGAACGTGACCTGGCTCAAGGCGGCGGCCTACGGACTGGCCGGGCTGTTCGGCGTGCTCGCCGGCATGTCGCTCGTCGGGCTGACGACCTCGGCGGATGCCAACATCGCCCTGCGCTACACGCTGCTTGCCATCGCCGGGGTGATCCTCGGCGGCGGCGAGTTCACCGGCGGCAGGGTCTCGCCCGTGGGCGCCGTGATCGGGGCGCTGACGCTGACGCTCGCCGGCAGCTTTCTGTCCTTCCTCAAGCTCTCACCCGACTGGCAGATCGGCGCGCAGGGCGCGATCCTGATCCTGGTCCTGGCCGCGCGGCTCATCCTGCGCCGCGGGAGGGCCGCGGCGTGACGCTTCTCTCCAAGCCCTGGATCTGGGCCTATCTGGCGGCCGCGCTGACCTTCGTGCCCACGGCGATGCTCTCGCAGGGCGTGGGCGGCGCATGGGAGCTCGTCCTCGCGGCGCTGACCTTCGCCGCCTTCTCCGTCCTGGTCGGGCTCGGCCAGATGCTCGTCATCACCATGGGGCCGGGCAACATCGACCTGTCGATCCCGGCCACGATGACGCTCGCGGGCACGCTGTCGCTGAAATACATGGACGGCGCCGCCGGCACCGGCGCGGCGGGCCTTGCCGTGGCCCTTGCGGTGGGTCTGGCCTGCGGGGCGGGCAACTACCTGCTCATCCGGCTGCTCCGCATCCCGCCGATCATCGCCACGCTCGCCGCCTCGTTCCTCTACCAGTCGCTCGCCATCTGGTCGAACCGCGGGCTGCGCATCAAGCCGCCCGCCTGGCTTGCCGACTTCGCCACCGGCGCCGCCCTCGGCGTGCCGAACGTCGCCGTCGTGGCCGGGCTTCTCGCCGTCCTCTTCTGGGTGCTGCTCGAAAGGTCGGTCTACGGGCGCTGGCTCTCGGCCATCGGGCAGAACCAGCGGGCGGCGCGGCTGGCCGGCGTGCCGGTCGATCTCGTGCGCATGGCGACCTACCTGATCTCGGCCGTCATGGCCGCCCTCTGCGGGTTCCTCCTCTCCTGCTTCTCGGGCGGGGCCGCGCTGAACATGGGGGCGGAATACCTGCTCATCTCGATCGCCGTCGTGGTGATCGGGGGCTCCTCGATCGCCGGCGGCAATTCCAACGTGCCGGGGATCTGGGGCGCCTCGCTGTTCCTTTTCCTGATCGTGTCGATGCTCAATTCCTACGGGCTCGGCGCGGGCGTCCGTCTCATCATGACCGGCGTCATCATCATCGCGATCGTCGCCGTCGCCAGCGGCAGCAGGAGGGCAAGTTGACCGAGGACAGCCCCTACGAGATCCACGACCCCCGCTTCCGCCGGCTGATCCACCCCAGCGCCAGGCTGGAGCGCATCGCCACGGGATTCCGCTGGGCCGAAGGGCCGGTCTGGTTCCCGGCCATGGGGTGCCTGCTGTTCTCGGACATCCCCGAGAACCGGATGATGCGCTGGACCGAGGACGGCCAGCTCGGCCTGTTCCGCGCGCCCGCGGACTTCGCCAACGGCAACACGCGCGACCGGCAGGGGCGGCTGGTCACCTGCCATCACGGCACGCGCTCCGTGGTGCGCACCGAACATGACGGGACGCGGACCATCCTTGCCGACCGCTTCGCCGGGCAGCGCCTGAACTCGCCCAACGACGTCGTCGTCCGGTCGGACGGCTCGATCTGGTTCACCGATCCCACCTACGGGATCATGTCGGACTACGAGGGCCATGCCGCCCCGCGCGAACAGGCGGCCAACCGCGTCTACCGGATCGATCCCGCCTCCGGCGAGGTCGCCGCCGTCAGCGAGGATTTCGTCCAGCCGAACGGGCTCGCCTTCTCGCCGGCCGAGGACATCCTCTATGTCGCCGAAAGCGGGTCCAGCCACGACCCCGCCGTGCCCGCCGTGATCCGCGCCTATCCCGTCGCCGGCGACCGGCTGGGCCCGGGGCGGGACTTCGCGACGATCGACAGCGGCCTGCCCGACGGGTTCCGCCTCGACCGCAGCGGCAACCTCTGGTCGTCGGCGGCCGATGGCGTGCATGTCTTCTCGCCCGAAGGGGTGCTCCTCGGCAAGATCCGCACGCCCGAGACGGTCGCCAACCTGACCTTCGGCGGGCGGCGCGGCCACCGGCTCTTCATCGCCGCGACGACCTCGGTCTATGCGGTCTATGTCGAGGCCGCGGGCGCCGTCTGACGCCTGCCCCGGGGACCCCCGCAGCCCGCACCACCCGCACCGCCCCCGCAGCCCGCACCACCCGCGCAAGCCTGCGCGCGCCCCCGCACGCCCCCGCGCGCCCCCGCGCGCGCCCCCGCACGCCCCCGCGCGCCCCCGCACGCCCCCGCGCGCGCACTGCCCGGTCAGGCCGCCGGCGGGCCGGCGACGATCCCCCGGTCGTGCAGGGCGCCGATGGCCCCCGAGGGCAGGCCCAGAAGCTCGGCCAGGACGGCATCCGTGTCGGCCCCGAGCGCGGGCGCCGGCCGCTGCGCCCGGCGCGCCTCGCCGGCGATGCGCGCGACGGCCCCCGCGGCAAGGTGCCGGCCCACGCCCGGCGTCCCGATCACCTCGAACAGCGGATTGGCGGTCGAGACCCGCGGGTCCTCCGCCAGCAGGCCCCGCACCGTCCGGTATTCGCCCCAGCACACGCCGTGCCGGTCGAAGGCCTCCGCCACCTCGGCCAGTCCGCGCCCCTCGAACCACAGCGCGACCAGCGCGCCGATCAGGTCGCGCCCGCGGAAGCGGTCCTCCTCGTCCGCGAAGTCCAGGCCCGTCGCCGCCTCCAGCGCCGCGATGCCCGGCCCGATCCCGCAGGCGGCGACCAGCGCCTGCCACTGCCGGCCCGAGATCGCCGCCACCATCACCCGCCGCCCGTCCGCGGTCACGAAATCCCGGCCGAAGGCGCCATAGATGTCGTTGCCGATGGCCGGCCGGTCCCGCTCCAGAAGCTCCGCCTCGGCCAGGACGCCGAGATGCGACAGGGTCGCGAAGGCCACGTCCGACAGGGCGATGCGCAGCGCCGCGCCCGCCCCCGTGGCCTGCCGGCGCAGCATCGCCGCCGCCAGGGCGGTGCTGGCCTGAAGGGCGCAGGCGATGTCCCAGGCGGGCAGCGCATGGTTCACCGGCGGCCCGCCAGGCTGCCCGGTCATCGCCGGATAGCCGGTGGCGCAGTTCACCGTGTAGTCGACCGCCGTCGAGCCGTCCGGGTTGCCCTCGATGACGCAGCTGATCATGTCGGCGCGGCGCGCCGCCAGCACCTCGTGGGCCAGCCAGGGCACGGCGATGTTGGTCAGCAGCACCCCCGCCTGCGCCGCCGTCGCCAGCGCCGCCACCAGCTCGCGCCCCTCGGGCGCACGGATGTCCACCGCGACCGAGCGCTTGCCCTTGTTCAGCCCCGTCCAGTACAGGCTGCGCCCGCCGGGCATCCGCGGCATCCGGTTGTAGTCGATGCCGCCCCCGATCGGGTCGATGCGGATGACCTCGGCGCCGTACTGCGCCAGCGTCAGCCCGCAGAGCGGGGCGGCGATGAAGGCCGAGCTCTCGATGACCTTCAGCCCGTCGAGCAACCCGTAGGTCATCTGGCGTTCCCCGGCCTTCCCGTCGATCCCGGCCGGCGGCATCTCCGGTAACGTGGCGCACCCGACAGGATTCGAACCTGTGACCTCTGCCTTCGGAGGGCAGCACTCTATCCAGCTGAGCTACGGGTGCCTCGCGCGCCCCTATAGACCGCCGCGCCGGGCCGGGCAACGGGGAACTGCGCGGCAGAACTCCGCCGGTCCCCGCCCCGCCCGGGGCGCGTCGAGGGCACCCGCGCTTGCCACGCGAGCGGCGAATCGGGTTCAAATGCGCGGATGGCCCGCGGCCGGGCGAAGGCCCGCGCGTGCTCCGGGGGGATGGAGTATCTGGATGAGGGTGACCGCCAGGTCCGGCCTTGCGCGCGGCCTTGTGCTGCTTGCCGCGGCCGGAACGCTCGCGGCCTGCAGGGGCGGCGGGCTGACCGGCTTCGAGAACCCCAACGATCCCCCCGCCCCGCGCGACGGCAGCGTGCTGTCGGCCTTCTTCCGGCAGGCCTTCTCGCCCGCCGAGGTCGCCGCCGCCCTCCCGCTCCTGACCGATGACGCGCGCTATACCCGCCAGCAGAACACCTGGTCCTTCACGGATTCGCAGGGCGCGCCGACCAGCCCGTTCTACGACAGCTTTCCCCTGCGCAATTCCGGGGCTGCCTTTGCCCATGCCACCGGCCTGACCGGCGCGGGCCAGACCGTCGTCGTCGTCGACGCGGGCTTCCGCGCCAGCCACGAGGCGATCGCCGGCCGCGTCGCGGCCACGATCGGCGCGGTCGGTCAGGACAGCCACGGCACCTCGGTCGCCTCGGTGGTGGCCGGCAACTCGGCCACGATGACCGGCATCGCGCCGGGCGCGATGGTGGCCCTCGGCAGCTACGCCACCCTTTCGACCCTGACCGCCGCGACGACCTACGCCGACAGCGTGAATGCCGTCGCCCAGAACAATTCCTGGGGCTATGTCGATGCGCCCGTGGGGCAGACCTCCTACCAGGACATCCTCGGCGGCCCGGCGGGCGCGGGCTACGAGGCGGCGCTGCGCAGCTACCTGTCCGGGGCCGCCGGCGGCGTCGTCGTGTTCTCCGTGTCCAACCGGTCGGGGGCGCGCAATGCCGGCCTGATGGAAGCGCTGCCCTGGGTCCTGCCCGACCTCGAGAAGGGCTGGATCGCAGCGGCGAACGCCGTCCCCACGATGTCGGGCGATACCGTCACCTCGGTCCAGATGATCTCGGCCCCCTGCATGGAGGCCGCCCGCTGGTGCCTTCTGGCCGACGGAACCTGGCAGGCCGCCACCGCCGACAGCGATACCGCCTACGGGCTGGTGACCGGGTCCTCCTTCGCCGCGCCCCAGGTCTCGGGCGCGCTCGCCCTGCTTGCCCAGGCCTTCCCCGGGCTCGGGCCGCAGGACCTGCGCCTGCGCCTGCTCGCCTCGGCCCAGGACGACTTCTTCGTGCCCGACGCCTCGGTCGAACTGGCCGCAGGCTTCACCAAGGGCTACTCCTGGCGCTACGGCATGGGCTTCCTCGACATCCGCGCCGCGCTCCTGCCCATCGGGACGACGTCCATGACCATGGCCGACGGCCGCGTGGTGGCAACCGGGGCGGCCCGCATGACCGCCGGTTCGGCCATGGGCGATGCGGTGACGAAGGCGCTGTCGGGCATCGACATCGCCGTCACCGACAGCCTCGGGGCGGGCTTTGCCATGCCCGGCGAGGCGCTCGTCACCCGCAGCGCGCCCGCCCCGCTGGTGGCCGGGCTGCGCGCCGCGGCCTTCTCGGGCGATCTCAGGCTGCGCCGGATGGCCGCGCCCGGGGCCGCTTCCCTGGCCTTCGACGCCTTTCCCGGCCGGACGCTCGCCTTCGCCGCGCCCGAGGGCGGCGCCCATGGCGCCATCCTCCTGCCCGGCGCCGGCAGCTACGGCCTGGCCCTCGGCCATTCCCTCACCGCGGGCGACACGCGGCTCGACCTCGGGCTCCGGCTGGCCAGCGACGGCGGGCAGCTCGTCGGGCTTGCCCCCGGCGCCGGGGCCGACCTCGCCGGGCTGGCCTTCGGCCTGACGCAGGAGACGGGGGGCGGCTTCCTGCGCCTGGCAGGCGAGGCCGGGATCGCGCGGATCGCCGCGCCTGCCGGGGTCAGCCGCATCTCGGGCGCGGGCTATGACAGCCTCGCCCTCGGCGCGGGTGCCTACGACGTCTTCGCCCGCGGCGACCGGCTGACCCTCGGCATCGGCATGCCGCTGGCCATGCGCTCGGGCACGGTGCGGATGACCCTGCCCGTCGCCGTCGCCGCCAGCGCCGCCGGCGGCCCGGCCACCGAGAGCCGCAGCATCGACATCGGCCTCGCGCCCGAGGACCGCCAGATCGACCTGTCGCTCGACTACCAGGTGCCGGTCGGCCAGGGCACCGAGATCCTGTTCGGCCTGCGCCATGCCGAGAATTTCGGCAACCAGGCCGGAATCAGCGATACCGGCGGGGTCCTCGCCATCCAGATCAGCTTCTGACCCGCGCCCTAGTCGCCCAGCGGGACGGCCAGGACGCGCCCCTCGTAGGGGGCGCCGGCCGTGTTGTCGACGGCCATGACATACATCACCCTGCCGTCCGGGGCGAAGGTCAGGTTGGGCGCCGCCGTCGCGCCGGTGTCATGCACGCGCACCAGCGTGCCGTCCGGCGCCACCTCGAGGATCCGCCCCGAGGAATACTGGCCGACGAAGAAGTTGCCGTTCGGCCCCAGCTTGATCCCGTCCGGATAGGCGCCCGCATCCTCGCCCATCCGGTAGAGCCGGATGAAGAGGCGCCGGTCCTCCAGCCCGCCATCCGCCCCCACCGCGAACGAGATCACGCGCCCCGCCTCGGATTCGTTCACGTAAAGGCGCCCGTCCGGCCCGAAGGCCACGCCGTTGGCATAATGCAGGTCGTCGGCGACCGGGCGGGCCACCCCGTCCGGCGTGACATGCACGATCCGACCGACGATGGGGCCCGCCTCCCATGGCCCCGAGAGCGAGACATAGGCCCCGCCCCGGCCGTCGGGCGCCCCGTCGTTCGGCCCCTGCAACGCCCCGCCCCCGGCATCGGCATCGATCACCCGCAGCGTCTCGCCCGCCTGCGAGATGACGGCCAGCGTGCCGCTGTCGTAGCATGTCACCAGCCAGTCCGCGCCGAAGGGAATGACGGCCGAGGGGCCGCAGCCCTCCTGCCGCCAGAGGGTGCGGCGGGCCTTGCCGTCCCAGGCGGTGACCTCGTTGCCGGCATACTGGGCATAGACCAGCGTCGATCCGGCCATGACCGGCCCCTCGGGAAAGAGCGCATGGTCGTCGATCACCCCCGTCTCGGCCCCGGCCGGCGCCGCAAGCCAGGCGGCCAGGACTGCAATCGGCATGCGGGACATGGCGTCCTCCCCCCTTCCCGGTGAAGCCTGCCGCCAGTCAAGACCCGCAGGCGGGCCGCAGGCAAGCCGAATCGCATGCCGGCCGCCCGCGCCCCCTGCGCCCGCCGGGCTGCGGCTAGCCGAAAAGGTCGTGGCAAAGCTCCAGCGCCTCGACCAGCGCGTCCACCTCGGCCGTCGTGTTGTAAAGGCCGAAGGACGCCCGGCAGGTCGCGCTGACCCCCAGATGCGCCATCAGCGGCATCGCGCAGTGGGTGCCTGCGCGCACCGCGATCCCGCGCTGGTCCAGCACGGTTGACAGGTCGTGCGCATGGGCCGGGCCGTCCAGGGTGAAGCTGAATATGGCGCCCTTGTCCTTCGACGTGCCCTGCAGGTTCAGCCAGTTCAGGCCGCGGAACCGCTCCATCGCGTAGTCGCGCAAGGCCGCCTCGTGGGCGGCCACGTTCTCCATCCCGAGGCCCATGAGGTAGTCGAGCGCCACGCCCATGCCGATCTGCTGGACGATGCCGGGGGTTCCGGCCTCGAACTTCATCGGCGGGTCGTTCCAGGTCACGCTCTCGCGCGTCACCTCGCGGATCATGTCGCCGCCGCCAAGGAAGGGGCGCATCTCGGCCATCCGCGCCTTCGCGATCCAGATCGCGCCCGATCCGCTCGGCCCGTAAAGCTTGTGCCCGGTGATCGCGTAGAAATCGCAGTGCAGGTCCGGCACGCTGACCGGCGCATGGACCGCCCCCTGCGAGCCGTCCACCAGCACCGGCACGCCCCTTTCGTGCGCCGCCCGGCCGATCGCGGCCACGTCCACGCGCGCGCCGGTCACGTTCGACATCTGCGTCACCGCGACAAGCCGCGTCCTGGGCCCGATCGCGTCGATCACCTTCTGCGGGTCAAGCCCGCCATCGGGCTCCGGCTCGACCCATTTCAGCACCACGCCCTGCCTTTCGCGCAGGAAATGCCAGGGCACGATGTTGGCGTGATGTTCAAGGACCGACAGCACGATCTCGTCGCCCGCCTGCATCCGCGGCGCGGCCCAGGCGTAGGAGACAAGGTTGATCCCCTCGGTCGTGCCGGTCGTGAACACGATCTCCTCGGGGTCGGGCAGGCCGAGGAAGCGCGCCACGATCCCGCGCACGCCCTCGTAGCGCTCGGTCGCGATCGTCGAAAGCGTGTGCAGGCCGCGGTGGACGTTGGCATAGTCCTCCTCGTAGACCTGCGTCATCGCGTCGATCACCACGCGCGGCTTCTGCGCGCTGGCGCCGTTGTCGAGGTAGACGAGCGGCCGCCCGTTCACCTTGCGCGACAGGATCGGAAAGTCGCCGCGGATCCTCTGCACGTCATACACCTGCGGGCACCTCCGGCAGTTCCGGCACCAGCCCCAGCACCGACAGGATCAGGACCATGAGGAAGGCGCCGGCGAAGAGACCGGCCACCACGCCGGCCAGCGTCCGGCCGGCCGAGCGGAAGCCGTTCGCCTCGGCGGTGAAGGCGGTGAGATACCAGAAGAACAGGCCCACCGACAGGATCCCCGCAACCAGCGACAGGGCGGGCAGGACAAGCAGCACGGCCACCAGCCCCAGCTGGACGACCAGCAGCACGAATTCCAGCCAGGCCGCCAGCAGCAGGCCGTCGGCAAAGCGCGCCGTGCCGCCGAACCAGCCCGCAACCACCGACATGCCGAAGGCCAGGCCCAGGATCAGCAGCCCCTGCGTCGTCGCCGCGGCAAGCGGGCTGCGCATCATCGTCTCGACCGGGTTCGACGGATCGGCCGGCGCCGCCAGCAGCAGAAGCTGCGACATGAGCAGGCTCAGCACCACCACGGTCCCGGCCGCCAGCCAGCGCGCCTCGACCGGAAGGCCCAGCGCCAGCAGCCCGCGCGCCCCGGCGCGGGGATCGCCGAGCGTCGTCCGCAGGAGCGGCAGGACCGGGGCGAAGGGGCCGCTCATGCCGGCTGCCCCCCGAAGGCGGCCGCCCGCAGCCCGCCGAACCAGATCCACAGGAAGGCCCCGAAGACCACGGCCCCCGACAGCGTCAGGGCCGGCCCCGGCCCGGCAAGCCCGGCGATCAGGCCCTGCACCAGCATCAGCGGCGAGACGGCGAGCAGCGCCCAGAACAGCGCCAGCCGCGCGCCATGGGCGCTTCCCCGCCCGCCCATCAGGCGTGCGACCAGATGGCTGGCCCAGGCGACGGCGTAGGCGACAAGCGGCATGACGAAGACCGCGGCCATCAGCCGCCCCGCGACCAGCGCCTCCAGCGGCACCGTCGGGTCCAGCAAGGCCGCCCGCCGGGCCGGGGCCAGGCCGGCCACGAAGATCAGCGCCGCGGCCAGCATCAGCACGGCAGCCGCGCGGTCCTCGCGCGGGCCCTGCGCCAGCATCCGGCGCATGACCCCGCCGGGGTCGCGGTAGCTCTGCAGGATGTCCGTGGTGACTGCCATGGCCTACCGCCGCCGCCTTCCCGCCTCAGGCCCGGTGGCGGGCGAGCCAGGCCTCGAGCCGCTCCACGATCGCCTGCCGCAGCGCCTCGTCCTCGATCTCGCCGATCGCGTCGGCCAGGAACGACAGGACAAGCAGCGTGACGGCCGCATCCCGCGGCACCCCGCGCGAGCGCAGGTAGAACAGCGCCGTCGCGTCCAGCGCGCCGGTGGTCGAGCCGTGGCTGCACTTCACGTCGTCGGCGTGTATCTCCAGCTCCGGCTTGGCCAGGAACTGGCTGTCCTCGTCCAGAAGCAGCGCCTGGCTGATCTGGTAGCCGTCGGTCTTCTGCGCCCCCGGCCTGACCAGGATCTTGCCCTGGAACACGCCCACGGCGCCGTGCCGCAGCACCTTCTTGAAGACCTGCCGGCTCTCGCAGCCCACCGCGTCATGGGTGACAAAGACCGTGTCGTCATGGTGGAAGGCGCCTGTCGCCCCGTCGCCCAGGGCCGCGCCGGCCACATGCGCAACGGCCCCCGCCCCCGCCAGCTCGATCACCGCCTCGTTGCGCGTCAGCACGCCGTTCATCGCCAGGGTGAAGGACTTGAACAGCGCCCCCGCCCCGACCCGCGCGAAGATGTGGGTCGCCGCGCGCCGCCCGTGGTCGCGGCCCTGCACGCGGACATGGTGGAACCGCCCGCCCGCGGCGACATCGACCTCCATCACCGCGTTCAGCCGCGCCGCTGCCGTGCCCGTCTCCAGCAGCGTCACCTCCGCCCCCGGCTCGACCCGGATGCAGTGGTGCAGCACCGCGTCGGATGCCGCCGCGCGCCGCTCGTGGACCAGGCAGACGGGCCTTGCCGCGCGGCCCGTCACCCGCATCAGGATCCCGTCGGTCGCCGCGCCCGTGTTCAGCGCCGCCAGCGGGCGCGGCACCGCCGCCTGTCCCGCCGCCTCGAGCGTGCCGTAGATCCCCTGCGCCCAGTGGATGTCGGCCCGGTCGGCCTCGGCCAGCCGCGTGATCTCGACCCCGGCCAGATCCAGGGGCCCCGAGCGGGCGGGATCGAAGACGCCATCGACGAAGACGATCTCCAGCCGGTCCGTTCCGGCGAAGACATGGGCTTCCCGCGGATCGAAGGGCGCGCCTGCCGCCGGCGCGGGCGCGGCAAGATCCGCAGGATCGGTGAAACGCCAGTATTCGTCGCGCCGCGACGGCAGGCCGAAGCCGCGCAGCCGCGCCAGAGCCTCGGCCCGCGCCGCCCGCGTGAAGCCGCCGCGCGGCAGGTCAAGCGCGGCGATGCGCGCCTCGGTCTCGGGCTGGCGCCGCGGGTCGCGTGCAAGCAGGGCCATCACGCCACCTCGGCCAGGATGCCGGCATAGCCGTTGCGCTCGACCTCCAGCGCAAGCTCCGGCCCGCCCGTCCTGACGATGCGGCCGTCGGCCATGATATGGACGACATCGGGGCGGATGTGGTCGAGCAGCCGCTGGTAATGGGTGATGACCAGGAAGCCGCGCCCGGCATCGCGCAGCGCGTTCACGCCATCGGCGACCAGCCGCATCGCATCCACGTCCAGCCCCGAATCGGTCTCGTCCAGGATGCACATGCGCGGCTCCAGCACCGCCATCTGCAGGATCTCGTTGCGCTTCTTCTCGCCGCCCGAGAAGCCCACGTTGATCGGCCGCTTCAGCATCTCGGCATCGATCTTCAGCGTCCTCGCCTTCTCGCGCACCAGCTTCAGGAAATCCCCCGCGCTCACCTCGGGCTCGCCCCGCGCCTTGCGCTGGGCGTTCAGCGCCGTGCGCAGGAAGGTCATGTTCCCCACGCCCGGAATCTCGACCGGGTACTGGAAGGCCAGGAACAGGCCGGCGGCGGCGCGCTCCTCGGGCTCCATGGCCAGCAGGTCCGCCCCCTCCAGCTCTGCCGAGCCCTGCGTGACGGCATAGCCCTCGCGCCCGGCCAGGACATGGGACAGGGTGGACTTGCCCGATCCGTTCGGGCCCATGATCGCATGGACGCGCCCGGCCTCGACGGTCAGGTCCACGCCCTTGAGGATCTCCTTGTCCTCGTCCTCGAGCTTCACGTGCAGGTCGCGGATGGTCAGCATCTGATCCTCTCAGGATGGCAGGGGGCGGCGACGGACCGCAGGTCCGCGCCGCGCGCAGGGGGGAAATCGGCGGCGGCGGACCGCAGGTCCGCGCCGCGCGCAGGGGGGAAATCGGCGGCGACGGACCGCAGGTCCGCGCCGCGCGCAGGGGAGAAGGGCCGGCCGGTCAGCCGGCGGCAGGGGTCAGCCTGAAGCCCGCGCCCTGCGCGGCCAGCTCGGCCGCATAGTCGGGCGAGAACATCTCGGCCCAGAGCTCCGGCGCGTTCGAGGCCATCGCGCTCTCGCCGAAATGCATGAGCAGGCAGCCCAGCGCCAGGGCCTGCATCCGCGGCCGGGTGGACAGATGGAAGACCACCGTCAGGATGCCCGCCAGCACCAGCGCGAAGATCAGCATCCCCCGCCCGCCGAGATTGACGAAGGCCTCGGGCATCCCCTCCATCTGCGCCAGGTGGAAGTAGAGGAACCGCCCGCCGAAGACCGCGACGATCCCCGAAAGGAAGGCGATGGGCAGCATCAGGATGTCCGCGAACGACCGCCTGCGCCGCGGCTTCGTGCCGTAGCGGCGGTTGAAGGACTTCTGCGTGCGGTGACCGATCACGTCCTCGGGCTCGTACTGCCGGCCCGCGTTGATCCGCTTCAGCCGCTCCTGGAATGCGACCTTCTGGTCTACTGTCTGGACTGCCATCCCGCGCCCCCAGCGCACCCTTGCCCGTGGCCCACCCAGCCGCCGGCTCCGGGACGCAGGGAACACCCCCATTCGGGCGGAAATCGGGATCGGAATCGGGGCATTTCGCGGCACCCGCGCCCCGATGACGCCGCAATGGGGCACAAGCTTCGCCCCCTTCGGCAGGCTTCGGCGCGGGCATGATCAATCTTCGTCCTCCGCCGCAGGCACCGCCCCCTCCGGCTCCCTCAGGCTCTCGGGAAGCAGGTCGACGTAGCGGGCGGCAAGATCGCCGGGCACGGCGCCCCGACCGGCCAGATGATCAAGGCAGAACAGCGCCAGGGTGTGGCTCTCGAATACCGACGCCGCAAGGATCGCAAGGCGCGAAAGCTGCCCGTCGGAATATTGGGCGACCTTCGCCATGTCCCTGACATAGACGACGTCCCCGTCGATCGCCTGATCGGCAACGCGCCGCTTTCTCAGGCGGGCCATCTGCGAATTCGGAACCGGCTTGGACTTGACGCCGAGAAACTTGTGAATGAAGAAGCCCTGCGCGCGCAGCTCCCCGTCCACCCCGCCGATCATCGGCTCGCCCGCGTAGATGGGGTAGTAGCGCATCTCGACGATCACGGCCATCGTGCCGGCCATCGCCGCACGTGCATTGGCAAACACATCCAGTTCACCGCCCTGGATGTCGATCTTGAACAGGTCGAACGGTCCGACATCTGTCCGGTCGTCCATCCGCACCGTCTCGAGGGGCACGCGCTTCTCGATCTTCCGCCAGCTCCGCGTCCCGACGAAGGCCGAGGCGGCGAGGTAGGGCTCGAAAAGCGACGTGAAGCCCGGAGACTTGTAGATCTTCAGTTCCCCGCGCGAGCCGTTGCCGACAGCGAAGGGGAAGTAGGTCTCCCGCGCAGACTTCGTCTCCTCCAGACGGCGGAACGCCTCGGGGTTCGGCTCGAATCCCACGATCTCGCAGCCGCCCATCGCGAGCAGCGGGCGGTATGGCGCCGGGATGATCGGGCTCGCGCCCACGTCGAGGATGCGGACTGGCCGGTCCAGCCTCAACGTGTCGAGCAGCAGTCTCACATGGGCGGCGCCGCCCGCTTCGTGCGCCTCCCCCACCTGTCCGCCCTTGGCCGCTGCTTCGGCGGCCGCCGTGGAAGCCCCGCTCACCCCACGCTCCCCTCGAGGCTGATCGCCACCAGGCTCTGCGCCTCCATGGCGAATTCCATGGGCAGCGCCTGCAGCACCTCGCGGCAGAAGCCGTTCACCACCAGCGCCACCGCCGCCTCCTCGTCGATCCCGCGGCTGCGGCAGTAGAAGAGCTGGTCCTCGTCCACCTTCGACGTCGTCGCCTCGTGCTCCACCCGGCTCGCGTTGTTCTTCACCTCGATGTAGGGCACGGTATGTGCGCCGCACTGGTCGCCGATCAGCAGGCTGTCGCACTGCGTGTAGTTGCGGCTGCCCGTGGCGCGCGGATGGATGCTGACCAGCCCGCGATAGGTATTCTGCGCCTTCCCGGCAGAAATTCCCTTGGAAACAATGCGCGAGCGGGTGTTCTTCCCAAGATGGATCATCTTGGTCCCGGTATCGGCCTGCTGGTGGTTGTTGGCAATGGCGATCGAGTAGAACTCGCCCTGGCTGCCCTCGCCGCGCAGGATGCATGAGGGGTATTTCCAGGTGATCGCGCTGCCGGTCTCGACCTGGGTCCACATCACCTTGGCCCGCGCCTCGCGGCAGTCGGCCCGCTTGGTGACGAAGTTGTAGACCCCGCCGCGCCCCTCCTCGTCGCCCGGATACCAGTTCTGCACGGTGGAATACTTCACCTCGGCATCCTCGAGCACGACGATCTCGACGACCGCGGCATGCAGCTGGGCCACGTCGCGCTTGGGCGCGGTGCAGCCCTCGAGGTAGCTCACGTAGGATCCCCTGTCGGCGATGATGAGCGTGCGCTCGAACTGGCCCGTGTTCTCGGCATTGATGCGGAAATAGGTCGAAAGCTCCATCGGGCAGCGCACGCCCGGCGGGATGTAGACGAAGGACCCGTCCGAGAAGACCGCCGAGTTGAGCGTGGCGAAGAAGTTGTCGCTGGGCGGCACGACCGAGCCGAGATACTTCCGCACCAGATCGGGATGTTCGCGGATGGCCTCCGAGATCGGGCAGAAGATCACCCCCGCCTTCGCCAGTTCCTCCTTGAAGGTCGTGCCCACGGACACGCTGTCGAAGACGGCGTCCACCGCCACCCTCCGGGCCTCGGCCGGGGCTCCTTCCGCACCTTCGACTCCGGCCAGAAGCATCTGTTCCTTCAGCGGAATCCCCAGCTTCGCATAGGTCGCCAGCAGCTTGGGGTCCACTTCCTCCAGCGATTTCGGCCGGGTCCGCATGCTCTTCGGCCGTGCATAGTAGTACTGCGCCTGGTAGTCGATCTCGGGATAGCGCAGCATGGCCCAGCGCGGCTCCTCCATGCCCTGCCAGCGGCGGAAGGCGGCAAGCCGCCATTCGGTCATCCAGTCCGGCTCGCCGTTCCTTTCGCTGATCAGGCGGACGATGTCCTCGTTCACGCCGATGGGCGCGTACTCGGTCTCGATCTCGGTCTGCCAGCCGTACTTGTAGGCGCCCATGTTCTGCACGGTCTCGACCGTCTCGCGGTCCACGCCGTCGCGCAGCCCGGCCGCGGGCAGGGTCTTGTCCTCGTCGAAGGCCATCGTGTTTTCCGTTTTCAGAACAGTATCCTCTGCCATGTTGTTCACGCGGCCTTCGCGGTCCGCCTGCGGGCCGCGGCCGTCCAGGCCTCGGCGAATCGCAGCATCTCCTCGCGGCCCGTGCCCGGCCCGATCGAGACGCGCAGCGCCGAGGCCGCTTCCGTCGCGTCGAAACCCATCGCGGCCAGGACGCGGCTTGCGCGCACCTTGCCCGAGGAACAGGCCGCCCCGGCCGATACGGCATAGCCCGCAAGGTCCATCAGCATCACCTGCGTCTCTCCCTTCCAGCCCGGCGTGACCATGCAGGTCGTGTTGGGCAGACGTACGCCACCCCTGCCGACGATGGTAGTCCCCGTCTGCCCGGCTTCCAGCGCCGCCTCGAAGGCGTCGCGCACGGCGCGCACGCCCTCCCAGACGCCGTCGGCCAGATCGCGCGCCGCCGCCTCGGCCGCCGCCCCCATGCCGGCGATGCCGATCACGTTCTCCGTTCCCGCGCGCCGGCCCAGCTCCTGCCCGCCGCCGGCGGGGCCGGCCGGCACCTCGACCCCGTCGCGGACGATCAGCGCGCCCACGCCCTTCGGACCGCCGAACTTGTGGGCCGAGACGATGGCCATCTCCGCCCCCGACCAGGCGAAGGAAAAGGGCACCCGCCCCACCGTCTGCACGATGTCGAGAAGCACGGGCCGCCCGTCCGCCGGCGGCTCGGCGACGATCCCGGTCTCGTTGTTGGCATGGCCCCAGGCCAGGATGCCCCGCCCCTCGCCCGGCCGGCGGTGCGCCCAAAGGCAGTCATGGGCCGTGGGGTCCACCTCGACCGGCCCGGCCAGGCGGGCCAGCACCGCCGCCGCCTCGGTCGCGCCCGAGGTGAAGATCACCTCGCCCGGCTTGCAGCCGACCGCCGCGGCGACCTGCGCACGCGCCTTCTCGACCAGGGCGCGCGCCGCCCGCCCCTCGGCATGGACCGAGGACGGGTTGCCCGCGACATCCATCGCCGCCGCCATCGCCGCCCGCGCCTCGGCTCGCAGGGGCGCCGAGGCGTTCCAGTCGAGGTAAAGCCGCGGGGCGGTCATTCGTCCACCACATGCAGCAGCGCAGGCACTGCCGGGCAGGGCGTCAGCTCGTTGCGCACCACGTCCGACAGCCGCGTCTGGTGCAGGAAGACATAGACGTTGGCGCTGAGGCTTTCCCACAGCCGGTTGGTCAGCGACTGCGCCTTCGATCCGGAAACCGCGCCCGTCGCGCCCGCCCCCATGTGCAGGGCGCTCACCGTCTCGTCCACGGCCTCCAGCACGTCGCTCACCCGGATCTCCGAGGGGTCCCGCGCCAGCCGGTATCCCCCGCCCGGCCCGCGCGCGGAATCGACCAGCCCCGCCCGCCGCAGCTTGACGAATAGCTGCTCGAGATAGGGCAGCGAGATGTCCTGCCGGCGCGAGATCTCGGCCAGCGAGGTCAGCTCGTTCGAGCCCGCCGTGGCCAGATCGGTCAGGGCGACCATCGCATAGCGCCCCTTCGTCGACAGTTTCATCGCTGACTCCACGCCCCCCGGGCGCGTTCCGGGGGGAAAGACGTTGACGCCGGTGGTCGGGCCGCTTACTTCCCATCCACCCTGGGCGGGACGCCTCGCGCCCCGGTGAGTTTAGAACAATTCTAGGGTGCCCTAGAAAAATCGTCAAGAATGACGGTTGCGGGCCCGCGTGACACAGGAAAGACCGAAGAGATCCATGCCCGAAGTCATCTTCCCCGGCCCGGACGGTCGCCTCGAGGGACGATACCACCCCCAGAAGCAGCCTGACGCCCCGATCGCGATCATCCTGCATCCGCATCCGCAGTTCGGCGGCACGATGAACAACAAGATCGTCTATGATCTGTTCTACTTGTTCCAGAAGCGCGGCTTTACGGTCCTGCGCTTCAATTTCCGCGGCATAGGCCGCAGCCAGGGCGAATTCGACCATGGCGCAGGTGAGCTTGCGGACGCCGCTGGCGCATTGGATTGGGTGCAGTCCCTGCATCCGGATTCGAAGACCTGCTGGGTCGCGGGCTACTCGTTCGGATCCTGGATCGGCATGCAGTTGCTGATGCGCCGCCCCGAGATCGAAGGTTTCATCTCGGTCGCGCCGCAGCCGAACACCTATGATTTCTCGTTCCTTGCGCCCTGCCCATCGTCGGGCCTGATCATCCACGGCGATCAGGACCGCGTCGCGCCACCCAAGGATGTGCAAGGCCTTGTCGACAAACTGAAGACCCAGAAGGGAATCACCATCACGCAAAAGACGATGCCCGGCGCCAATCATTTCTTCGCCGGGCAGCAGGATGAGCTGATCACCGAATGTGCTGCCTATCTCGACATG
>JAOADN010000060.1 GCA_026417295.1 Paracoccaceae bacterium
AAGACACGGTAGTTCCCCTCGGCACGCAAAGCCGAAAGATCGGCCCGGAACAGCGATTCGAAATCCATTGTCGTCCTTCCCGTGGCCGCGGCGGCCCGCCCGTCCGCTTCCGGCCTGGATGCCGGACAGACATGCGGGCGACATTGATCCCGATCAAGCGGACAGGCAATCGCCCCTGCGCCGCCTCGCGGTCGCGTGATCGCCCGCCCCCGGCCCCCTCGCGGGCCCGCCGCGAGCCCGCTTCCGGACGGATGCCGGATCGTTGGCGCTATGATTCCCCGGCAAGCTGTGCGAGAAGGGGATGCGGGCGGGATGCGGGCGGCCCGCCGTCCGCCCCCGGCGGCACCGGCACGGGCCGGCGCCCGCCCCGCAGGGAGGCCGGAGCGTGCACGACATCCTGGCCGGCAAGATCGCCTGGCGGCTGACGGACGAGGCGTCCTCGGTCCGGCAGCTCGCGGACGAGGCCCTGGCCGAGGTCGCGCGCCGCCCCATCGTGGCGGGTACCGCAGACCCGGCCACCACCGAGCGGCTGGCGCACGAGACGCTGCGCGCGGGGGCGAACGGCGGCTCGGTCCTGGCCCTTGCACGCAGCCTGGGTGTCGGCCCGCTCGCCATGATCGACATCTATGTCGGCCCCGTCGCCGACTGGCTGGGAACGGCCTGGTGCGACGACCGGCTGAGCTTTGCCGACGTGACGCGCGGCTGCGCGGTGCTGCACCGGGTGATCGGCGACGTGCCCTGCATCTTTCCGCCGCAGGCGCGCCCGCAGCGCGCCGGGGCTGTCCTGGTCGTCGTGCCGCAGGGCGAGGACCACATCCTCGGCGCGGCGACGGCGGTGCACCAGCTGCGGCGCGCCGGATTCTCGGTGGCCGCCGGCTTCTGCCCGCCCGATGACGAGGTCGAGGCCGCCGCCGCCCGCCCGGAATTCGATGCCGTCCTGCTGTCGGTGGCCAGCATCGACCGCCTCGACAGGGTCAGCGGCCTGACCCGGCGGATCCGCGCCCGGACGCCGGCGCCCGTCCTGCTCGGCGGGGCGATCCTCGGGCGGATCGCGCCGGATGCGCTGCACGATCCCGGCCTGCCGCAGATCGTGCCCGGGGGCATCGCCACGCTGCTCGGTTCGGGCGCGGCCATCCTCGGCGCGGGGAGGGGCGGGCGATGACGACGGACCTCACCGCCTTCATCCGCGCCGGGGCCCTGCCGCTGATCGCGCCCGACCTTCTGGCGCAGGTCGTGGCGATGGCGGGCGACGTGTCGGTCTTCGTGTCGAAGGACGACATCGTGCAGGCGGTCATGGCCAATCCCCATCACCGGTCCTTCGGCTCGATCGACCACTGGCAGGGGGCGAAGGTCACGGACCTGTTCACGCGCGAGAGTGCCGCGAAGCTGGCGGCGCGGGTGGCAGAGCTGCGCGCGGCGCCCGTTCCGGTCAGGGCGCTGGAGCTGAACCACGCCGACCCCGAGGACCGCACGATGTGGGCCTTCCCCGTGCAGTATTCGCTGCACAGGATGGACGGCGAGGGCGCCTTCCTGATGGTCGGCCGCGACCTGCGCCCGCTGGCCGAGGCCCAGCAGGATCTCGTGCGGATGCAGATCGCGCTCGAGCGCGAGCATCAGGAGCAGCGCGACCTCGAGGCCAAGCTGCGCGCCATGATCGCCGCCAGCCGCGACGGCATCATGGTCTTCGCGCTGGGATCGGGGCGCATCCTCGATGCCAACGCGATCGCCGAGGATGTCTTCGGCGCGGCCCCCGGGGGCCTGGCGGGCCGCCTGCTCGAGGCCGAGCTCGATGCCGCCGGCCGCGCCGAACTGGCCGGCTGGATCGCCGCGGGCGCCGACACGGCGACGCTGCACCTGGTGCTTGCGCGGACCGGCCGCCCGATCGCCGCGGTGCCGACGCTCTACCGGGCGGGCGGCGAATGGCATGCGCTGCTGCGCTTCGACGGCCGGCGCGAGCGCCAGGCCGAGGCCGATCCCCTGGCGGCCGATCTTGCCGGTCTCTACCGCCGGGGGCCGGATGCCGTGGTCTTCACCGATGCCGCGGGCACGATCCGCGTCGCCAACGACGCCTTCCTGCGGATGACGGCCCTGCCCAGCGTGCTGTCGGCGCGCGGCCGGCCGATGGCCGACTTCCTGGCGCGCGGCGCCGCCGACATGCGTGCGCTGTCCGGGGCCGCGCGCCTTGGCGGTGCGGTGCGGCTTTATCCGACGCGGCTGCGGACGGCCTTCGGCGACGAGACCGAGGCCGAGGTCTCGGCGACCTGGCTCGCCACGGGCCAGGGCGAGGGGCTGGGCCTCGTCATCCGCGACGCCGGCGGGCCGGACCCCGGCAGGGTGCGGGCGCTGCCCCCGCGCGAGGGGCAGGGCCGCGGCGCGGCGAACCTCGTCGGGACGGCGCCCCTGCGCGACATCGTGGCCGAGACGACGGACGTGATCGAGAAGATGTGCATCGAGGCGGCCCTGGCCCAGTCGCGCAACAACCGTGTCGCCGCGGCCGAGATCCTGGGCCTGTCGCGCCAGTCGCTCTATGTCAAGCTGCGCAAGTACGGCCTGATCGGGCGCGACGAGATCTGAATCTGCAGTCTGCGGGGCGCCGCTGCGGCGCGCGTGCCGGGCCTGTCGCCGCGGCAGGTCGGGGACGGTCGCCCCGGGGGGCCTTCGCGCGTTCTAGTCGCCGGCCAGCGCGGCCTCGTGCCAGAGCGCCCTTTCGCCGGTGATCTGCATGTCGCAGGCGGCCGCCGCCGGCCCCGCGCCGGTGCCGCCGTCCCACTGGGCGGCCTCGAAGGCGCATTCGGCCGCCTTCCAGGCGGCCCAGGCGGCCTCGGCCGCTTCGCCGAGCGGCGCCCGCGCCGGGGCGGCGCTGCCGAGCCCGGCCAGTTCGGCATCGCCCCGGCGCATCCGCGCGAGGACCTCGGCGAAGGCCGTGGCGCGGCGGGCCTCCCACCAGTCGCGCTCGGCCGCAAGGCAGCTCACCGAGCCGGCGGTCGTCTGCCCCGACTCGCTCTGCATGCAGGCCGAGGCCGCCCGCCCGATGCAGGCGCGCCGGGCGGCATCGTCGCCCGCCGCCGCGGAAAGGCAGCCGGTCAGCACAGCGATGTCGAGCGCGGGGGCGTCCTGCCCGGCCGCCGGCAGCGCCGCCCCGAGGGCGAGGACGGCGACGATCGTCGTCAGCGCGCGGCGGGAGGGGGGCATGGGAAACCTCCTTGCAGGGGCCGGCCGGTCCTTCAGCCGGCGAGCAGCGCCTCGATCTCGGCCCGCGAAGGCATCGAGGGCGCGGTGCCGGGCCGGGTGACGCTGATGGCGGCGGTGGCGCAGCCGAAGCGGACCGCCTCGGCGGGGCTGCGCCCCTCGGCCAGGGGCCACCGCGAAGCCGCCGTTGAAGGCGTCGCCCGCGCCCGTCGTCTCGACCACGGGGCCGGCGTCGAAGACCGGGACATGGACCGAGATCCCGTCCCGGCGCAGCAGCGCCCCCTTCTCGCCCAGCGTGATGACGGCGGCCCGCGGCCCGCGGGCGATCAGCGCATCGGCGGCGCGCTCGGCCTCCGCCGGGGGCGTCACCGGCAGGCCGGTCAGGGCCTCGGCCTCGCTCTCGTTCGGGGTCACGTAGTCGCAGAGCGCGAGCATCTCGTCGGGAAGCGGCGCGGCCGGGGCGGGATTGAGGATCGTCGTCGCCCCGCCGGCCCGGGCGATCTGCAGGAAGCGCAGCGCGGCCCCGACCGGCTGCTCGAGCTGGGTGACGGCGACGCGCGCCCCGGCGATCAGGTCGCGGCTGGCCTCGATGTCGGCTGCGTCGATGCGCGCGGCCGCGCCCGGCGCGATGATGATGGCGTTGTTGCCGGTCGCGTCCTCGATGAAGATGTAGGCCGCGCCGGTATAGCTTGCGGGATCCTCGGTGATGACCGGCCTGACCCCGGCCCCCGCCCAGGTCGCCCGCGCCATGTCGGCGAAGGCGTCGCGGCCGAGGCGGCTGATGAAATGCACCTCGCCCCCCGCGCGCGCCGCGGCGACGGCCTGGTTCGAGCCCTTGCCGCCGGGGCCGAGCACGAAGGACCGCCCGAGGATCGTCTCGCCCATGCGCGGCTGGCGTTCGGCGCGGTAGGCGGTGTCGGCGACGAAGACGCCGAGGATGACGACGGGGTTCATGCCCGGCCTCGCGGCCGGGCGGGGCGGGGGGCGCTGCCCCCCGCGACCCCCCGGAGTACTTGGGCCCGGATGAAGGACGGGCGCGGGGCGGCGCCGCGCGGGGCCGCGCCCGCCGCGGACGCGGGAGGGGCGGAGGGTCTAGGCATCCGGCGGGATCACCCCCTTGCGGAACATGAAGCAGCCGTAGAAGCGCCGTTCGCCCGTCTGGATCACGGCATAGGCCTTGCGCGCCACGTCGTAGAAGGCGAAGCGCTCGATGCCCACCATCGGACGGTGGCTGCCCTCGGCGCGGTCGATCTCGGCCTGGACCTCGGCCTGGACGGGCGGAATCTCGGCCGGCCTGCCCACGACTTCCATGCGGCCGGCGAAATCGTCCACGAAGGTGTCGAGCGGCATGACCGAGAGGACCGCCGCCGCGGCCTCGGCCGCGGTCAGGTTGTCCATCCGGAAGAGTTCGCCCCGGACCGTGTGGCTGGCCACCGAATCGGAGGGGAAGTTGGTGTCGGCGAGGATGAGCACGTCGCCGTGGCCCATCGCGCGCAGGACGTGCAGCACCTCGGCGTTGAGGCGCGGATCGATGCCCTTCAGCATTTCGGTCCTCCCTTGGTCTCAGGTTGGCCGGACGGCCCGCCCGGCGTCAAGGCCAGAGCCGCCGGACCTCGGCCGCGAGGGCGGCGCCGAGGGCGGCGTGGGCGGCCCTGCCGTAATGGATGCCGTCCAGCGGGTCCACGGCGATGACGCTGCCCGCGTCGAGGAAGGGCAGACCGCGGCGCTCGGCCTCGGCGCGGATCGCGCCGGCCAGGCGCAGCGACTTCGCGCGGCCGCCGGCGAACATCTCGGCCAGGCAGCCCGCCTCGAGGATCGGCGGCGGCGCGACGAGGAGGATGGCCGGGGCGGCCCCGCCCGGACCCGCGCCCGAGGCGAGGATGGCATCGGCCAGCCGCCCGACGGCCAGGGCGATGTCGCCGGCATTGACGGCGAAGCGCGGCTTGAGGTCGTTGGTGCCGAGCTTGACGATGACGAGGTCGATGGGCCAGTGGCTTTCGAGCAGCGCGGGCAGGACGGCGAGGCCGTTGCGGTGGGCCCCCTCGATCGGGTCGGGATGGACGGTGGTGCGGCCGGGATGGCCCTCTTCCACGACGTGCCAGGCCGGGCCGAGGGCGGCCGCCATGACCCCCGGCCAGCGTTCCTCGCGCCCCCAGCGGCCGATGAAGTCGAGATGGGGCATCGGCGGCGTGCCGTGGGTGTTCGAATCGCCGAAGCAGAGGACCGTGCGCGTCACAGCCGCGCCCCGCTTGCGGCGTCGAAGAGATGTGCCTTGGCCGGATCGGGCGCCAGCGTCAGCCCCTCGCCGGGGCGGAAACCGTGGCGCTCGCGGAACAGCGCAACGAGATCGCGGTCGCCCGCGCGCATGACGACATGGGTCTCCGACCCCGTCGGCTCGACCACGGCCACCGTGCCGGCGATGGCGGCGGCGGTGCCGGGCGCGGCGATCGACAGGTCCTCGGGGCGCATGCCGTAGATGACGGCCTGGCCCTCGGCGGCGGCCGCGCCGGGGGGCAGCGGCAGCCGCGCCCCGCCCGCCTCGGCCGCGGTCTCGACGGCGCCTCCGCGCACGGTGCCGGGGATCATGTTCATCGCCGGGCTGCCGATGAAGCCCGCGACGAAGGTATTGGCCGGCCGGTCGTAGACATCGAGCGGCGCGCCGGCCTGCTCGATCCGGCCCGCCTGCATGACCACGATCTTGTCGGCCATGGTCATCGCCTCGATCTGGTCGTGGGTGACGTAGACGGTGGTTGTGGCCAGCCGCTGGTGGAGCTCGCGGATCTCGGCCCGCATCTGGACGCGGAGCTTGGCGTCGAGGTTCGAGAGCGGCTCGTCGAAGAGGAACACCTGCGGGTCGCGCACGATGGCGCGCCCCATCGCCACGCGCTGGCGCTGCCCGCCCGAGAGCGCGCGGGGATAGCGGTCGAGATAGGGCGTGAGGCCCAGGATCCCCGCCGCACGCTCGACCTTGGCGCGGATCTCCTCGCGCGGGACGCCGCGCATCTTCAGCGCGAAGCCCATGTTGGCGGCCACGGTCTTGTGGGGGTAGAGCGCGTAGTTCTGGAACACCATGGCGATGTCGCGCTCGCTGGGCGGCAGGTTGTTGACCACCCGCTCGCCGATGCGGATCGTGCCCGCCGTGATCTCCTCGAGCCCCGCGATCATCCGCAGCAGCGTCGACTTGCCGCAGCCCGAAGGGCCGACGAGGACGACGAATCCGCCGTCCGGGATGTCGAGGTCGAGCCCCTCGATCACCTTCACGCCGCCATAGGATTTCGCGAGCCCGCGTATGGTGACTTCGGCCATGGCCTGCCCGTCTTCCCCGTCCCCTGGGGGCCAGCAGTAGCCGAGGGTCGCCGGCCTGTCCATGACCTGACCATACTAACATGTTAGAAACTTGACAGGCCGTCCGCCCCGGCCCAATTTGACGCCGGCGGGCCGCGACTCCGGCCCGGCAAGCTGCCTGCGGCGGCCGGCGCGAAGGGCCCGGCGCCGCGGCGCCACGGCCCGAAAACAAGACGCCGAGGCGGAAGCTACGGCGCGCAACCCTAGGGAGGACTCGTCGTGAAGGTCGAACTCTACAATGCCGTTGTCGCGGGCATGTCCCGCCGCGGCCTGCTGAAGGGCGCAACCAGCCTTGGCGCCGTCGCGGCGATGGGCAGCGCCGGCCTGATGCCCCGCCGGGCGATGGCGCAGGACAACCTGCGTGCCGAGATCCTGAAGATCCCCGGCGTCGGCGCGGGGTCGCCCACGGATGCCGACTGGCAGAAGGTGGGCGAGATGTGCCTCGGCCCGACCAAGGCCAATGTCGCCGAGGGCGAATTCGCGGGGGTCGAGCTGACCTTCATGGGGCTCAACAACCAGAACCTGCACAACGTGCTGTTCCGCGGCTTCCTCAAGCCGTGGGAGGCCTATACCGGCGCCAAGATCAACTGGATCGACCTCGCCCAGGCCGACTACAACCCGCGGCTCCAGCAGTCGATCGCCACGGGCACCGTGGACTTCGACATCATCGAGATGGGCGCGCCCTTCGAGGGCGACACGGCCGGCCAGGGCCTGCTTGACCCGATGCCCGACTGGGTGGCCCAGCAGATCGAGGCCGACGACCTCGTGAACTATCTCAAGCCCCCGGTGGGCACCTGGGACGGCAAGACCTACCGCATCACCATCGACGGCGACTGCCACACGCTGGCCTACCGCAAGGACTATTTCGGCGACGGATCGATCTCGGGCCTCGCCGACATGCCCAGGCACTGGGACGAGGTCAACGCGATGTCGATCGCGCTCAAGGGCAAGACCGACCCGCTGACGGGCCAGCCCGCCTATGGCTTCCTCGACCCGCTCAAGGGCTGGGGCGGCTTCGGCTTCTACTTCCTCGAGGACCGCGCGACGGCCTATGTCAAGCATCCCTCCGATCCGGCCTGGCTGTTCGACCCCGACACGATGAAGCCGCGCGTCAACAACCCCGGCTGGGTTCAGGCGATCCAGGACGTGATGGACCTGATCGCGGCGAATGCCTATCCGCCGGACCAGATCAACGCCGATCCCGGCGCCACCGCCTTCCAGCAGTTCCTCGCCGGCACCGGCGCGGCCCTGACCTGGTGGGGCGACGTGGGCTCGAACGCGCGCACCTCCGACACCTCGGTCGTGGGCGACGTGGTGGGCTTCGACATCAACCCCGGCGCCAAGCGCGTCTACAATCACGCCGCAGGCGCCTGGGAAGAGACCGAGAACTTCGCCCCGAACCTCGCCTATCTCGGCTGGGGCATCTATGTCACCAACCGCGTCTCGGGCGACGAGAAGAAGCGCAAGGCGGCCTGGTCGGCGGCGGCGCATCTCGGCGGCAAGGACATCTCGCTGTGGATGGCGGCCTATCCGTCGGGCTTCCAGCCCTACCGCAACAGCCACTTCAACTTCGACGAGTGGGAAGCGGCGGGCTACGACCGGGCCTTCATCGAGGACTATCTCGGCTCGAACCGCGACAGCTACAACCACCCCAACGCCGCGATCGAGCCGCGCATCCCCGGCATCTTCCAGTACTATTCGGTGGCCGAGGACGAACTCGCCAAGGGTTATGCCGGGCAGTACAAGTCGGCCCAGGAAACGGCGGACGCCATCGCCGCGGCCTGGGAGAAGATCACCGACCAGATCGGCCGCGAGAACCAGATCAAGCTCTACAAGGCCTCTCTCGGCATGTAGGGCGCGGCCGGCCCGCTGCGGCGGCCCGCTGCGCAGGAAATGGGGCGCTCCGGGAGACCGGGGCGCCCTTTCGTCCGGAAGATGGGGCGATGGACGAACAGGAAAGATCGGATCACTGGGATGACCGGTTCGGCAGTCGGGCCGAGGCCGACCTGTCCTGGTTCGAGGCCGATCCCGCCCTGTCGTTCCGGCTCGTCACCGCCCATGCCCGGCCGGACGAGCCCGTCCTCGATGTCGGGGCCGGGCTTTCGCGCCTTGCCGACCGGCTGATCGCGGCGGGCTACGGGCAGGTCACGATCCTCGACGTCTCGGCAGTCGCCCTGGAGAAGGTCCGTGCCCGCATCGGCCCGACGCCTGCGCTGCGCACGATCCGCGCGGACGTGACGCGCTGGGTTCCAGATGCCCGCTGGGCCCTCTGGCACGACCGCGCGGTGTTCCATTTCCTGACCTCGCCGGACGATCGCGCCGCCTATGTCGCGGCGATGGACCGGGCGCTGGCCCCCGGCGGCACGGCGATCCTCATGACCTTCGCCGAGGACGGCCCCGGAACCTGCTCGGGCCTGCCTGTCAGGCGCTGGTCGCCCGAGGCCCTCGCCGCCGAGATCGCGCGCCTCGCGCCGGGCCGGTTCAGTATTGCCGGATCCGCCCGCCACCTGCACCGGACGCCCGGCGGGCTGACGCAGCCCTTCGGGGTGACCGTCCTGCGGAAGGCCGCGGCCTGAGGCCGGAGGCGCGGGCGGCCGCGCTCAGAGCGGGCCGTTGCGGCGCGACAGCGTGGGGATGCCCAGCGCCTCGGAAATCTTCCAGGCGCCTGCATGGATCCTGCGGGGCCTGCGGCTGATCAGCGGCATCGGCCAGAAGGCGCGCGACATGAAGCGCGTGCCCGTCATGGCCGAGCGGCGGGTGCGGTGGGCCTTCAGCATCGGCAGGCCGAACAGGGCGGTGACCGGGCCGCGGCTGATCAGCGAGCCGGGCGTGAAGTCCTGGCTGAAGATGCGCGGGTGGCTGGTCAGCACGCTCAGCGCGTAGCGGCTGCCGATCGTCTCGCGGACATAGTCGTCGGGCACGGCGCCCGGAACGTGGATCGATTCGAAGCGGTCCAGCGTGTCCATCACCCGGCGGGCCAGGCCGAAGGGCTGCAGGGGCGCGCGCGCCACGACCAGCGCATTGCCCGCCTCGATGCGCGGGGCATAGGCTGCGGCGCTGGCCTTGCCCACGCGCGCCGCCTTCAGCGCGGCCGCCGTGTCGCCGCCTCTGGTGATGACATCGACGGCCGAGGCCGGCATGCCGGCCGCCTTCAGCGCCCCGGCGGCCGCGTTCGCCGCCCTCGCGTCGGCATAGAGTCTGGAAACGATCGTCGTCATCGGTCACCGCCCTCCCTGGCAAGGTGTCTGGCCGCGCGCATCTCAGGCTCCGGCCGCCGGGGCCCCGGCCCCGGCCACGGGGCGCGGGCCGGGGGGCAGGGCCTGCCCGGCAGAGATAGCCCGCCTGCGCGCGGGGTCGAACAGTTTCCGGCGGACGGGCAGGATCGCCGCCAGCGCCAGCACGAGGAGCAGCGCCTCGATCCCGAAGACCGTCGTGTAGGGCAGCGCGGCATCGCCGCCCTCGAGCCGCAGCGCGATGTCGCGGATCACGCCGCCGGCCGCCAGGGCGATGCCGGCGGCCGTCGCGCCCACCGCGCCCCAGGCGCCCAGCGCCAGCCCGGCCTGTTCGCGCGGGGCCGTCCGCATCGTGGCCGTCAGCGTGCCATGGCCGAAAAGCCCCGCGCCGAAGCCGGCAAGCAGCGTCGCGGCGACGAACAGCGCCACCGACCCGCCCGCCGCGGCCGCGGCGATGGCCAGGAAGGCGGGCACGCCCGCCAGCGCGCCGAGGCCGGCCATGCGCAGCGGGTCCGCCCCGCGGTTCAGCACGATCGAGGCCAGGGTGAAGCCGGCAAGGCTGCCCCCTGCAAGGACGGCCGTCAGGCGCGTCGTCTCGCCCACCGTCATGCCCAGGATCTGGCCCCCGTAGGGCTCGAGCAGGACATCGGCCATGCCGAAGCCGGCGGTGCCCAGCCCGACCACGGCCAGCAGGCCGACGGCGCCCGGCCGCGCGGCAAAGGCCGCCCAGGCCGCACGGAAGGGCGGCCGCGGCGCGGTGGAACTGCCGCGCTGGCGGTCGCGGGCCTCCTGCTTCCACATGGCGATGCCGTTCAGCACCACCGTCACCACCGCCGCGCCCTGGATCACCTGGATCAGGCGCTGCGGCGTGTAGACCTGCAGCAGCCAGCCGAAGACCAGGGCCGAGGCGATCATGCCCGTCAGCATCATCACGTACATCAGGCCGACGACCTTGGGCTGGTCGGCCTCGGGGACAAGGTCGGTGGCCAGGGCAAGGCCGACGGTCTGCACCATGTGCAGTCCCGCCCCGACAAGCAGGAAGGCCAGCGCGGCCGAGCCGTGGCCCAGCCATTTCGGGGCATCGGCCGCCTCGGCGAAGCCCGACAGGACGAGCAGCGCGAAGGGCATCACCGCGAAGCCGCCGAACTGCAGCATCGTGCCGCGGAAGATGTAGGGCAGCCGGCGGATCCCCAGCGCCGAGCGGTGCGTATCCGAACGATGGCCGATCAGCGCGCGGAAGGGCGCGAAGACGAGCGGCAGCGACAGCATCACCGCGACCAGCGAGGCGGGCACGCGCAGCTCGACGATCATCACCCGGTTCAGCGTGCCGACCAGCAGGACCAGCGCCATGCCGACGGTCACCTGGAAGAGCGACAGCCTGAGCAGCCGCGACAGCGGCACTTCCGGCGAGGCGACATCGGCAAAGGGCAGGTAGTGCGGCGCTATGCGCGCCACCCGCCGCAACGCGAAGGATCGGTAGTCGAACATTGCACGACCCGTCGGGACAACCGCCCCCGGCGGCGCGGCCGCCGGGGGAACGGGGTTTCAGGCGGGGGAACCCCGGTGCACAGGCCCCGTCGCCCCCGCGCCGTCGGGGACCCGGGCTACTGGTCGACCTGGACCGGCAGCCTGCCGTCCGCGGCAGCCAGGGTGACGGGCGGTTGCAGGATCGCGCGCGCCGTGCTGCCGTCCGGCAGGACAACGAGGACGGCCTGCCCGACGGCGGGCGCCGGTGTCGTCAGCGAGGCGTTCTGCGTTGTCGCCGGAACCTCGACCGAGGCGGTGTAGGTGCCCAGCGTGCCGACCAGGTAGTTGCTGTACCAGTTGGTCTTGCTCAGCACTGCCACGTGAACGGCGAAGGAGCTGACCGCGACCCCGGTGAGGAACAGCGGAATGCCCACCGTCGGCTTCACGACGAGCCACATCTTGGCGTTGTTCATGACTGCCCCCCTAGCCGAGCCACGGCGTCGTCACGGCGACGAGGATATGGGCAAGAAGCGCGATGGCCCCGAAGACGCGGGTGCCGTCGATGAGGTAGCTGTGGACTTCCTCAGCCTCCCTCAGGGTCAGGCCGGTCGGCCATACCTTGTCGGGATCGTTGTCGGGCATGCAGGTTCCTCCGTTGTCACATCAGCGTCACGATGTTCGGGCGGGCGCACGTCTTCCCTTGTTCTGGTCTCTTCCGCTCAATCCCTGGCGCAGTTCCGGCTGTCGCGGCGACACCGCCGCCGGCCCACTATGTCACACACAATTTACAGTCACAAGCGTAAAGCGAAGATGACACTGCGCCGGCGCCCCGCCCTTGCCGGAGCGTCCGGGGCCGGCGCGCGTGAACCCGGATCCCGGCCATGGCCGGGATCCCGCCCGAACGCCCTTTCCTCGGCCCGCGCGAGCCACTAGCATGTCAGTTGACATGAGTTCGGGCGATCTTCTCCACGTCGTCACCGCCGACGACATCTCGACCGGGCGCCGCGCCTTCGGGCGCGGCATCGTCTGGCTGTCGGCCGCCGTCCTCGGCCTTGTCGCGGTGCTGCAGGTCCTGCAGGTGACGGGGCAGGCGGATTTCGGCTTCCGCAACTGGCGCCCGACGCTCTATGCCTTCGTCCTCTGGGCGGCCTGCCTGTGCTGGGCGCAGGTCCTGCTCTACGGCGAGCACGGCAAGCGCACCCTCTTCGTCCTGCCGGCGGCGCTCTTCGTCGTCTCGCTCACGGTCTTTCCGCTGCTCTTCGGCCTGCTCATCGCCTTCTCGTCCTGGAACCTCTCCTCGCCCGACGGGCGGCAGTTCAACGGCCTCGCGAACCTGCGGCAGATGTGGACCGATCCCTTCTACTGGAACGCGCTGGGGAACATGGTCTGGTATGTCCTCGCGATCCTGCCGGAATACGCCATCGCCTTCGGCCTGGCGCTGCTGCTCAACGCGCAGATCCGGGCGCGAAAGTTCTTCCGCATCGCCTTCCTCCTGCCGCTGATGCTGTCGCCGGTGGCCGTCAGCTGGATGATCGGCAAGTCGATGATGGAGGTCCGCTTCGGCCCGCTGGCCACGCTGGCCCGCCGGCTCGGCTGGGAGAACCCGTCCTTCTTCGGCTCGCCCGAGATCGCGCGGGCGACGATCATGGTGATGGATGCCTGGACCTTCATCCCCTTCATGATGATCATGCTGCTCGCCGGCCTCCAGGCCATCCCGAAGGAGCTGACCGAGGCCGCGCGGGTGGACGGCGCGACCGGCTGGAAGAGCTTCTGGGAGGTGACCTTCCCGCTGATGCTGCCGGTCTCGGTCACCGCGATCCTGATCCGCATCATCTTCAAGCTGAAGCTCGCCGACATCGTCATCAACGTCACCTCGGGCGGGCCCGGCGGGGCGACGGACACGGTGACCAGCTTCATCTTCCGCGAATACCGCGACCGGTCGAATGTCGGCTACGGAACGCTGCTCGCCATGGTCTACCTCGTCATCATCGTCGTCTTCATGACGGTGCTGATGAAGCTGGCCGGGCGCTGGGCGCGGCCGCGGACATGAGGGCCCCATGACGGAAGCTGCCCGCCTCTCGCCCGACCAGATCTTCCGCGACGGCGGCGCCGACCTCGCGCACCGGGCGAAGTGGTGGACGGGGCGCTTCGCGATCTATGCGGTCCTGCTCCTGTGGACGCTGATCGCGCTGTTCCCGATCTACTGGACGCTGACGACCAGCTTCAAGATGGCCCCGAACGTCATGAAGGGCGACCTCATCCCCTGGGTGGACTTCCAGCCGAAATGGCTGGGCTGGAAGTCGCTCGGCCTGTCGCCCGACACGATCGGCAGCGAATCCACCGTGCGCGAGCAGTTCCTGCGCCGCTTCGCCAACTCGGCTATCATCGCGCTTTCCTCCTCGACGCTCGCGGTGATCCTGGGCTCGCTGGCCGCCTACGGGCTCTCGCGCTTCTCCTACCGCTTCGCCTGGATGAAGAACGACGACATCTCCTTCTTCTTCCTCAGCCAGCTCATCCTGCCCCCCGTGGTCCTCGCGCTGCCGTTCCTCGTCCTCTACAAGGAGCTCGCGCTGCTCGACAGCCGGATCGGGCTGATCCTGCTCTACACGCTGACGGTGCTGCCCATCGTCATCTGGATCATGCGCGACCAGTTCGCCTCGATCCCGACCGAGCTCGAGGAGGCGGCGCTTGTCGACGGGCTCTCGATCTGGGGTGCATTCCTCACGATCATCCTGCCCATCGCCCTGCCGGGCATGGTGGCGGCCTTCATCCTGTCGCTCGTGCTGACCTGGAACGAATACTTCTTCGCGGCGCTGCTGACCTCGACCCATGCCAACACGCTGCCCGTGATGGTGGCAAGCCAGACCGGGTCGCAGGGCATCAGCTGGTGGTCGATGGCCGCACTCTCCACCGCGGCGATCATGCCGCTGATCCTGATCGGCATCCTGCTCGAGAAATACATCATCAAGGGCATGGCGGCTGGCGCCGTGAAGTGAACGCCGCGCCCTCGCGGGCGCGCCCGCCCGCTCCTCGGCCCCGCCGGGGCCTCCTCGCTCGCAGGCCGCGACCGCGGGGGCGCGCCCGCCCGTCCGCCGCTTTCTCCCCCCGTCCGGTCGCGCCCGGCCTTGCCCCCGGCCCCGGAATCGCGGCACTACGGTCGGGATCAGGGAGAACCGCCATGCCGCTTGCCATGAACCGCGAGGTCTTCATCACCTGTGCCGTGACCGGTTCGGGCGGCACGCAGGACCGCAGCCCCCATGTCCCCCGCAGCCCGAAGGAGATCGCCGACAGCGCCATCGCGGCCGCCAGGGCCGGCGCCGCGATCGTGCACTGCCACGTCCGCGAGCCCGAGACCGGCAGGCCCTCGCGCCGGCGCGAACTCTACCGCGAGGTCACCGAGCGCATCCGCGACAGCGACACCGATGTCGTGCTGAACCTGACGGCCGGGATGGGCGGAGACCTCATGTTCGACGGCACCGAGGCGATGAACCGGATGAGCCAGAAGTCCGACATGGCCGGCGCCGAGGAACGCGTCGCCCATGTCGTCGAATGCCGTCCCGAGATCTGCACGCTCGACTGCGGCACGATGAACTTCGCCGAGGCCGACTACGTGATGGTCAACACCCCCGGCATGCTGCGCGACATGGCCGCCCGCATGACCGCCGCCGGCGCGCGGATCGAGATCGAGGCCTTCGATACCGGCCATCTGTGGTTCGCCCGCCAGCTCGTCGAGGAAGGCGTCATCCCCCGGCCGGTCCTCGTGCAGCTCTGCATGGGCGTGCCCTGGGGGGCGCCCGACGACCTCAACACCTTCATGGCGATGGTCAACAACGTGCCCGCGGGCTGGCACTTCTCGGCCTTCGCGCTCGGCCGCAACGAGCTGCCCTATGTCGCCGCCGCCGTGCTCGCGGGAGGCAATGTCCGCGTCGGGCTCGAGGACAATCTCTGGCTCGGCAAGGGGCAGCTCGCGCGGAACGAGCAGCTCGTCGAACGCGCCGTGACCATCATCGAGAACATGGGGGCGCGGGTCATCGGCCCCGCCGAGGTCCGCGAGCGGCTCGCGCTCACCCGGCGCGCGCCCCTGCCGGCCTGAGCGCATGCTG
>JAOADN010000061.1 GCA_026417295.1 Paracoccaceae bacterium
AGATGTGTATAAGAGACAGGGATCGACTTCTGCATCCCGTGCGACTTCTGCATCTTGTGCCGCGGGCCGCCCAAACCACTGGACCTGTGGCATGGACCGCTTTACACCGCCGCCATGAGCGATGCCAGCGACGAGGAGGCGCCCGCAGCGGCGCCGGACGGGGCAGGGGGGGCGGTGCCGCCCGCCGGCGAGGCGGCGGGATCGGAACCGCTGTCGCGGGCCCTCGGCGAGCGCTACCTCACCTACGCGCTTTCGACGATCATGCACCGGGCACTGCCGGATGCGCGCGACGGGCTGAAACCCGTGCACCGGCGCATCCTGTGGGCGATGCGCGAGCTGCGCCTGTCCCCGGTCTCGGCCTTCCGCAAGTCGGCCAAGATCGCCGGCGACGTCATGGGCAACTACCACCCCCATGGCGATGCCGCGATCTACGACGCGATGGTGCGCCTCGCCCAGCCCTTCGCCATGCGCTACCCGCTGGTCGACGGGCAGGGGAACTTCGGCAACATCGACGGCGACAACGCGGCGGCGAGCCGCTATACCGAGGCCCGCCTCGGCGCGCCGGCCGAGGCGCTGATGGAGGGGCTCGACGAGAACGCCGTCGACTTCCGCCCCAACTACGACGGCACCCTCGAGGAGCCGGTCGTCCTTCCTGCCGCCTTCCCCAACCTGCTGGCCAATGGTGCGTCAGGGATCGCCGTCGGGATGGCGACGAACATCCCGCCGCACAACCTCGACGAACTCGTCGAGGCCTGCCTGCACCTCATCCGCGCGCCCGATGCGCGGGACGAGACGCTGGCGGGCATCGTCCAGGGGCCCGACTTCCCCACCGGCGGCGTGATCGTCGAGCCGCGCGCCGCCATCGTCGAGGCCTACCGCACGGGGCGCGGCAGCTTCCGCGTCCGGGCACGCTGGACGGTCGAGGAGCTCGGCCGCGGCACCTGGCAGATCGTCGTGACCGAGATCCCCTACCAGGTGCAGAAGGGCAAGCTGATCGAGCGGCTGGCCGAACTCGTCCTGACCCGCAGGATCCCGGCCCTCGCCGACATCCGCGACGAGAGCGCCGAGGACATCCGCATCGTCATCGAGCCGAAGTCGCGCAGCGTCGACCCCGAGCTGCTCATGGGCATGCTGTTCCGCCAGTCCGAGCTCGAGACCCGCTTCGCGCTGAACATGAACGTGCTGATCGACGGGCGCGTGCCCAGGGTCTGCTCGCTCAAGGAGGTGCTGCGCGCCTTCCTCGACCACCGGCGCGAGGTCCTGCTCCGGCGGTCGCGCCACCGGATGGAGAAGATCGACGCGCGGCTCGAGATCCTCGAGGGCTTCATCATCGCCTTCCTGAACCTCGACCGGGTGATCGACATCATCCGCTACGACGCCGATCCCAGGGCCGCGCTGATGGCCGAGACCTGGGGGCGCCCCTTCGTCCGGGCGACCTCCGAGAAGGACTATGTGCCCCCCGCGCCGGGCGAGGGCGAGCTGACAGAGGCGCAGGCCGACGCGATCCTCAACATGCGGCTGCGCAGCCTGCGGCGGCTCGAGGAGATGGAGCTTCGCCGCGAGCGCGACGCGCTGATGCGCGAGCGCGCCGAACTCGACGACCTGATCGGCGATGCGGGCCTGCAATGGAAGCGCATCGCGGCAGAGCTGCGCGCGGTGCGCGCGGCCTTCGGCCAGGGCGCCCCCGGCGGGGCGCGGCGCACGACCTTCGCCGACGCGGCCGAGACGCCCGACATCGCGCCCGAGGACATGATCGAGCGCGAGCCGGTCACCGTCATCCTGTCGCGGATGGGCTGGATCCGCGCCATGAAGGGTCACTTGCCCGCGGATGCCGAGGTGAAGTTCAAGGACGGCGACGCCGGCCAGTTCGCCCTGCACTGCGAGACGACGGACCGCATCCTGATCGCCGCCTCGAACGGGCGCTTCTACACCCTGCGCGCGGCCGACCTGCCGGGCGGGCGCGGCACAGGCGAGCCCCTGCGCCTGATGGTGGACCTGCCCAACGATTCCGCCATCGTCGACATCCTCGTGCACCGTCCCGGCGAGAAGCTGCTTGTCGCCTCGGCGGCGGGCGACGGGTTCGTCGTGCCCGCCGACGAGGTTCTGGCGCAGACGCGCGCCGGCAAGCAGGTGATGAACCTGGCCGGTGGCGGGCGGATGGCCGCCTGCCGGCGGGTGGCGGGCGACCATGTCGCGGTGATCTCGCAGAACCGCAGGCTGCTCGTCTTTCCGCTGGCCGACCTGCCCGAGATGGCGCGCGGCAAGGGCGTCAGGCTGCAGAAATACGCCATGGTGCGCGGCCGGCAGGGCGTCCTGGAACTGGACGGCGGCCTTGCCGACGTGACGACCTTCACCCTGGCCGAGGGGCTGAGCTGGCGGATGCCGAACGGCAATACCCGCACCGAGACGGGCATCGCCGACTGGCTGGGCCGGCGGGCGACGGCCGGCAAGGCCCCGCCGCACGGCTTTCCCCGGACGAACCGCTTCGCCTGACGGGCCCCGGCCCCTCAGTTGCCCAGGAGCGTGCACTCGATCTGCGGCGTCGCCGCCTGCGCCACCCGGACGTCGTCGTCGAAGATGCCGCAGTCCAGGATGTTCGCCTCGTCCGAGAAGCGCGCCGAATAGACGTTGACATTGGCCCTGACCACGCCGCCCTCCACCCATTTCAGCGCCGCGCGGTCGATGTTGCCCGGGATGATCACGGTCTGGTCGTCGGGCGCCAGGGTGAACTCGGCATTGCCCAGCCAGATCGTGCCCATCTCGTCGGCCTGGTCCTGCCCGGCCTCGTTGGCCTCGCCGTAGAAGACGGCCGAGACGACGATGCCCTCCTCGCGCTCGACAAGGGTGCCGATCGTCACCCGGTCGAAGCGCAGATCGACCGCAAAGCCGAAATCCTCGGCCGCGGCCGGGCCCGCCGCGGCGGCAGCGAGGGCGGCGGCGAGCAGCGCAAGGGCGGCGGCGTGGCCCGTCACGAATGCGGCGCGGCCCGTCACGAATAAAGCTCCCGCACGCCGAGGCGGGCATGGATCGCGTTCACGTCTGCAGGCGCGATGCCCAGCGCGTCGGCCAGCGCGTGCAGGTACTGCGCCTCCTGCCGGCTGTCCAGGGTGATGGCCATGACGCTGGCACCGTAGACCTGCACGGCCAGCCCCTCCGGGACCTGCCGCGCCAGTCCCGCGACATCGATGTCGGCGGCCAGTTCCTGCCGGACGAAGGCGACCTCCTGCGCCGAGGCCTCGCCCAGGCTGTCCAGGATGCGGCGCTTCTCGGCCTCGTCGATGCGACCGTCGGCCTTGGCTGCCTGGATCATCGCCCGCAGAAGCAGGGCGGCCACCGCCTCGTGCGCGGGCGCGGCGGCCACGTCGCCCTTCTGCGTGAAGGCCTCGTCGAGCACCTCGCCGAAGCCCTTCGTCCCCTGCGTGACGGCGCCGCCCTGCGGTGCCGGCGCGGCGCCGGCGCCGGCGGCGGCCGCGCTGCCGAGGACCGCGCCCAGAAGATCGCCCAGACCGCCGCCCCGGCCAAGCCGGCCCAGCGCGTCGTCGATCGTGCCGCCGCGCCCCGAAGGCCCGGCGCCGAGGCTGTCGAGGATCTCGCCAAGGCCCCCGCCGCCCGGGCCGGCGGACGTGGCGCGGCCCGTGCTGCGGCCCGCCGCGCCGCCCCCGCCGAAGCGGCCGAGCTCGTCCTCGAAGGGTCCGCCTCCGCCCCCGGCCGGGCGCGCGCCGCCGCGCGGGCCGCCCAGGGCCTCGCCCGGCACGTCGTCCAGCGCGCTGCCGCCGTCGCCCGCGCTGCGCCCGCCGTCCCACGGCGTGCCGGTTCCCGGCCGGGCGGCGGCGCCCGGACCGCGGCGCTCCAGCGCGCCCTTCACCCCCTTCACGACGAGAAGCCCGATGGCGATCTTCGCCAGCGTCCTTACCAGACTCATGGATACCCCCTCACGGCGCCGGAACCCCGGCCGCCCGACTCTAGCCTGATTCAGGCCCTCCGCACGGGGGAAATCGCTGCGGCCCGTCCCGGACCGGTTCCACCTTCAGCCAGACCCCGCCCTCGGGGCGCAGCGTCAGGATCAGCACGGGCCGCGGGTCCCGGCCGGGCACCCGCGAGAAGCGGAAGCGCGCCAGCAGCGTCGCCAGGATGATCACGGCTTCCTGCACCGCGAAGGAGGCGCCGATGCAGACCCGCGGCCCGTCGCCGAAGGGCAGGTAGGCGAAGCGGTCGATCCGGGTGCGGTCGGCGAAGCGGCCGGGGTCGAAGCGGTCGGGGTCGTCCCACAGCCGGCGGTGGCGGTGCAGCGCATAGACCGGCAGCATCACCGTGTCGCCGGGGCGGATCTCGCGCCCCAGCAGCCGGTCCCCGGCACGCGCCGTGCGCGACAGGAAGGCGGCCGGCGGATAAAGGCGCAGCGCCTCGTCCACCACCTGGCGGACGAAGGGCAGCGCCGGCAGGTCGGCGACCGTCGCCGCGCGCCCGCCCAGCACGGCCTGCGCCTCGGCCCGCGCACGCTCCTGCACGGCCGGGTCGAAGGCGCAGAGATAAAGCGCCCAGGCCAGCGACAGCGCCGTCGTCTCGTGCCCCGCGACGATGAAGGTCAAGAGGTTGTCGCGCAGCTCGGCCGTCGTCATCCTCCGCCCGGTCTCGGGGTCCTCGCCCTCGAGCAGCAGGTCGAGCAGGTCCTTCACCGGCCGCGGCCCGTCGCGGCGCCGCGCCTCGATCGCCGCGTCGGCGATCCGCTTCATGCCCCGCAGGGCCGGCCCCGCGGTCAGCCGCGCGGGGCGCGGCACCCAGGCGGGGGCGCCGATCACGTCAAGGATCGAGACCCGCGCCGTCTGGCCGATATAGGCGTCGATCGCCCGGTGCACGGCATCGCGGTCGAATCCCTCGCCGCCCGAGACGGTGACATCCGAGATCACCTCGAAGGTGGCCGCCACCATCTCGTCGAAGAGGTTCGCCGCGCGCCCCGCCTGGGCGGCGATCCGCGCGCAGGCCCGCTCGGCCGCTGCCGTCATCACCGGGGCCAGGTTCTGGACGTTGCGGCGGCTGAAGGCCGGGGCGGCGGCGCGGCGCTGCCAGTGCCAGTGCGCGCCCTCGGCGATGAACAGGCTGTCGCCGATGGCCGGGCCGAGGATCAGCTTGGTGACGTCGGACTTGGGATAGTCCTCGACGCGGTCCTTCAGGATGTGCCGGATCGTCGCGGGATCCATGACCATGTGCCAGCGCTTGCCCGTCCGGCCCGAGACGATGGGCGCCCGCGTGGCGATCTCGGGGATGATCTCCAGAACGTTGCGCCGCGCCGCCTGGAACGACCGCCAGATGCCCCAGACCTCGGTGACGAGGGGCACGCGCACGGGATAGGCGGCGCTGGCGGTGCTGGCGGCTTCGCTCATGGCCTCCGTTATAGCCTTCCGCCCCCCGCCTCCAAGGGGCCGGGCGGGGCGCATTGCGGCGCGCCGGGCGCTTCGCTACAAGGTCGGCCAGCCTGTGGGTCCCCGGGGGAGTGTCGCATGTTTCCGGTCCGCCGTCTCTTCGCCGTCGCGGCGTTCCTGCTGCTCGCCGCCTGCGCCGCCGAGGACCTGACCAAGCCGCCCAAGCCCATCGGCAACTTCGCCCTCGGCTACAACATCGTCGTCGCCAAGAACGCCCAGAAGGTCGGGCCGTCGCGCGATGCCACGGCGAAGGAATGGGAAGACGCGATCACCGCCGAGATCGCCCGCCGCACCGGCCGGCTCCAGGGCGACAAGCTCTACCACATCGGGGTCGGCGTCGATGCCTATGCGCTGGCGCTGCCGGGCGTGCCGGTGGTCTTCAAGCCGCGCTCGATCCTGTCGGTGACGGTGAACGTCTGGGACGACACCGCCCAGCGCAAGGTCAATGCCGAGCCCAAGCGCTTCACCGTATTCGAGCCGCGTTCGGTCGAGAACGTGATCGGCTCGGGCATCACCCAGAGCCGCGAGAAGCAGATCCAGAACCTTGCCGTGGCGCTTGCCCGCGCCATCGACAAGTGGCTGCGCGAGAACGAGGCCTGGTTCACCCCCGAGGCCGCCGAGGCGCGCGTCGCCCTGGGCGCGATGGGGGCCGCGCCAAGCGCGGCGACGGTCGCTGCCGAGTCTGCCGCGGGCAACCCGGCCGCGGCGCCGCCGCCCGCGAACTGACGCTTGATTCCGCGCCGCGCCCGCTCTACCTAGCGCGCCGTGTCGGAACGGGGCCGGTCTTCGGCCCACGCGAGAGGGGCGCTGCCAGCATGGCGAAGGCAAAATTCGAACGGACGAAACCGCATGTGAACGTCGGCACGATCGGTCATGTGGACCACGGCAAGACGACGCTGACGGCGGCGATCACGAAGTATTTTGGCGAGTTCCGGGCCTATGACCAGATCGACGCGGCGCCGGAGGAGAAGGCGCGCGGGATCACGATCTCGACGGCGCATGTGGAATACGAGACGGCGAACCGCCACTATGCGCATGTGGACTGCCCCGGCCATGCGGACTACGTCAAGAACATGATCACGGGTGCGGCGCAGATGGACGGCGCGATCCTTGTGGTCTCGGCGGCGGACGGGCCGATGCCGCAGACGCGCGAGCACATCCTTCTGGGTCGTCAGGTGGGCATTCCCTACATGGTCGTCTACCTCAACAAGGTCGACCAGGTGGACGATCCCGAGCTTCTGGAGCTTGTGGAGATGGAGGTGCGCGAGCTTCTGTCCTCCTACGAGTATCCGGGCGACGACATCCCGATCGTGAAGGGTTCTGCGCTGGCCGCGCTCGAGGGGCGCGACAAGGAGATCGGCGAGGATTCGATCCGCGCGCTCCTGGCTGCGGTGGACAGCTACATCCCGACGCCGGTGCGTGCGGTCGACCAGCCGTTCCTGATGCCGATCGAGGACGTGTTCTCGATCTCGGGGCGCGGCACGGTGGTGACCGGCCGGGTCGAGCGCGGGGTGATCAATGTCGGCGACGAGGTCGAGATCGTGGGGATCCGGCCGACGCAGAAGTCGGTCTGCACGGGCGTCGAGATGTTCCGCAAGCTTCTGGACCGGGGCGAGGCGGGCGACAACATCGGGGCGCTGCTGCGCGGGATCGAGCGTGACGGGGTGGAGCGCGGGCAGGTCCTGTGCAAGCCGAAGTCGGTGACGCCGCACACGCATTTCGAGGCCGAGGCCTACATCCTGACGAAGGAGGAGGGCGGCCGGCACACGCCGTTCTTCGCCAACTACCGCCCGCAGTTCTACTTCCGCACGACGGACGTGACCGGGACGGTGAAGCTTCCGGCCGGGACCGAGATGGTGATGCCGGGCGACAACCTGAAGTTCGAGGTCGAGCTGATCGCGCCCATCGCGATGGAGGAGAAACTCCGCTTCGCCATCCGCGAGGGCGGCCGCACCGTCGGCGCCGGCGTCGTCTCGAAGATCCTGAAGTAACGGCCCCCGACAGGGGCAGGGCGGGCCGCATCCCCCGGGGTGCGGCCCGTTTCGTTTGACAGCGCCACCGAGCGGGTGCTATGCGCCGCCACCCCGATGGAGGCGACGATGGACCTGCACCTTTCCTGATCCGGCCAAGACCCCGAATCCCGAAAGGAGCACTCCATGCCATTCCTCGACGCCGCGCGGCGGCATCCCCTGACATTTCCCGACGGCACCGAGCACCGCCAGATGGTGCATCTCTCCGTCGCCATCGACCACCCGAACTGGACGGTCGGCCTCTTCACCTACGCCAACGACTTCGACCCGCCCGCGGACTGGGCGGCGCGGCTCGCCCCCTACCTCTATCCCGGTGCGCCCGAGCGGCTGATGATCGGACCCTTCTGCCAGATCGCGCACGGCGTGCGTTTCATCACGGCCTCGGCCAATCACGCGATGGAGGGGATCAGTACCTATCCCTTCGGCGTGTTCGACCCGGCAAGTCTCGAGGCCTATCGCGGCGGCTTCACCGGCCTGCCCGATACCGTCATCGGGCCGGATTGCTGGATCGGCCACGGCGCGCTGATCCTGCCCGGCGCGCGGCTCGGGGCCGGGGTGATCGTGGGTGCGGGCGCGGTCGTGCGTGGAGAGGTTCCCGACTATGCCATCGTCGCGGGCAACCCCGCCCGCGTGATCCGCCTGCGCTTTCCGCCCGAAAGGGTCGCGGCGCTCCTGCGCATCGCCTGGTGGACCTGGCCGGTCGACCGCATCCGGTCGTGCCTGCCGCTCATCACCGGCGGCGACGTGGCGGCGCTTTCGCGGGCCGCGGAGCACGCCTGACCCCTCTGCCGGTCGGCCCTGCGGCGGGCCTGCTTCCGCCCTTGATTTCACCCCGGCCCTGCCGTAGGTGAGCCGGCAGGCCTAGGGGTATAGCTCAGCTGGTAGAGCGACGGTCTCCAAAACCGTAGGTCGCGGGTTCGAGCCCTGCTGCCCCTGCCATCTCCCGCAGCCTGTGCGGCCGCGTCGCGGGGATCCTCCGCGCCGTTCCGGCTGGCGGACATTCGTGAACCGAACGTTAATTCCGGTTCCAGGCCATTGATTTCATTGGGCCGAAGGGGGTGTCCCATCGTGGGACACTCCCCTGCCGCCCCTCCATCCCGCTTGAAATCCGCCGCCCGACCCCGTATCTGCGCCCCGTCGCAGTCAGGAAAGCCCGATGGCCACCAACCCGTTCCAGTTCATCCAGGAAGTCCGCTCCGAGGTGTCGAAGGTCGTCTGGCCGACCCGGCGCGAGGTGACGACGACGACGATCATGGTCTTCGTCATGGCGACCTTGACGGCGGCCTTCTTCTTCGTCGTCGACCTCCTGATCCGCGAGGGGCTGGCCTGGATCGTCGGAATGGCAAGCTGACCGGCCGCCGCGGCCGGCGCGCTTGAAATCGCTGCGGCGCGCCTTTAAAGGGGCGCATCCCGGACGGGTTCTGCGGCGCGCGGCGAATCGATCCGCGCGCTGCTTTCGTTCCGGGAACGGCGGCGGGGGCCGCCGTGCAAACGGGAATGTCGGCCCGCGCGACGGCGGCGGGCAGCGAAGGATCAAGGGCCGATGGCGAAACGTTGGTACTCGGTGAGCGTTCTGTCGAACTTCGAGAAGAAGGTCGCCGAACAGATCCGTCAGGCCGTGGCCGACAAGGGCCTCCAGGACGAGATCGACGAGGTCCTCGTGCCGACCGAGGAGGTCATCGAGATGCGCCGCGGCAAGAAGGTGACGTCCGAGCGGCGCTTCATGCCGGGCTATGTGCTGGTGCACATGGACATGACCGACCGCGGCTATCACCTGATCACCTCGATCAACCGGGTGACGGGCTTCCTCGGGCCGCAGGGCAAGCCGATGCCGATGCGCGACGCCGAGGTCAACCAGATCCTGAACCGCGTCGAGGAGGGCGAGGCGCAGCCGCGCAACCTCATCCGCTTCGACATCGGCGAGACGGTCAGCGTCACCGACGGCCCCTTCGAGGGCTTCTCGGGCATGGTCGAGGAAGTCGACGAGGCCTCGAACCGGCTCAAGGTGACGGTCTCGATCTTCGGGCGCCCGACGCCCGTCGAACTTGAATTCACGCAGGTGTCGAAGGGCAGCTGACGTGCGAGCCGTGGGAGGCGAGGCACGGGCATCGAGGCCCGCGCCGGACCGGACCACTAAACCAGCGCCGCATCCGCGGCAGGTGACGAAGGAGACGGCCGGATGGCCAAGAAAGTCGTAGGGCAGCTCAAGCTGCAGGTGAAGGCGGGGCAGGCGAACCCCTCTCCGCCGATCGGTCCCGCGCTCGGTCAGCGCGGCATCAACATCATGGAATTCTGCAAGGCATTCAACGCCAAGACGCAGGACATGGAACCCGGCGCCCCGGTGCCGACCATCATCACCTACTATGCCGACAAGTCCTTCAGCTTCGAGATGAAGACGCCGCCGGCGTCCTACTACCTGAAGAAGGCGGCCGGGCTGAAACCGGTGGGCAAGCGCAATCGCCCGCGCGGGTCCGAGAAGCCGGGCCGCGACGTCGCCGGCACGGTGACGGCAGCGCAGGTGCGCCAGATCGCCGAGGCGAAGATGAAGGACCTCAGCGCCAATGACATCGAGGCTGCCATGCAGATCATCCTCGGCTCGGCGCGGTCGATGGGCATCGAGGTGAAGGGCTAGGCCATGGCAAAGGTTGCAAAGCGCTTGGCGAAGGCCAACGCCCTCTTCGAAGGCAAGTCGAACCTCTCGGTCGAGGATGCCGTGAAGCTCATCAAGCAGGCGGCATCGGCCAAGTTCGACGAGACGGTCGAGATCGCGATGAATCTCGGGGTCGATCCGCGTCACGCCGACCAGATGGTGCGCGGCGTCGTCGCCCTGCCCAACGGCACCGGCAAGACGGTGCGCGTGGCGGTGTTCGCGCGTGGTGCCAAGGCCGACGAGGCGAAGGCCGCCGGGGCCGACATCGTCGGCGCCGAAGACCTGATGGAGACGATCCAGGGCGGCAAGATCGAGTTCGACCGCTGCATCGCCACGCCCGACCTGATGCCGCTCGTCGGCCGGCTGGGCAAGATCCTCGGCCCGCGCAACCTGATGCCGAACCCCAAGGTCGGCACGGTGACGATGGACGTGGGCAATGCCGTCAAGGCCGCCAAGGGCGGCGAGGTGCAGTTCAAGGTCGAGAAGGCGGGCGTCATCCATGCCGGCATCGGCAAGGTCTCCTTCGCCGAGGACAAGCTGGCGCAGAACGTCCGCGCCTTCATCGACGCGGTGACCCGCGCCAGGCCGCCGGGCGCCAAGGGCACCTACGTCAAGAAGGTCTCGCTGTCCTCGACGATGGGGCCCGGCGTCAGCCTCGACCTCGCCTCCGCCTCCGGCGGCTGAGGACGGGCGCGCGACAGCATCGCGGCAGCCCCCGACGGGGCTGCCGCCACAGGCCGGCCGGACCGGCCCCCCTCGACCGGCCCCGGTCTTGATCTTCGCGGCGCAATCGTGATCCTACCGGCATGGGATCCACCGACGCCGTCCGCCGGGACAGCATGCAGCGATTGACCCTGGTGTCGGTGATGCGCGAGCCGCTCGCCGTGACGCTGCGCTTCGTCGCCTGGCATCTCGCCCAGGGCTTCGACGCGATCATCATCTACTTCGACGATCCCGACGACCCGGCCATCGACCTCGTTCAGGCCACGGGCCGGGTCACCGCCGTTCGCTGCACCCCGGCCTTCTGGGAATCGGTCGGCGTGCCGCCGGGCGAGCGCTTCCTGCGCCGCCAGATCGTGGCGCTGACCCACGGCTACCGCAGCGTGACCGAGGGCTGGGTCGCCATCGCCGATGCCGACGAACTCTTCGCAGGGCTCGGGCGCAGCCTGCCCGAGATCCTTGCCGACCAGCCGGCCGCGGTGCGCTCGCTGCGCATCCTGCCCGGCGAGGCCATCGCGGTCGGCGGCCCGCGCCCGCCGGGACGGGCCCATTTCCGCACACCCTTCACGGGCGGCGGCCTCGCCGAGGTCTATGGCGACGCGGCATGGTTCGTGAAGCGCAACGAGGGCATGGTCGGCCACCGCCAGGGCAAGTCGATCACCCGCGCCAACACCCGCCTGGCGCGGATGCGGCAGCACTTTCCCGTGCGCCGGGGCTGGGTTCCCCTCACCGATGCCGTGCTCGGCCCCGGCGATGGCGCCGTGCTGCTGCATTTCGTCAGCGAGACCTACCGTTCCTGGCGGGACAAGCTGGAATGGCGGCTGAACAGCAGCGGCTTCCGCCCGCGCATCGCCGAGCGGCTGCGCCAGCTCATGCGCGACAGCGCCGATCCCGAGGACCAGCTTCGCGCGCTCTACGACCGGCTCTTCGTGCTCGATGCCGACCGCTACGAACGGCTGCGCGCGCTTGGCGGCGCCTTCGACCTCCCGGACGACTTCGCGGAACCCGTCGGCACCTACTTTCCGGGCGTCCTGACCGCCGTGTGACAATCAAGGGCTTGGAAAGCCGGCGCGCAGGCTCTATGAGCGTCGCCTGCGCAGCGGCTCCGATTCGTCGGGGCCGTTCGCGTTACGTCCGAGACGGCGGGTGGCGGGCCTGTGGCCCTCCTTAATCTCCTGCCCGAGATGTGAAAACGGGAACTGACACCGCCGGGGCGCTGCCTCGGGCGGTCTTGGCCTCGGGTAAGCATCACGGACCCGACCGCACGGCGGCTCCGGCCGCCGCGCACCGAAGAGCCGGGGGGAAACCCCCACACTTGGAGTGAAACCGTGGATAGAGCGCAGAAGGAAAAGGTGGTCGAGGAACTCGGCCAGATTTTCGCAAGCTCTGGCGTCGTGGTGGTTGCCCGCTACGAAGGCATGACGGTTGCGGAGATGCAGGGCCTGCGCGCGGAAATGCGTGCCGCCGGGGGCTCTGTCCGCGTTGCCAAGAACAGGCTCGCCAAGATCGCCCTTGACGGCAGGCCCTGCGCAAGCATCGGCAAGCTTCTCACGGGCATGACCGTGCTCGCCTATTCGGAGGATCCTGTCGCAGCCGCGAAGGTCACCGACAAGTTCGCCAGGGGGAACGAGAAATTCGTGATCCTCGGCGGCGCCATGGGCGACACGGCGCTGGACGCCGCCGGGGTCAAGGCCGTCGCCTCCATGCCGTCGCGCGAAGAGCTCATCGCTCAGATCGTGTCGTGCATCGGGTCGCCTGCCGCCAGCCTCGCCGGGGCCATTGGCGCACCTGCTTCCAACATCGCGGGCATCCTCAAGACGATCGAGGAACGGGCCGCGGCCTGACGCAACCCTCAGTGCCTTCGCCGGGGCCGTCATGCCGGCGTTGGATCACAACCTAGGAACGGATGAGAAGAAATGGCTGATCTGAACAAACTCGCCGAAGAGATCGTGGGTCTCACGCTCCTTCAGGCCCAGGAACTGAAGACGATCCTCAAGGACAAGTACGGCATCGAACCCGCCGCCGGCGGCGCGGTGATGATGGCCGCGGGTCCGGCCGCCGGGGGCGGCGCCGCCGAGCCGGCCGAGGAGAAGACCGAATTCGACGTCGTGCTGCTCGAGGCCGGCGCGAACAAGATCGCGGTCATCAAGGAAGTCCGCGCCATCACCGGCCTCGGCCTTGTCGAGGCCAAGAACCTCGTCGAAGCCGGCGGCAAGGTGAAGGAAGGCGCGTCGAAGGCCGATGCCGAAAGCCTGAAGAAGAAGCTCGAAGAGGCTGGCGCCAAGGTCGAGCTGAAGTAATCCGGCCGGGTGCCGCTGCACCCGCCTTCATGATCGGGCTGGGTCCGGGCGCTGTCCGGGCCCGGCCGAACCTGTCCTGGCGAGGCCCCGCGCGACCGGAGCCTTCCCAAGGCGGCGTTCACGGTTCGGGAGCCCGCCGGTGGGACGGCGGGCGCGAATGGAACCGGCCCCCTTCGCCAGCGGTGCGTGCCCGTGGCCCCGACGGGCGCGCCGCCGCGACGGAAAACATGGGTGACGGCGAGCATGCAACAGGCGTTCATCGGTCAGAAGCGCATCCGCAGGTATTTCGGCAAGATCCGCGAAGTGCTGGAGATGCCGAACCTCATCGAGGTCCAGAAGTCCTCCTACGACCTCTTCCTCAATTCGGGCGACGGGCCGAAGCCCGCCGACGGCGAGGGCATCCAGGGCGTGTTCCAGTCGGTCTTCCCGATCAAGGACTTCAACGAGCGCGCGGTCCTCGAATTCGTCCGCTACGAGCTCGAGAAGCCGAAATACGACGTGGACGAGTGCCAGACGCGCGACATGACCTATTCGGCGCCGCTCAAGGTGACGCTGCGCCTGATCGTCTTCGACGTCGACGAGGCGACCGGGGCCAGGTCGGTCAAGGACATCAAGGAACAGGACGTCTACATGGGCGACATGCCGCTGATGACGCCCAACGGGACGTTCATCGTCAACGGCACCGAGCGCGTGATCGTCAGCCAGATGCACCGCTCGCCCGGCGTGTTCTTCGACCACGACAAGGGCAAGACGCATGCCAGCGGCAAGCTGCTCTTCGCCTGCCGGATCATCCCCTACCGCGGCTCCTGGCTGGATTTCGAGTTCGACGCCAAGGACATCGTCTTCGCCCGCATCGACCGTCGCCGGAAGCTGCCGGTGACGACCCTGCTCTATGCCCTCGGCATGGACCAGGAAGGCATCATGCATGCCTACTACAACACGGTCCAGTACAAGCGGCACAAGAAGGGCTGGGTGACGCGCTTCTTCCCCGAGCGCGTGCGCGGCACGCGGCCGACCTACGACCTCGTCGATGCCGCGACCGGCGAGGTGATCTGCAAGGCCGGTGACAAGGTCACGCCGCGCATGGTCAAGAAGTGGATCGAGGACGGCAGGATCACCGAGCTTCTGGTCCCCTTCGAGCACATCCTCGGCCGCTTCGTCGCCGACGACATCATCAACGAGCAGACCGGCGCGATCTATGTCGAGGCGGGCGACGAGCTGACCCAGACCCTCGGCAAGGACGGCGAGGTCTCGGGCGGCACCGTCAAGCTCCTGCTCGACAACGGGATCGACACGATCCCGGTTCTCGACATCGACAACGTCAATGTCGGGCCCTACATCCGCAACACGATGGCCGCGGACAAGAACATGAACCGCGACCAGGCGCTGATGGACATCTACCGGGTCATGCGCCCGGGCGAGCCGCCCACGGTCGAGGCGGCCTCGGCGCTGTTCGACCAGCTCTTCTTCGACAGCGAGCGCTACGACCTCTCGGCCGTCGGTCGCGTCAAGATGAACATGCGCCTCGATCTCGACGCGCCCGACACGATGCGGACCCTGCGCAAGGAGGACATCATCGCCTGCGTCAAGGCGCTCGTGGAACTGCGCGACGGCAAGGGCGAGATCGACGACATCGACCATCTCGGCAACCGCCGCGTGCGTTCGGTGGGCGAGCTGATGGAGAACCAGTACCGCATCGGCCTGCTGCGCATGGAGCGCGCGATCAAGGAACGCATGTCCTCGGTCGAGATCGACACGGTCATGCCGCAGGACCTGATCAACGCCAAGCCTGCGGCAGCCGCGGTGCGCGAGTTCTTCGGCTCCTCGCAGCTTTCGCAGTTCATGGACCAGACCAACCCGCTTTCCGAGGTCACGCACAAGCGGCGGCTTTCGGCGCTGGGGCCGGGCGGGCTCACGCGCGAGCGCGCGGGGTTCGAGGTGCGCGACGTCCACCCCACGCATTACGGCCGGATGTGCCCGATCGAGACGCCGGAAGGTCCGAACATCGGCCTCATCAACTCGCTCGCGACCTATGCGCGGGTGAACAAGTACGGCTTCATCGAGACGCCCTACCGCAAGGTCAAGGACGGCAGGGTGACCGACGAGGTCCAGTACATGTCGGCCACCGAGGAGATGCGCCACACCTGTCTCTTATAC
>JAOADN010000062.1 GCA_026417295.1 Paracoccaceae bacterium
GGACGCGATCAAGCTGCGCGACGGCAAGCAGGTGACCGAGTTCCACGAGGGCATCCTGCCCTGGGCGCTGCGCAACCCGGTGGCCATCGTCTTCGACGAATACGACGCGGGGCGCGCCGACGTGATGTTCGTCATCCAGCGGGTGCTCGAACATGACGGCAAGCTCACGCTTCTGGACCAGAACGAGATCATCACGCCCAACCCGTATTTCCGCCTCTTCGCCACGTCGAACACCGTGGGCCTCGGCGACACGACCGGCCTTTACCACGGCGTCCAGCAGATCAACCAGGCGCAGATGGACCGCTGGAGCCTCGTGGCCACGCTCAACTACCTCAGCCACGACGCCGAGGCGGCGATCGTGCTGGCCAAGTGCCCGCACTACAACACCGAGAAGGGCCGCAGGACGATCAGCCAGATGGTGACGGTGGCCGATCTCACGCGCACCGCCTTCATGAACGGCGATCTCTCCACCGTCATGTCGCCGCGCACGGTCATCAACTGGGCCCAGAACGCCGAGATCTTCCGCAATCTCGGCTATGCCTTCCGGCTGACCTTCCTCAACAAGTGCGACGAGCTCGAGCGCCAGACGGTGGCCGAGTTCTACCAGCGCTGCTTCGACGAGGAACTGCCGGAATCGGCGGCGAGCATGGCCGGGCGGTGACCGGCAGGGCCCGTCCGCTGCACCTCGGCCTCATCGGCGGCATCGGCCCTGCGGCCACCGTTGTCTACTACCAGCGCCTCACGGCCGAGATGGCGCGGCGCAAGGCGCGGCTCGAGCTCACCATCGTGCAGGCCGACATCCACGAGCTCATCGCCAACAACCTTGCCGACCGCCGCGCCGAGCAGGCCGCGATCTACGCCCGCCTGATCGACCGGCTGAGCGCCGCCGGGGCGGACTGCGCGGCGATCACCTCGCTTGGCGGGCATTTCTGCTTCGCGGAGACGCGCGCCATCGCCTCGCTTCCCCTCGTCTCGGCCGTCGAGCCGCTCGACGCCCATTTCGCCGCCCGGGGCATCCGCCGCGTTGGGCTACTGGGCACGCGCGTCGTCATGCGCACGCGGCTTTACGGCCAGCTTGCGCGCACCGGGGCGGTGGCCCTCGACGACGAGATCGAGGTGCTGGGCCAGGCCTATCAGGAGATGGCCGTGGCCGGCACCTGCACGCCCGAATGGCGCGCACTCTTCCTCGATGCCGGGCGGCGCCTGATCGACGATCACGGCGCCGAGGCGATCGTGCTGGCCGGGACCGACCTCAACCTCGCCTTCGACGGCGCCGAACCGGGCTATCCGGTGATCGACGCGCTCGACGTGCATGTGGCGGTCCTTGCGGACCTCGCCTCGGGCCGGGCCGCCCTGCGGGACTGACGCCCCCAGGGCCGCGCGGCCGCCCCTCTCTGCCCCTAGGCCGCCTCGGCCAGCCCGGTCGCCCGGGCCGCCATCGTCGCCCTGGCCCACCAGACGACATCGTCGAGCATCGCCTTGGCCGCGGGCAGGATCACCGGCTCGATGTCGGCCAGGTTGCCCGACCCGCCGAACCCGTTGTGGACGCGGAAGAAGTCGCTGCCGCCGATGCGCACGTTGTTGCGCGTCGGCACCATCTGCAGCTCGACGCCGATGTTCTGCAGGTGCGCAAGCGCATTCGCCCCGCCCATCGAGCCGTAGGCGATGGCCCCGAAGGGCTTGCGCGCCCATTCGACATAGGCGTGGTCCAGGGCGTTCTTCAGGCTGGCGGTCACCGAACGGTTGTGCTCGGCGACGACGAAGATGTAGCCGTCGAACTCGGCCAGCTTCTTCTGCCAGCGCACGGCCTCGGCATTCTGGCTCGGCGCCCAGGCATTCGAGGCCACCTCGGCGAAGATCGGCAGGTCATAGTCGCGCAGGTCGACCAGCTCGACGGTCATGTCGTCGCGCGCCTGCGCCTGCTTCAGCATCCATTGCGCCGGAATGTCGGCAAAGCGGGTCGGGCGCGTGGACCCGACGATCAGGGCGATTCTCGGTTTGGACATGGCGTGACACCTTTCTCGTGGCAGGCGGAAACCTGCCCCGACCAGATGCGTCGCGCCGGCTCTTGCGGCAATCTCAATGGCTGCGCAGGCGCTGTGCAGCGGCGCGCAGACCGGCGCGCAGACCGGCGCGCAGCGGGCCGCGCCCTCAGTTCCGCGCGTTCTGCGCCAGCGACTTGAAGACGTAGAGCGGGATCAGGATGCCGGCGATCAGGCTGCCCAGCCAGACCAGCAGGGTCGCCGCCAGCCAGTTCGAGATGCCGCCGATGACAAGGCCCGTGGCCAGCCATTCGGTCACCTTGAGCCCGATGAAGGCCGAGACGAGCGAGATCGCGCCGCGGATCTGCGGCATGCTGGTCAGCGCGATCTTGGTCACCAGGGGCTCGGTCAGGATCATCACCCCGGTGAAGATCAGCAGCACGACGACGAAGCCGGTCGCCGTGACCGAGAAGCCTGGCAGCAGCATCACGGCCACCAGAAGCCCCACGGCATTCGCGATGATCGTCGCGGCCGTCCGAAGAAGAAGTCGCACCATGGTCCTGTCCCCAAGTCTGGCTCTCAGGCCCCGAACCCTAGCCGCGCGCAGGCGGGCCGGCAATCGCGCGCAGCCCCTGCACCGCCGGCCGCAGGTCGCGCCGCGGCAAGCCTGCATCAGGTTCGCCGCGGCAGGCCCCGGCGCCGATTCCTACCCTGGACGGCGCTGCAAGATCGCCGTTGCACTGGCCCGCCCCGCGCCGCACAACGTGGGCAGGCGAGTCCCCCTCCGGGGCCCGGCCCGGAACAGCCCAGCGATGCAGAAGCCCGACAACCCCGCCGAACCCTTCAAGAAGGCCCTCGCCGAAGCGACGAAGGTCATGGCCGACGATCCCGACCTGACGGTCAGCTTCTCGGTCGATCCGCCCGGGATGACGGCCGATTCGCTGCGCCTGCCGCAGGTCTCGCGCCGCATGACGCGCGAGGAGGTGCTGCTCGCGCGCGGCAATGCCGACGCCTTCGCCCTGCGGCGCAAGCATCACGATGCGGCGGTCTACGGCCGCTATGCCCCGACCGGGCCCATGGCGCGCGAACTCTACGAGGCGATGGAGAATGCCCGCTGCGAGGTCGTGGGCGCCCGCGACATGCCCGGCACGCTCGGCAACATCGACGCCAAGATCGCCAACGAGGCCGACCGCAAGGGCTATGCGCAGGCCCGTTCCACCCAGGAGGCGCCGCTGGCCACCGCCGCCGGCTACCTGATCCGCCATCTGGCCACGGGCCGCACCCTCCCCGGCGGAGCGGCCAACGTGATGGATCTCTGGCGCCCCTTCATCGAGGAACAGGCCGGCGCCAGCCTCGAGCGGCTGGATGCCGCGCTGGCCGATCCGGCCGCCTTCGCGCGCCTGTCGCGCCAGATCATCCGCGATCTCGGCTATGGCGACCAGCTCGGCGACGATCCCGACGGCGAGGACGAGGAGGAGGGCGACGACCGCAGCCGGACCGAGGAGGATCAGGACAGCGCCGGAGAGCAGGCGCAGGACGACAGCGAGGAGCAGGAGGCCGCGCCCGAGCAGGGCCAGGAGGACCAGGACGACACCGCCCAGGCCCGGGTCAGCAGGGACGAGTCGGCCGATGTCGAGTTCGACGAAGAGGCCGAGATGCCCGAGGCGGATGCGCCGCTCGAGCCGCCGCCCCCCGCCCCGCATTCCGAGGCCGACCCGGCCTATGCCGTCTACGCCACCGACTTCGACGAGGAGATCCGCGCCGAGGAACTGGCCGAGCCGGCCGAGCTCGAGCGGCTCCGCGCCTATCTCGACCAGCAGCTCGAACCGCTCAAGGGCGCCGTGTCGCGGCTGGCCAACAAGCTCCAGCGCCGCCTCCAGGCGCAGCAGAACCGCAGCTGGGAATTCGACCGCGACGAGGGGATCCTCGATGCCGGGCGCCTCGCGCGGGTGGTGGCCAACCCGACCACCCCGCTCAGCTTCAAGGTCGAGAAGGACACCGAGTTCCGCGACACCGTGGTGACGCTCCTGCTCGACAATTCCGGCTCGATGCGCGGCCGCCCGATCTCGATCGCGGCGATCTGCGCCGACGTCCTCGCGCGCACGCTCGAGCGCTGCCAGGTCAAGGTCGAGATCCTCGGCTTCACCACCCGCGCCTGGAAGGGCGGGCAGAGCCGCGAGCGCTGGCTGGCCGCGGGCCGGCCGCAGCAGCCGGGCCGCCTGAACGACCTGCGCCACATCGTCTACAAGTCGGCCGACGCGCCCTGGCGGCGGGTCCGGGCGAATCTCGGCCTGATGATGAAGGAGGGGCTGCTCAAGGAGAACATCGATGGCGAGGCGCTGGAATGGGCGCACCGCCGGATGGTCCACCGGCCCGAGCAGCGCAAGATCCTGATGGTCATCTCGGACGGCGCGCCGGTCGACGACTCGACGCTCTCGGTGAATCCCGCGAACTACCTCGAGAAGCACCTCCGCGACGTGATCGCGATGGTCGAACGGCGCCGGGCGGTCGAACTGATCGCCATCGGCATCGGCCACGACGTCACGCGCTACTACCAGCGGGCGGTGACGATCACCGATGTCGAGCAGCTGGCCGGGGCGATGACCGAGCAGCTCGCGGGCCTCTTCGATGCCGATCCGCGGATGCGCGCGCGGGTCCTCGGGATCCGGCGGGTGGCCTGAGGATGTTCCAGTCCTTCGCCGTCACCGCCCGCCCCGAACAGGGTCCGCCCCGGCTGGCGCTCCTGCGCGAAAGGCTGGCCGCCGCCGGACTTGCCGGCTTCGTCGTGCCGCGGGCCGATGCGCACCAGGGCGAATACGTCGCCGCGCACGACCAGCGGCTGCAATGGCTCACCGGCTTCACCGGCTCGGCCGGCTTCTGCATCGTGCTGCCGCACATCGCCGGGATCTTTGTCGACGGGCGCTACAGGACGCAGGTGAAGTCCCAGGTCGATCTTGCACATTTCACACCCGTGCCCTGGCCCGAGACAAGGCCCGGCCCGTGGCTGCGCGGACAGATCCCCGACGGCGGGACGGTGGGTTTCGACCCCTGGCTTCATACCGCGAAGGAGATTGCAGAAATCGGACAGGCGCTGGACGGCAGCGGCATAACTCTCGAACCTGTCGCGAATTTCGTGGACGAATTGTGGCAGGACCAGCCGCCCCCGCCCCTTGGCCGAATCGAGGTGCAGCCGATCGCCTTCTCGGGCGAGGACCATCGTTCGAAGCGCCGCCGCCTTGCCGAAGCGCTTGTGAAAAGCGGACATCGCGCCGCTGTCCTCACCCTGCCCGACTCGATCGCCTGGCTGCTCGACATCCGCGGGTCGGACGTGCCCCACACGCCCGTCGTCCACGCCATGGCGATCCTGCACGACGATGCCCGCGTCAGCCTCTTCGTGGCGGGCGGCAAGCTGACCGGCGCGGTGCGCGCCCATCTCGGCCCCGAGGTCGCGCTGCACGAACCCGCAGCCTTTCCCGCCGCGCTGGCCGCCCTGGCCGGGCCGGTGCGGGTGGACCGCGCCAGCGCGCCGCTCGAGGTCTCGCGCCGGCTGGCGGCGGCCGGAATCGCCGTCGCCTGGGACCAGGATCCCTGCATCCTGCCCAAGGCCTGCAAGAACGCCACCGAGATCGCCGGCACCGCCGAGGCGCATCTGCGCGACGGCGCGGCGATGGTGGAGTTCCTCGCCTGGCTCGATGCCGAGGCGCCGCGTGGCGGGCTGACCGAGACCGGCGTCGTCCGGGCCCTCGAAGGCTTCCGCCGCGCCACCAACGCGCTGCGCGACATCAGCTTCGAGACGATCGCGGGGTCGGGCCCGAACGGGGCGGTGATGCATTACCGCGTGACCGAGGAGACCGACCGCGAATTGCGGGACGGCGAGCTGATCGTCGTCGATTCGGGCGGGCAGTATGTGGACGGGACGACCGACATCACGCGCACCGTGGCGATCGGGCCGCCGCCGGCCGAGGCCGTCGCCGCCTTCACGCGGGTCCTGCGGGGGATGATCGCGATCTCGCGCCTGCGCTGGCCGCGCGGCGTGACGGGCGGGCATCTCGACAGCATCGCACGCTATCCGCTGTGGCTGGCCGGGCAGGACTACGACCACGGCACCGGGCACGGGGTCGGCGTCTATCTCTCGGTGCACGAGGGCCCGCAGCGCCTGTCCCGCGTCTCCGACGTCGTGCTCGAGCCCGGCATGATCCTGTCGAACGAGCCGGGCTACTACCGCGAGGGCGAATTCGGCATCCGGATCGAGAACCTGGTCGTCGTCGAGCCGGCGCCGCCCGTCGCGGGCGGCGACGCGCATCGCGAGATGCTGCGCTTCCGCACCCTGACCTTCGTGCCGGTGGACCGCCGCCTGATCGATCCCGGGATGCTGACGGCCGAGGAACGAAGCTGGCTTGACGCCTATCATGCGCAGGTGCGCGAAAGGATCGCGCCGCGCGTGACGGCGCCGGCGCGGGACTGGCTCATCCGCGCCACGGCGCCGGTCTGATCCCCCCTCCCCCCGCCCCGCGCTCCGGCCGGGCAGGGGCGGGACGGGCCTTCGAAGGCCCGTCCATGCCGCTTCGAAGCGGCATGGATGCGGCCGCGCGGCCGCATCCGCCCTCAGCCCTCGACCAGTGCCCGTGCCGCCGCCCGCGCGGCCTCCGTCACCCTGTCGCCGGCCAGCATCCGCGCGATCTCGTCGATGCGTGCCGCCGCATCCAGCGCCACCACGGCCGAGGTCACGGTCTCGCCGCTCATGCGCTTCTCCACGCGCCAGTGATGGGCGGCCCGCGCCGCGACCTGCGGCGAATGGGTCACCACGATCACCTGCCCGCCGGCCGCGGCAAGCCGCGCGAGCCGCCGGCCCACCGCATCCGCCGTGGCCCCGCCCACGCCGCGGTCGATCTCGTCGAAGATCATGGTCGCGCTCCCCCCGGCCGCCAGGCAGACCTTCAGCGCCAGCAGGAACCGCGACAGCTCGCCCCCGCTCGCGATCCGCTCGATCGGCCCCGGCGGCGCGCCGGGGCCCGTCGCCACCCGGAAGCGCACCGCGTCCGCCCCCTCGGGCCCGGCCTCGGCCGGCTCGATGCCGGTGACGAAGCGGGCGCGCTCCAGACGCAGGGGCGGCAGTTCCGCCGCCATCGCCGCATCGAGCCGCGCCGCCGCCGCGCGCCTGACATCGCCCAGCGCCCGGCAGGCGGCGCCATGGGCCGCCCCGGCCGCCGCCGCCTCGGCGGCCAGCGCCCTGACCTGCGCATCGCCCGATTCCAGCGCCGCGAGCCGGTCCCCCAGGGCGCGGGCGAGGCCCGCCAGATCATCGGCCGCCACGCCGTGCTTGCGCGCCGCCGCCCGGATGGCGAAGAGCCGCTCCTCGGCCGCCTCCAGCGCGCGCGGATCGTGGTCCAGCGCCTCGAGCGCCCGCGCGATCCCGTCCGTCGCCTCGCCCAGTTCCGTCAGCGTCCGCTCGAGCGCCGCGAGCGGGGCGTCGAGCAGGCCCTCGGCCCGCGCCGCCGCCCCGGCCAGCCGGCGGCGCGCATCGCCGATCAGGCCCTCCGCCCCCTCCGGGCCCAGGGCCTGCACCGCCCGCGCGATGTCCTCGCGGATGCGCAGGCCGGCCTGCATCAGGCGCCGGCGCTGATCGAGCTCCGCCTCCTCGCCCGGCCGCGGCGCCAGCCGCTCGAGCTCCTCCACCGCGAAGCGCAGGAAGTCCTCCTCGCGCCGCCCGGCCTCCAGCGCCGCCGCCGCCGCCGCCTCGGCGCGCCGCGCCGCCTGCAGCCGGCCCCAGGCCTCGCGCACGGCCGCCAGCGCCCCCGCCGCCCCGGCGAAGTCGTCGAGCAGCCTGCGGTGCCCGCGCGGGTCCAGAAGCCCCGTGTCGTCGTGCTGGCCGTGCAGCTCGACCAGCCTCTCCCCGAGGCTGCGCAGCGTCTCGGCCGAGGCCCGCCGGTCGTTGACGAAGGCGCCGCGCCGCCCGTCGGCGGCCACCGTCCGCCGCAGCACCAGCTCCTCGCCCGCCGGCAGGCCCGCCTCGGCCAGGACTTCCCGCGCCGGGTGCTCCGGCGGCAGGTCGAAGACCGCCGTCGCCTCGCCGCCCTCCGCCCCCCGGCGCAGCAGGTCGGCCCGCCCCGGCCAGCCGAGCACCGCCCCGAGGCAGTCGAGCAGGATCGACTTGCCGGCCCCCGTCTCGCCGGTCAGCACGTTGAGCCCCGGCCGGAACTCGACCGTCAGGGCCTCGATCAGCAGCAGGTCGCGGATGTCGAGACTGCGGAGCATCGCCCCGGACCGTCCCGTCAGATGCCCGGCGCGTGCCCCGCACGCACCGTCACAGCCATTCGCCCCGGATCATCTGGCGGTAGATCGCGCTCAGCCAGTTGTTGCCCTTCTGGCGCGGCTCGAGGCCCCGCTTCTTCAGCTGGTTGAAGGCATCCCTGTACCAGTCGGTGGACTGGAAGTTGTAGCCCAGGATCGCCCCCGCCGTCTGCGCCTCGTCCGTCAGGCCCAGCGAGAGATAGGCCTCGACCAGGCGGTAGAGCGCCTCGGGCGTCTGGGTCGTCGTCTGGTACTGCTCGACGACGACGCGGAACCTGTTGATCGCCGCGGTATAGTTCCTGCCGCGCAGGTAGTAGCGGCCGATCTCCATCTCCTTGGCGGCGAGATGGTCGAAGGCGAGGTCGAACTTCAGGATGGCCGAGCGCGCATAGTCGGAATCGGGATATTCCTCGATCACCGCGCGCAGCGCCTGAAGCGCCTGGAAGGTCAGGCCCTGGTCGCGGCCCACCTCGTCGATCTGGTCGTAGTAGCTCAGCGCCAGCAGGTACTTGGCATAGGCGGCATCCTCCTCCGCCGGATAGGTGTCGATGTAGCGCTGGGCGGCGGCGCGGCTGTTCTCGTAGTCGCGGTCCTTGTGATAGGCGAAGGCCTGCATGATCAGCGCGCGCTTGGCCCATTCCGAATAGGGATAGAGCCGCTCGACCTCGCCGAAGTAGCGCGCCGCCTCGGTGGCCTTGCGGCTGTTGGCAAGCTCCCACTCGCCGCGGCGATAGATCTCCTCGGCCGTGAAGTTCTCCAGCGGCGGTTCCTTGGCCTTCTGGTCGCAGGCGGCAAGGGCCGCGCAGACGGCAAGGGCGCCTGCGATCCTTCTCGCCCCTCTGCCCCTCGCCATTCCCAAACCGCCCCGATGCTGCGCCGCTTGCGACACGTTGTCCGGGCCGATCCGCCCGCTTCGCGCCCGTCCTAGCACAGAAGAAACGGGGGCGCAAAACGGCATTCTTCGCCGGACGTCCGGCCGTGTCAGGCGTGCAGCGGCACCTCGTCCAGCGTCACGTCGACACCGGGAAGCAGCGCCCGCCGCGCATCGGCCACCTCGACCATGCGGACGGCGCCGGGCTGGGCGAACAGCGCCCTGAGCAGCCGGTTGGTCAGCGCATGGCCTGCCCGGCTGCCCGTATAGCGGCCCAGAAGCGGCGCCCCCGCCAGCGCCAGGTCGCCCAGCGCATCGAGCATCTTGTGGCGCACCGCCTCGTCCTCGTGCCGCAGCCCGCCCGGCGACAGCACGCGGTCGCCCTCGACGACGACGGCATTGAAATAGGTCCCGCCCAGCGCCAGCCCGCTGTCGCGCATCGCCTCCACGTCGGCCTGCCGGCAGAAGGTGCGGCTGTCGGACAGTTCGCGCACGAAGGCGCCGTTGGCCAGAACCAGTTCCTTCGCCTGCCGGCCGATGGCGGCATCGGCGAAATCGATCGAGAAGGCGATCTCCAGCGTCTCGGCCGGTTCCAGCCGGGCCACCGCCGCGCCCTCGCGCACCTCGACGGGCGCCAGGACCTCCAGGCACATCAGCGGCGCCTCCAGCTCGCGCACGCCCTGTGCCAGCAGGCCGGCGGCGAAGAAGGCGGCCGATCCGTCCAGGATCGGCACTTCCGGCCCGTCGATCTCGATCCGCGCATTGTGGATGCCGCAGCCCGCCAGCGCCGCCATGATGTGCTCGACGGTCGAGACCGACACCCCGTCGGCATTGGCGATCACCGTGCACAGGCGCGACGGCGTGACCGCATGCCACAGGGCCGGCACCACCGGGTCGCGGCCCGGCGCGCTGCGCGCCACGTCCGTCCGCACGAAACGAATGCCGTGCCCGGCCGGCGCCGGCCGCACGACCATGCGCGCCGCCACGCCGCCATGCAGCCCGGCGCCCTCGAACACCGCCGCGGATTTGATCGTCGTCTGCACGTCAGGTCGATCCCGCTTCACTTGTCCGGTCGGGTGCCCCAGACCGCCCGGCAGGCCACAGGTAGCGACCGGCCCCCGCCCGCTCAACTCACTCTTTGCAACGTCCTGAAACATTGCGCCCCGGGCGCCGCGCGGCGGCCGGCCCCGCCGCGGCGCCGTCGCGCAACCCCCTGAAAGGCAAGGGGCGGGCACGGCGGCCCGCCCCGGATCCCTGTTCACGCGCGACGTTGCGTCAGTTCGCCTGACGGCGCAGGAAGGCCGGGATCTCGATGCGGTCCTGCTCGGCCTCGTGGTCGGCCTCGGCCGGGTAGGAGGTGCCGACCTGCGGCATCTGGCGGACCGCCGGCGCCTCGCGCGGAGGCTGCTCGGCGCCATGGCCGGTCATCCGGTTGATCAGGTTGTTGATCCCGAACCGCGGGCGCGGCTCGGCCGCCTGGACCGGGCGGGGCGCCTGGCGCGGCGCCGCCGCGGGGCGGTTCACCGCCGCCTGGAGGCGCGCCAGCGCCTCGGGCGACGGGGTGCCGGGCGCGCGCGGCCGGGGCGCGACGAAGCCGATCGCCTCGTCCTCGATCGCCAGTTCGGGCTGGACCGGCTGCTCGGCCTGCGGCCGGTAGGCCGGCGGCGGCAGGTCTGCGGCGGCGGCGTCGCGCGGACGCGCGGGCTCGACGCGGCGCGGCGCGGCCGCGTGGCGGAATTCCGGCTCGCGCGCCGACGTCTCCGGCGCCGCGGCCTCGCGCGGGGCGGCGGCGTTCACCACCGCCTCGATCGTCGCAGCGGCCGGGGCGGCGGGGGCAGCGGGGGCGGCGACCGCCGCGGCTGCGGCCGGCGCCGCGACATGGGCGGCGACCGCCGCCGTCCGCTGCAGGGGCTCGCGCAGGCTGCGGTGCGGGTTGGGCTGCTCGGCCGCCGAGGCGACATCGATTCCCGTCGCCACGACCGACACGCGCATCACGCCGGCCATGGCGTCATCCAGCGTCGAGCCGACGATGATGTTGGCGTCGGGATCCACTTCCTCGCGGATCCGGTTCGCCGCCTCGTCCAGTTCGAACAGCGTCAGGTCCGGCCCGCCGGTGATGTTGATCAGCACGCCCTTGGCGCCGCGCAGGCTGATCTCGTCCAAGAGCGGGTTGGCGATGGCCTTCTCGGCGGCCTGGATGGCGCGGTCCTCGCCCGAGGCCTCGCCCGTGCCCATCATCGCCTTGCCCATCTCGTCCATCACCGCGCGCACGTCGGCGAAGTCCAGGTTGATCAGCCCCGGCCGCACCATCAGGTCGGTCACGCCCTTGACGCCCTGATAGAGCACGTCGTCGGCCATGGCGAAGGCGTCGGTGAAGGTCGTCTTCTCGTTGGCCAGGCGGAACAGGTTCTGGTTGGGGATGATGATCAGGGTATCCACCACCTTCTGCAGCGCCTCGACGCCCTCCTCGGCCTGGCGCATCCGCTTGGCGCCCTCGAACTGGAAGGGCTTGGTCACCACGCCCACCGTCAGCACGCCCAGCTCGCGCGCGGCCTGGGCGATGATCGGGGCCGCACCGGTGCCGGTGCCGCCGCCCATGCCGGCGGTGATGAAGCACATGTGCGCGCCCGCGAGATGGTCCACGATCTCCTCGATCGTCTCCTCCGCCGCCGCCGCGCCCACCGCCGGGCGGGCCCCGGCGCCCAGCCCCTCGGTCACCCGGACGCCGAGCTGGATGCGGTTCTGCGCCCGGCTCTGGGCCAGGGCCTGCGCATCGGTATTGGCCACCACGAACTCGACGCCCTCGAGCGCCTTCTGGATCATGTTGTTGACCGCGTTGCCCCCTGCACCGCCCACACCGAACACCGTGATGCGAGGCTTGAGGTCTTCGCGATCGTTCATCGTCAAATTGAGTGCCATGAGGTTCCGCCTGTCGTTTCTTGCCCGGGCCGCCCAGCCCCGGATGTCCCTGAATTGCGGGCGATCCTACAATTTGCGTGCCGCAAGGTCACGCGGAAAACACCGAAATGACACAATATCTGGACCGCGGCCCGATCGTTTCAGCGGCATTTCGCCGACGCTTCAACATCTTGCGGTTACCAGTTGTCCCTGAACCATTTTACCGCCCGGCGCAGCGACCGCGCCGGATACCTGTCGGCCGGAATGTCGAAATCCCACCACTCGTCCTGCGGGTGTGCGGCGAACAGGCACAACCCCACGGACGAGGCGAAGGCCGCCCCGGTCGCCGCCTGCGGCAGGCCCTGCACCCGCATCGGCCGCCCGAGTCGCACGTTCTGGCCGAGAATCCGCGCGGCCATGCTGTCCAGCCCCGGGATCTGGCTCGCGCCGCCCGTCAGCACCACCTGCTGGCTCGGCAGGTGCTCGAAGCCGGCCGCATCGAGGACGGCCCGCACCTCCTCGAGGATCTCCTCGACGCGCGGGCGCATGATGCCGATCAGCTCGGCCCGGCTGACCTTGCGGCGGTCCTTCTCCCCGTCGCCCCTGTCCCCGCCGGTGTCGATCATCTCGCGGTCGTCCATGCCGGTGGCCAGCACGCCGCCGTTCATCGTCTTGATCCGCTCGGCCACCGCCAGCGGCACGCGCAGCCCCTTGGCGATGTCGGCCGTCACGTGGTCCCCGCCCATCCTGACCGCATCGGCGAAGATCATGTGCCGCTTCAGGAAGATCGACACGCCGGTCGTGCCGCCGCCCATGTCGATGCAGGCCGCGCCCAGCTCCTGCTCGTCCTCGACCAGCGCGGCCAGCCCCGAGACGTAGGAGGACGAGGCCAGCCCCGCCAGTTCCAGGTCGCAGCGCTTGATGCAGTGCAGCAGCGTGCGCACCGCGTCGGTGTCCACCGTCAGCAGGTGCATGTCCACCGCCAGGCGGTTGCCGATCTGCCCCCGCGGGTCGCCGAGCCCGGTGCGGTGGTCCAGCGAGAAGTTCACCGGATGGGCGTGCAGCACCTCGCGCCCGGCGCCGAAGTCCGGCACGTCGCAGGCGGCCAGGACGCGGGCCACGTCGTGCTCGCCGACCTGCGCGTTCGACAGCTCCACCTCGCCGGCCAGGCCGTAGCTGCGCGGCCGCGCGCCCGACAGGCAGGCGATGACGTGGTCGACGCGCACCTGCGCCATCTTCTGGGCGGCCTGCACGGCGGTGCGGATCGCCCGCTCGGTCTCCTGCAGCGCGTCGATCTCGCCGTGGCGCACCCCGCGCGAGCGCGTGGTCGCCGCGCCGATGACGCGGATCTGCGACTGCCCGGCCAGAAAGCCGAGGCCGTCCTCGCGCGCCGTCTCCGGCCCGTCGAAGCGCAGGACCAGGCAGGCGATCTTCGACGATCCGACATCGAGGATCGCGATCACGCCGCGGTCCATGGCCGCCCGGCGCATGTTGCGCATCGCGCGCTGCGATTTGTAGAGGTCCGTCATCTCTTGGCCACCTTCACACCCGTCGCCGCTTCCGCGGCGCCCCGCATCTCGGCCGCCGCCTGCGCCGTCAGCCGGATCGTCGGCCGGTCGGGGTTGCGCAGGTCCAGCCGCGTCACCCCGCGGTTGAACAGGTCCTCCGCCCCGTCCAGCGCGACGACGCGCGCCACCGCCCCCGCCGGGTCCGTCTCGGGCAGCAGGATCCGCTGGTCGCGGTCCAGCACCAGGTCCCAGCGCCGCTCGCCCATGCGGACCAGCCCGCGCACCCGGCCGGTCAGCGGACCGGCGGCGGCAAGCACCGCCAGCGCCTCGGGCACAACGCGGTCCGCGCCCTCGCCCGCGATCAGCGCCAGGTCCGGCCGCGCCGCGCGGTTCAGCAGCGTGGCCACCCTGTGGCCGGTCTCGTCCAGCATCTGGATCCCCTGCGGCGTGCGCCACAGGATCGCGGGGACGCGCTCGGCGATCTCGATCCCGAGCACGCCGCCGGGCTTCACCCGGACATCGACGCTGCGCACCGCGTCGAGGTCGGCCACCGCGGCGCGGATCCCCTCGAGGTCCAGCCGGAACGAGCTTTCCGGCAGCCGCACCGGCAGCATCCGGCGCACCGCATCCGCCACCACCGGCGAGGCCCCCTCGATCGAGACCAGGTTCACCATGAATTCCGGGCGGTTCTCGATTCCCTCGCGGATCCCGGCCAGGCGGTCGGCGATCGCCGCGCGGCGGTCCTCGTCGGCCAGCCACAGCGTGCCGGCCAAGAGCAGCACCGCCGCCGGCAGCCCGACGCGCACCGCCGCCCGGTAGGCCGGCGTCAGCCACAGCCGCTCCAGCCGGTAGGCCAGGCGCGAGGGCGCGGGATCGTGGCGCACCGGGCCCGCCGCCGGCGCGGCAAGGCGCCGGGGCGTGACCCTGCGGGGTACCACGCGGCGCGGCCGGGCGGCGAAAAGCTGCGTCAGCGGTCGCATGAGGCATCCTTCACGATCCAGTCGCACAGCGCCGGAAAGCCCATCCCCCGCGCCCGCGCCTGTTCGGGCGACAGCGATGTCGGCGTCATGCCGGGCTGGGTATTGGTCTCCAGGATGACGAGCCCCGCCTCGCCCCGCGATTCGTCCCAGCGGAAGTCGCTGCGGCTCAGGCCGCGGCAGCCCAGCGCGACATGGGCCCGCAGGGCGAAGTCCTCGGCCAGCCCGGCGATCCGCGGCGGGATCGCCGCCGGCACGACGTGGCGCGACCCGCCGGGGGCGTATTTCGCGTGATAGTCGTACCAGCCCTCGGTCAGGATCTCGGTCACGCCCAGCGGCCGGTCGCCCAGCACGCTGACCGTCAGCTCGCGCCCGGCGACATAGGCCTCGACCATCACCCGCGCCGGCGCCCCGGGGCCGAGCTGCGGCGGACCGTTGGCATCGGCATGGACGATGTAGATGCCGACCGAGGATCCCTCGTTGTTGGGCTTGACCACATAGGGCGGCGCCATCACGTGGCGCGCCTGCACCTCGGCCGCGGCCGCCATGACCGAGGGCGCGACGGGCAGGCCCGCCGTCTCGTAGACCGCCTTGGCCCTGTCTCTTATACACATCTGACGCTGCCGACGAGCG
>JAOADN010000063.1 GCA_026417295.1 Paracoccaceae bacterium
GGTTGCGCGCATGGGTCACCGTCTCGTGGATGCGCTCGACCATCTGCTCCTTCGTCAGGTTCGGGATGGCCCGGTGCAGGGGCGAGGTGCCGATGAAGGTGTGGATGCGCGGCCGCCTGGCGTGGCGCACCGCCTCCCAGCAGCGGTCGATGTCCTTGAAGTTGGCGCGCGCCAGCCCGCAGATCACCGCCTGCCGCGCCTGCCGGGCGATCGCGCTCACCGCCGCGAAGTCGCCTTCCGAGGCGATGGGAAAGCCCGCCTCGATGATGTCCACGCCCATTTCGTCGAGAAGCTCCGCGATCTCCAGCTTCTCCTCGTGGGTCATCGTCGCGCCGGGCGACTGCTCGCCGTCGCGCAGCGTTGTGTCGAAGATCAGGACCCGGTCCTGCGTCGATGCATCCTTCATCGTCATCTCTCTCGTCTGGAACCCTAGCTCTGCGTCCGGGCGCTGTTCACCTCCGAGCGGTCGCGCCCCGACGGGCTCGCTCAGAGGCGGCTAAGGAGGAGAAGCGCGGAAACGGCAGCCTGCCCGCCCGATGCGGCGGCCGGAAATCCCGTATGCAGGTCGCGGTTCATGGCGCGCGACTATACGTGCGGGCGGGCGAAAGGAAAGCGGAATTTGACCGCGCAGCCGCCGCCGCTACCTCCCTCCCTGGAAGCGCGGGGCAGGGGATGCGGGCACTGGTCGTCGGGGCGTCGGGGGGGATCGGCGGCGCAATCGCCGATGCGCTCGCCGCGCGCGGCGATACCGTGGTGCGGCTCAGCCGGTCGGGGCAGGGGCTCGACATCACCGATCCGGCGCGGGTCGAGGCCGCCTTCGCCGCGCTCGACGGCAGCTTCGAGACGATCATCATCGCCACCGGGGCGCTCGGCACGCCCGAGAAGTCGCTCCGCGCCCTGACGATCGAGGCGATGCTGCAGCAGTTCGCCGTCAACGCGGCCGGTCCCGCCCTGGTCCTGCGCCAGGCCGTCCGGCTCCTGCCGCGCGACCGCCGCTCCGTCCTCGCCGCCCTTTCGGCACGGGTCGGCTCGATCGCCGACAACGCCCTCGGCGGCTGGTATTCCCATCGCGCATCCAAGGCGGCGCTGAACCAGGTCCTGCGCACGGCCAGCATCGAGATCGCGCGCACCCATCCCCTTGCCGCCGTCGTCGCGCTCCATCCCGGCACGGTCGATACCGCCCTTTCCGCCGGCCATGCGCGGGCCGCTTCCGCGTCGGCCCCGGTCGCGCCGGCCGTGGCGGCTTCCCGCCTTCTCGCCGTCATCGACGCGCTCGGCCCCGCCGACAGCGGCAGTTTCCTCGACCATGCCGGGCGGCCCGTCCCGTGGTGAGGCTCGTCCTCGTCCTCGGCGACCAGCTCACGCCGGACATCGCCGCCCTGCGCGCGGCCGATCCGGCCCGCGACGTCGTCGTCATGGCCGAGGTGATGGACGAGGCGACGCATGTGCGCCACCACCCCCAGAAGATCGCCTTCTTCCTCGCCGCCATGCGCCATCACGCTGCCGCCCTTGCCGGCCGCGGCTGGCGCGTCCTCTATTCGCGCCTCGACGACCCCGGGAACAGCCAGTCGATCCGGGGCGAGGTGGCGCGCCGCGCCGCCCTGACCGGGGCCGCCGAGGTCCTCGTCACCGAACCCGGCGAATGGCGCCTCGCCCGCGCCCTGGCCGGCCTGCCCCTGCGGGTGACGGTGCTGCCGGACGACCGCTTCTTCTGTTCGACGGCAGGCTTCGCGGCCTGGGCGCGGGGGCGGGGCGAGCTGCGGATGGAGTGGTTCTACCGCGACATGCGCCGCCGGACCGGGCTGCTCATGGAGGGCGCGGCCCCTGCGGGCGGGCGCTGGAACTTCGACCGCGACAACCGCCGCCCGGCGCGCGCCGACCTCTTCCGCCAGCCGCCGCCCGCCTTCGCCCCCGATGATGTCACGCGCGCGGTCCTCGATCTCGTCGAGGCGCGCTTCCCGGGCCATTTCGGGCGCCTGCGCCCCTTCGGCTGGGCGACGGACCGGGCCGGGGCGCTGGCCGCGCTCGCCTGCTTCCTGCGCCACGGCCTTGCGGGCTTCGGCCCCTTCCAGGACGCGATGCTGGCCGACGATCCGGTCCTCCACCATTCGCTCCTGTCGCCCTACCTCAATGCCGGGCTCCTCTCCCCGCGCGAGGTCTGCGCCGCGGTCGAGGCCGAATGGCGGGCGGGCCGCGTGCCGCTCCAGTCGGCCGAGGGCTTCATCCGCCAGATCCTCGGCTGGCGCGAATTCCTGCGCGGCATCTACATGCTGGGCGGACCGGACTATGCCGCGCAGAACGCGCTCGGCCATCGCCGCGCCCTTCCCGCGCTCTACTGGGGGGCGCCGACGCGCATGCGCTGCCTCGCCGCCGTCGTGGCGCAGACGCGCGACATGGCCTGGGCCCATCACATCCAGCGCCTGATGGTGACGGGGAACTTCGCCCTGCTCGCCGGGATCGACCCGGCGCAGGTGCACGACTGGTATCTCTCGGTCTATGCCGACGCCGTCGAATGGGTCGAGGCGCCCAACACCATCGGCATGAGCCAGTTCGCCGACGGCGGCCGCGTCGCCTCGAAACCCTATGTCTCGTCGGCCGCCTACATCGCCCGGATGAGCGACTACTGCGGCGGCTGCCACTACCGGGCCGACGCCCGCACCGGCGACCGCGCCTGCCCCTTCAACCTCCTCTACTGGCACTTCCTCGACCGCCACGCCGCGCGCTTCCGGCGCAACCCGCGCCTGGCGCCTGCCTACCGCACCTGGGATGCCGCCGATCCCGGCCGCCGCACCGCCGTCCTCGACGAAGCCGCGGCCTTCCTCGCGCGGATGGAGTCGGGCGAGACCGTCTGAGCGGGCCGTGCGCGCCCGCGCGCCCCGCCCGGGTGCCTCAGGGGCTGGCCGTCCCCGCCCCTGCCCCCGCCCCGTCGGCCGGTTCCGGCGTCTCCTCGGTCAGCGTGCCGTCGGTCCAGATCCCGCTCACCACCTGGCCGGTGGCGTATTTCATCGTTCCCTGGCCCTGCCGCTTGCCCTTGACGAAGGCCCCCTCGTAGACATCGCCGTTGGAATAGGTGGCCACGCCCTGGCCGTCGATCTCGCCGGCCTTCCAGTCCCCGACATAGCGGAACCCGTCCTTCATGACGATCTCGCCCTTGCCCTCGCGCAGCCCGTTCACGAACTGGCCGGTATAGACCGACCCGTCCTGATAGGTGGCAACGCCCTGGCCGTGGCGCTGGCCGTCCTTCCACTCGCCGTCATAGCTGTAGCCGTCCGGATAGGTCATCCTGCCCCGGCCGTCGTTCTTTCCGGCCTTGAACTCGCCCACATAGACCATCCCGTTGGCATAGGTCGCCGTGCCCGTGCCCTCGATCACGCCGGCCACCCAGTCGCCGTCGTAGGTCGAGCCGTCCTTGTAGGTGATCCGGCCCTTGCCGTCGGCCACGTCGTCCTTGAAGGTCCCCTCATAGACCGACCCGTCGGGATAGGTGACCTTGCCGGTCCCCGCGATGCGTCCCGCCTTCCACTCCCCGTCATAGACATAGCCGTCCGTGCCGCGGAACACGCCCCGGCCCTCGCGCAGGTCGTCCACGAAGCCGCCCTCGTAGGTGTCGCCGTTCTTGTAGGTGACCTTGCCGCTGCCCTGCCGCTTGCCGTTGACCAGAAGGCCCTCGTAGACGTCGCCGTTGGGCTGGGTCAGCTTGCCCAGGCCGTTGATCTGGCCGTCCTTCCAGGCGCCCTCGTAGACCAGCCCGTCCGCCGTGGTCAGCTTGCCCTGCCCGGCGCGCTCGCCCTTCAGCATGTCGCCTTCATAGACCGAGCCGTCGGGATAGGTGATCCGGCCCTTGCCCTCCTTGACGCCGTTGACCCAGTCGCCCTCGTAGGAATAGCCGTCCGGGCTTTCCATCCGGCCCTTGCCGTTGTGCATCGCCTTCAGGAAGCTGCCCGTGTAGACCACGCCGTTCGCGTAGGTCGCCGTGCCCTCGCCGGTGATCTCGCCGTCCACCCAGTCGCCCTCGTAGGTGCCGCCGTCGGCGAAGGTGATCTTGCCCTTGCCGTTGGGCTTGCCCTTGGCGAACTGCCCCTCGTAGACCGAACCGTTGGGGAACCGCGCCCTGCCGGTCCCCAGGATCTCGCCCTCCACCCAGTCGCCCGTGTATTCATAGCCGTTGGGCAGGGTATAGGTGCCCTGGCCGTGCTGCTTGCCGTCCTTGAAGGTGCCGACATAGACGCCGCCGTCGTCGTACTGCTTGGTGACGACCTCCTGCGCGGCGGCGGCCCCCGCCACGGCGATCACCGCGGCCGCCAGCGTCGCGCCCAGCCTGCCCTTGACCTCGAAAGCCATCCTGCGCCCCCTGCCCGACGTCCGCGGGCGACCTGCCCGCGGCGCCGCGGAGCCTAAAGGCGGGCCTGCCGCGATTCAAGCCGCGCGCCGCCCTGCCGCGCCGCCGGGGCAATCCTGCGCTTCCTCTCGCGGCGGCGTCTGCTAAGACGGTCGGCAGGAAACACGGGGACGTGAATGGCCGACCGCTTCCGCCTGACCCTGGCGCAGCTCAACCCCACGGTGGGGGACCTCGCGGCCAATGCCGCGAAGGCGCGCGACGCCTGGGCAACGGCCAGAGAGGCCGGCGCCCACATGGTCGCGCTGCCCGAGATGTTCGTCACCGGCTACCAGACCCGCGACCTGGTGATGAAGCCCGCCTTCCACCGCGACGCGATGGCCGCAATCGAGGCGCTGGCGGTGGACTGCGCCGACGGGCCGGCGATGGGCATCGGCGGCCCGTGGTGGGATGGCGAACGGCTCTACAACGCCTGGTGGGTGCTGTCCGGGGGCCGCGTCCTGACCCGCGCGCTCAAGCACAACCTGCCCAACGACACCGTCTTCGACGAGGTCCGCATCTTCGCCTCGGCGCCGCCCCAGGGCCCCTACCGCATCGGGCCGGCGCTCATCGGCACGCCGATCTGCGAGGATGCCTGGCACGAGGACGTCTCCGAGACGCTGATGGAATCGGGGGCCGAGATCCTCGTCGTCCCGAACGGCTCGCCCTATTACCGCAACAAGTACGACCGCCGCGTCGGGCTGATGGTCGCCCGCGTGATCGAGACAAGGCTGCCGCTCGTCTACCTCAACATGGTCGGCGGCCAGGACGACCAGGTCTTCGACGGCGGCTCATTCGTGCTCAACCCGGGGATCGAGCTGGCCGCCCAGCTCCCGGTCTTCGAGGAATGCCTCCGCCACGTCGATTTCGAACGCACCACCAGGGGCTGGCGCGCCCTGCGCACCGATGTCGTGCCGCTGCCCGACGAATGGGAACAGGACTATCATGCGATGGTCCTGTCGCTGCGGGACTATCTCGGCAAGAGCGGGCTCTCGAAGGTGCTGCTCGGGCTCTCCGGCGGCATCGATTCCGCCCTCGTGGCCACGATCGCGGTCGATGCGCTCGGCCCCGCCGCAGTGCGCTGCGTGATGCTGCCCTCCGAATACACCTCGCAGGCCTCGCTCGACGACGCCAGGGCGGTGGCCGAGGCGCTCGGCTGCCGGCTCGACCGGATCGGCATCGACGGGCCGCGCGATGCCGTCGGGGCGGCGCTGAAGCCGCTCTTCGGCGCGGCCAGGCCCGGCATCCCGGAAGAGAACATCCAGAGCCGCCTGCGCGGGCTCCTCCTCATGGCCCTGTCCAACCGCTTCGGCGAGATGCTCCTGACCACCGGCAACAAGTCCGAGATGGCGGTCGGCTACGCCACGATCTACGGCGACATGGCGGGCGGCTACAATCCGCTCAAGGACCTCTACAAGACGCGCGTCTTCCAGATGTGCCGCTGGCGGAACGCCAATCACCGCGACTGGATGAAGGGGCCCGAGGGCGCCGTCATCCCCGACCGCGTGATCGCCAAGCCGCCCTCGGCCGAACTGCGCCCCGACCAGAAGGACGAGGACAGCCTGCCCCCCTATCCGGTGCTCGACGCCATCCTCGAACGCCTGGTCGAGGGCGACCAGTCCGTGGCCGAGGTCGTCGCCGCTGGCTTCGACCGCGCCACCGTGAAGAAGGTCGAGGCGCTGCTCTACGGCGCCGAATGGAAGCGCTTCCAGTCCGCGCCGGGCACGCGGCTGACGCCCAAGGCCTTCTGGCTCGACCGCCGCTATCCGATCGTCAACCGCTGGCGCGACGAAGGCTGAGGGGGCGGGCCGGGGCAGGGCTCGGGGCCCCGTCGCCCCGCCCGTCGCCCCGCCCGTCGCCCCGCCCGATGCGCGCCCGCCCGCGCACGGGCGCGGCCCGGCCACGGCGGGCCTTGCCGCCGGCCGCGGGCCGCTGCCATCATCGCCCCGCGCCCGGGCCGCAGCCCGGCCGCGCATGGGCGAAGGGCAGGGTGGGGGCCATGTCAGACAGCAGGACCACCGTGACCGATGTCGATCCCGCGGCCTTCCTCGCCGCCCTCGGGCCGGCCGAAAGGCGGTCCGAGGCCCTGCGCCTCGACGCCATCTTCCGCGCCGCCACGGGGTTCGGGCCCCGCATGTGGGGTCCCTCGATCATCGGCTACGGGCGCTATGCCTACCGCTACGACAGCGGCCGCAGCGGCGAGATGTGCGCCACCGGCTTCAGCCCGCGCAGGGCCGAGCACGCGATCTACATCCTGCCCGGCTACGACGACATGGGCGACCTGCTGGCCCGGCTCGGCCGCCACCGCGCCGGCAAGGCCTGCCTCTACATCCGCCGGCTCGCCGACATCGACGAGGACGTGCTCGCCCTGCTCATCCGGCGCGGGCTCGACCGGCTCGGGGAACGCTGGCCGGTGACGCCGGCCTGACGGCGCATCCGGCCGCGCCCGGCCGCGCCCTCAGACGCGCGAGACGGTCTCGCCCAGCATCAGGCGCCTGACATCCTTCACCGTGCACAGCTTGGTGCCGGGCGTCATCACCGCCGCACTCGCCGTCGCCGTGCCCCATTTCAGCGCCTCCGCGATCGTCTCGCCGCGCGCCAGCGACAGCGTGAAGGCACCCACGAAGCAGTCGCCCGCCCCGACGCGGCTCTTGACCGGCACCTCGTAGGCCGAGGCGAAGAGCCGCTCGTCGCGCGTGGCCAGCACGTTGCCCTCCGCGCCGCGGGCGACGATCACCACCTCGGCCACGCCGTCGCGGACCAGCCGCTGGGCGAAGTCGGCGCTCTCGGTCCGCGTCTCCAGCCGGTGGCCGGCCAGGTCGGCCGCCTCGTCGTGGTTCATGCGCAGCGCGAAGAGGCCCGCATCCCGCCCCTCGGCGACGCGGATCAGCGGCGCCCCCGACGTGTCGAGGATCAGCCGCACGCCGCGCCCCGCCAGGCGCCGCGACAGCCGCACCGGAAAGTCGGGGTCCACGCCCGGCGGCTGGCTGCCCGAGAGCACGACGAAGGCCTCCGGCGGCACCGCCCGCGACAGCGCCTCCAGCGCCGCCCCCGTGGCCGCCTTCGGCCAGCGCGTGCCCGGCAGCACGAAGCGGTACTGCTGGTGCGTCGTGCCGTCGATCACCGAGAAGCTCTCGCGCGTCTCGCCCGGCGCGTCGAATCCCGCCAGCGTCAGGCCCGACCGGATCAGCATCCCCGCCAGCCGCTCGCCGGTGGCCCCGCCCAGCGCGACGAAGGCGGTGGACTGCCCGCCGAGGATCTGGATCGCCCGGCTGACATTGATCCCGCCGCCGCCCGGATCGGTCTCGGGCGCGGTGCAGCGCAGCTTCGGCCCGCCCACCACATGCGCCGTCGAGGTCGAGATGTCGATCGCCGGGTTCAGGGTGACGGTCAGGATCGGTGTCTGGGTCACGCGCGCCCCCTCTGGCGAATCCGGCGCAAACTGTCAGGAAACCGGCGCCCCGAAAAGGGGCGGCGGGCGGCTATTCCCACCAGCGGTCGATCTCGGCGATCTGGGCGTCGGTCCAGCCGAAGTGATGGGCCAGCTCGTGGATCAGCACATGCGCGACAAGCTGGCCCAGCGTCACGTCGCCGCGCTCGGCCCATTCGTCCAGGATCGGCCGCCGGAACAGCCAGATCGTGTCGGGCCGGTCCACCGTGTCCATCACCGACTTCTCGGTCACCGGCACCCCGTCGTAGAGGCCGGTCAGCTCGAAGGCATCCTCGATCCCCATGTCGTCGAGGATCTCCTCGGGCGCGAAATCCGCCGTCCGCAGCACGATTCCCTGCGCCGCCGCGGCGAATTCCTCCGGCAGGTCGCGCAGGGTCCGCCGCGCCAGCGCCTCTATCGCATCCAGGTCGGGCGCCGCGCGCCCCAGCCAGTCGTCCATGCCGTTCTCCGCCTCCGGGGTCCCTCATATGGACAAAAGCCCGGCCTTGTGAAAGAGGGACCGGGTTCAGGGAGCGCCCGCAAGATGACCGCCGTCACCCGCTTCGCCCCGTCGCCGACGGGCTACATCCATGTCGGCAACCTGCGCACCGCGCTGATGAACTATCTCATCGCGCGCAAGTCGGGCGGCACCTTCATCCTCAGGCTCGACGATACCGACCGCGAGCGCTCGAAACAGGAATATGCCGACGCCATCAAGGCCGACCTCGAATGGCTGGGCCTCACCTGGGACCGGCTCGAGCGGCAGTCCGACCGCCTCGGCCGCTATGCCGCTGCGGCCGACGCGCTGCGCGCCGCCGGCCGGCTCTATGAATGCTTCGAGACGCCCACCGAGCTCGACCTCAAGCGGAAGAAGCAGCTCAACATGGGCCGCCCCCCGGTCTACGACCGCGCCAGCCTGCGGCTCCTGCCCGAGGAGAAGGCGCAGATGCGCGCTGCCGGGCGCGAGGGCTACTGGCGCTTCCTGCTCGACCAGGAGCGCACCGAATGGACCGACGGCATCCTCGGTCCGGTCTCGATCGACGCCGCCTCGGTCAGCGATCCCGTCCTCATCCGCCATGACGGGCAGGTCCTCTATACCTTCGCCTCCTCGGTCGACGACGTGGACATGGGGGTCACCCACATCGTGCGCGGCGCCGACCATGTGACCAATACCGCGACGCAGATCCAGATCATGCGGGCGCTGGGCGGCACGCCGCCCGCCTTCGCCCATCATTCGCTCCTGACCGCGGCCGACGGCAGCGAACTGTCCAAGCGCCTCGGCACGCTTTCGCTGCGCGACCTGCGGGCGGCCGGCGTGGCGAAGGAGGCGCTGCTCAGCCTGATGGCGCGGCTCGGCTCGTCACAGCCCGTCGAGCTGCGGATGTCGCTCGACGAGCTCGCCGCCGGCTTCGATCTCGCGCAGTTCGGCGCCGCGCCCACCCGCTTCGACCCCGAGGCCTTGTGGCCGCTGACGCGCGAGCGCAACCAGCGCCTGCCCTTCGAGGCGGTGAAGGACCGCATCGCCGCGCTCGGCGTGCCCGAGGCGCTGGCCCCCGACTTCTGGCGCGTGGCCAGCCACAACATCACGCGCCTCGACGAGCTGGCCGAGTGGTGGGCGATCTGCCGCGACGGCGCCCGCCCCGTGGTGGCCGAGGAGGACCGCGACTTCCTGCGCCAGGCCCTGGCCATGCTGCCGGCCGAACGCGACGCCACCACCTGGGCCAGCTGGACCGAGGCGGTGAAGGCGGCGACCGGGCGCAGGGGGCGGGCGCTCTACCGGCCGCTGCGCCTTGCCCTGACCGGGCGCGAGAGCGGGCCCGAGATGGCCGACCTGCTGCCGCTCCTGCAGAAGATCCCTGCCGTCTGAGGGCCGGGGGCTCTGCCCCCGGACCCCCGGAGTACTTGGGCCAGGATGAAGGGGCAGGGTCTTGCGCTTCGGCATGCAATGGGATACCGCTGCCCGCGTCAGGATCGGGAGAACGGGTGACCCCCGTGCCGAAGGAGCAACCGCCCCGGTAAACTCTCAGGCCCAAGGACCGTCCTGGCCACGACACTCTGGAGAGTTCCCGGGCCCGCGGTCCGGGACGCCGAAGGGATAACGATCTCAGGCGCCCGTCAGCGGGTGGATACAGAGGGGGCATCGATGCGCGGGGGATTGGCCCCGCGTGCGGTGCCGGACTAGTCTCCGGCAGGGCTGGCAAACGGGGAGGCTCGGGTGAGCGGCCTGCGACGGACCTGTCTTCACGACCTGCATCTCGCCCTCGGGGCGCGGATGGTGCCCTTCGCGGGCTACGAGATGCCCGTGCAGTATCCTTCGGGCGTCCTGCGGGAACATCTTCACACGCGCGAGAAGGCCGGACTCTTCGATGTCAGCCACATGGGGCAGGTCCTGCTCGTCCCGCGGCAGGGCGGGGTGGAGGAGGCGGCCCGCGATCTCGAGGCGCTGGTGCCTGTCGACGTTCTGGGCCTGCCCGCCGGGCGCCAGCGCTACGGCCTGTTCACCGACGACTCGGGCGGCATCCTCGACGACCTGATGATCGCCAACCGCGGCGATCACCTCTTCGTCGTGGTGAACGCCTCGCGGAAGGAAGCCGACCTCGCCCACATGAGGGCGGCGCTCCGCGCCACCGACGCGGCGCTGGTCGAGGACCGCGCCCTCATCGCCCTGCAGGGGCCGCGGGCCGCTGCGGCGCTGGCCCAACTCGTGCCCGATGTCGCCGACATGGCCTTCATGGATGTCGCGGTGCGGACCTGGGACGGGGTCGGTCTGTGGATCAGCCGTTCGGGCTATACCGGCGAGGACGGGTTCGAGATTTCGGTGCCCGCGCCCTTCGCCGAGGCCTTCGCGCGGCGGCTGCTTGCCGATCCCGACGTCGCGCCGGTGGGGCTCGGGGCGCGCGATTCGCTGCGCCTCGAGGCGGGCCTGTGCCTTTACGGCCACGACATCGACGAGACGACGACGCCGGTCGAGGCCGGGCTCGCCTGGGCGATCCAGAAGGTCCGCAGGACGGGCGGGGCGCGGGCGGGCGGCTTTCCGGGCGCCGGGCGGATCCTCGCCGAACTGGAGGGCGGGCCGGCGCGGCGGCGCATGGGCCTTCGCCCCGAGGGCCGCGCGCCGATGCGCGAGGGGACGGAGATCTACGCCGACGAGACGGGCGGCGCGCCGGTCGGCCGCGTCACCTCGGGCGGGTTCGGTCCGTCGATCGACGGGCCGATGGCCATGGCCTACCTGCCCGCCGGCCTGACCGAAGGGGCGACCGTGTGGGGCGACGTGCGCGGGCGCCGCCTGCCGGCGCGGATCGTGCCGATGCCATTCCAACCGACGCGCTACAGGCGCTGAACAGCAGGGAAGCGGAGCGATGAAGTATACCGAGGAACACGAATGGCTGCGTCCCGAGGGGGACGTCGTGACGGTGGGGATCACCGCCCATGCCGCCGAACAGCTGGGCGACGTGGTGTTCGTCGAGCTGCCCGAGGCCGGGCGCAGGGTATCGAGGGGCGACGAGGTGGCGGTGATCGAGAGCGTCAAGGCCGCCTCGGACATCCTCGCCCCCGTGGATGGCGAGATCGTCGAGGTCAACCCGGCGCTGGCCGACAATCCCGGCCTCGTCAACGAGGATCCGACCGGTGCGGCCTGGTTCTTCCGCATGAGGCCGGCCGATCCCGCCGCCCTCGACGCCTTCATGGACGAGGCGGCCTACCGGGCGCTGGTGGGCTGAGCGTCGCCATGACCTACGCCTCCACCCCCTACGACCCCTACGATTTCGCCAACCGGCGCCATATCGGCCCCTCGCCGGCCGAGATGGAGGAGATGCTGGCCGCCGTCGGCGTGCGCTCGCTCGACGAGCTCATCGACCAGACCGTGCCCGCCGGCATCCGCCAGCGCACGCCGCTCGACTGGTTCCCGCTGGCCGAGCACGAGCTTCTGGCCAGGATGCGCGAGGTGGCGGCGAAGAACCGCGTCATGACCTCGCTCATCGGCCAGGGCTACTACGGCACCGTCACCCCCCCGGCGATCCAGCGCAACATCCTCGAGAATCCCGCCTGGTACACGGCCTACACGCCCTATCAGCCCGAGATCGCGCAGGGCCGCCTCGAGGCGCTGCTGAACTTCCAGACCATGGTGAGCGACCTCACCGGCCTGCCGGTGGCCAATGCCTCGCTGCTCGACGAGGGGACCGCCGCGGCCGAGGCGATGACCATGGCCGAGCGCGCGGCCCGCTCGAAGGCGCGCGCCTTCTTCGTCGACCACTGGTGCCATCCCCAGACGATCGCGGTGATCCGCACCCGGGCCGAGCCCCTGGGGATCGAGATCGTCGAGGGCGACCCGGCCGCCATGGATGCCGGCGCGGTCTTCGGCGCCATCTTCCAGTATCCCGGCACCTACGGCCATGTGCGCGACTTCACCGAGGCTATCGCCCGCCTGCATGCCGCCGGCGGCCTGGCCGTCGTGGCCACGGACCTGCTCGCGCTCACCATGCTGAAGGAGCCGGGCGCGATGGGGGCCGACATCGCCGTCGGCTCCTCGCAGCGCTTCGGCGTGCCGATGGGCTTCGGCGGGCCGCATGCCGCCTTCATGGCCTGCCGGGACGAGCTCAAGCGCTCGATGCCCGGCCGGATCGTCGGCGTCTCGGTCGATGCCGCCGGCCGGCGCGCCTACCGCCTGTCGCTGCAGACCCGCGAACAGCACATCCGGCGCGAGAAGGCCACCTCGAATGTCTGCACGGCACAGGCCCTGCTGGCCGTCATGGCCGGCTTCTACGCCGTCTATCACGGGCCCGTCGGGCTGAAGGCCATCGCCGAGCGGGTGCATTTCAGCACCGTGCGGCTGGCCCGCGCGCTCCGGGCCGCCGGGGCGAAGGTCGACCCGCGGCACTTCTTCGACACGATCACCGTCGAGGTCGGCGTCGGCCAGATGGGCATCCTCGCCGCGGCGCGGGCCGAGGGGCTGAACTTCCGCCGGATCCACACCAACCGCGTCGGCATCTCGCTTGACGAGACGACCGACGAGAAGACCCTGGTGCGCGTCCTGCGCGCCTTCGGGATCCAGGGCGTGCCGCCGCACCGCGCCGTGCTCGGCTTCCCCGAGGAGATGCTGCGCCGGTCGCCCTTCCTGACCCATCCGGTGTTCCACATGAACCGGGCCGAATCCGAGATGATGCGCTACATGCGCCGCCTCTCGGACCGCGACCTCGCGCTCGACCGGGCGATGATCCCGCTCGGCTCCTGCACGATGAAGCTCAACGCCGCGGCCGAGATGATGCCCGTCACCTGGCCCGAATTCGCCGCGCTTCATCCCTTCGCCCCGGCCGACCAGGCCGAGGGCTACCGCGAGGCGATCGAGGACCTGTCGCGCAAGCTCTGCCAGATCACCGGCTACGATGCCTTCTCGATGCAGCCCAATTCGGGGGCGCAGGGCGAATATGCCGGCCTGATGACGATCCGCGCCTATCACCGCGCGCATGGCGAGGGGCACCGCGACATCTGCCTGATCCCGGTCTCGGCCCACGGGACGAACCCCGCCAGCGCCGTCATGGCCGGGATGAAGGTCGTCGCGGTGAAATCCACCCCGAACGGCGACATCGACATCGACGACTTCCGCGCCCGCGCCGAGGAGGCCGGCAGCAACCTCGCCGCCTGCATGATCACCTATCCCTCGACCCATGGCGTGTTCGAGGAGACGGTGCGCGAGGTCTGCGAGATCACCCACCGCCACGGCGGGCAGGTCTATATCGACGGCGCCAACATGAACGCCATGGTCGGCCTCGTGAAGCCGGGCGAGATCGGCGGCGACGTGAGCCACCTGAACCTGCACAAGACCTTCGCCATTCCCCATGGCGGCGGCGGTCCGGGCATGGGGCCGATCGGCGTCAAGCGCCATCTCGCGCCGCATCTTCCCTCGGATCCGCAGACGGGGCAGGCCGGCGCCGTCAGCGCGGCGCCCTACGGTTCGGCCTCGATCCTGCTCATCTCCTGGGCCTACTGCCTGATGATGGGGGGCGCCGGGCTGACCCAGGCGACCCGCGTCGCCATCCTCAACGCCAACTACATCGCGGCGCGGCTGAAGGGGGCCTATGACGTGCTGTTCATGGGCAACAGGGGCCGGGTCGCACATGAATGCATCCTCGACACGCGCCCCTTCGCCGAGGCGGGAATCACCGTGGACGACATCGCCAAGCGGCTCATCGACAACGGCTTCCATGCCCCGACGATGAGCTGGCCCGTGGCCGGCACCCTGATGGTGGAGCCGACGGAGAGCGAGACCAAGGCCGAGCTCGACCGTTTCATCACCGCGATGCTCGCCATCCGCGAGGAGATCCGCGACGTGGCCGAGGGGCGGATCGACCGCGAGAACAATCCGCTGAAGCATGCCCCCCATACCGTCGAGGATCTGGTGGGCGAGTGGAACCGGCCCTACAGCCGGGCCCAGGGCTGCTTCCCGCCGGGCGCCTTCAAGGTCGACAAGTACTGGCCTCCCGTGGGCCGGGTGGACAATGTCTATGGCGACCGCAACCTCGTCTGCATCTGTCCGCCCGTCGAAAGCTACCGCGAGGCGGCGGAATGAGGCGCGCCCCGGCGGCCGCGTGAGTCACGCGCGCCCGCAGCGGCCCGCGCGGGCCGCGGCCGGACCGTCGGGCCGATGACGCCCCAGGGGCGGGCTGCGGCCGGGCGGCGCCGCCCTCTTGCGGGTGCGCCATCCTGCCCGCGCTGCCCTGACCGCCGTCCCCCGCCGGGGATCGCCCCCGGCCGCGCCGATCGGCGCATCCTGCCCTCCGCCTCCACCCATATCGCTGAGCGCACCAGGGATCGCCGGCTCGCGCCGGCCCGGCGGCTCGCGCCGCCGCGCGCCCTCCCTGCCGAAGTCCTCCGCCGGCTCGCGCCGGCCCGGCCGGTTGCGCCCGTCCGCAGGGACGCTCCCGGGGGCCGCGCACCTCCCCCCGGCGGGCAGGAGAAACGGGCCCGTTTCCTAACGAAACGTGAATCCTGAAAATAACCCATTGATTTCATTGAAAACGAATGGGTGTCCCATCGTGGGACACCTTGCCCCCCGCCCCGATCATGGGTCAGATGCCCCGGCGATACCCTCCTGCGAGGTCCGAACCATGCCCCCCGCCGGCGTCTCCGCCGCCCCCCGTCCGACCTTTGCCGCCGGCCTTGCCGCGGCCCTGCCGATCGCCCTCGGCTACCTTCCCATCGCCTTCTCCTTCGGCGTCGCGGCCACCCGTGCGGGGCTGACCGCGGCCGAGGCGACGGCCCTGTCGCTCCTCGTCTATGCCGGTGCCTCCCAGTTCCTCGCCCTTGCCTTCCTCGGCTCGGGCGCGCCCCTTCCCGTCGCGGTCCTCACCCTCGTGG
>JAOADN010000064.1 GCA_026417295.1 Paracoccaceae bacterium
AGATGTGTATAAGAGACAGGGGCAGTGGCAGGACTGGCTCGAGGACGAGGGCGCCGACCAGGCGGGCGACTATGCCGAAGCCGAGGAACTCGACGCCCGCCGGGCGCTGCTCGCCCGCGCGATGGACACGCTCAACGAGCGCGAGAAGGAGATCCTGACCGAGCGGCGCCTGCGCGACGACCCGGTGACGCTCGAGGAACTGTCCGAGCGCTTCAACGTCAGCCGCGAGCGGATCCGCCAGATCGAGGTCCGCGCCTTCGAGAAGCTCCAGCACCGGATGCGCGACCTCGCGCGCGAACGGGGCCTGCTCACGGCCGCCTGAGGCGGCGGCGGGCACCGGTCGGCGGGGGGGCAGGGGCGCACCCCGCCGGTGGCCGGCCCCGGCCCCGCCGGGCCCGCCGCGCGGCCGGGCCGGCGCGTCCGTCAGAGCACCAGCTCGCCCTCCTCGCGCGCGGGCTGCGCCCGGTCGCGCAGGGCGAGGGCGATGCCGAAGGTCAGGAAGCCGACCCGCCCCGCGAACATCAGGACGATGACCACAAGCTTGCCGGCATCCCCGAGGCTGCCGGTCAGCCCCATGCTCAGCCCTACCGTGCTCATCGCCGAGACCGCCTCGAAGACCACCGCCTCGAAATCGGCCGCCGGCTCCAGCCAGCCCAGGACGAGGACCGCAAGGGCCATCATTCCCAGATAGAAGGCCAGCGACGCCGCGGCCAGATGGATGCGGTCCTCGCCCAGCCTGCGCCCGCAGAGCCTGATGTCGGGCCGGCCGCGCAGCACCGAGGCGATCAGGCCCAGGATGACGGCAAGGCTCGTCGTCTTGAACCCGCCCCCCGTGCCCGCCGGCGAGGCGCCGACGACCATCAGCAGGATCAGCACGAAGAGCGCCGCTGTCCCCGTGCCGCCGATCGGCACGCTGTTGAAACCGACCGTCGTCGATGCCGACATCGCCTGGAAGAAGGCGTTGAGCAGCCGCTGGTCCCAGATCATATGGCCGGTCGCCGGATCGGTCAGGAAGAAGAGCAGGGTTCCGAAGCCGATCAGCCAGCAGGTCGTCCTCAGGATCACCGCAGAGGTGAAACCCAGCCGCGCCGCGCGGCCCACAGTCCAGTACCAGATGTCCACGACGATCAGGAACCCGACCGAGCCAAGGATCGACAGGGCCGAAAGCGTGAACAGGATCGCCGGATCGTGCCTGAACCGCTCGAAACTGTCGGGGAACAGGCTGAATCCGGCCGTGCAGAAGGCCGAGACGGAATGGAACAGGCCGCTCCAGACCGGATCGGGCACGCCGCGCGCGAAGAACAGCCCTGCCAGCACGAAGGCCCCGGCCAGCTCGACCGCAAGCGTGAACAGCACGACCGAGCGCAGGAAGAAGGCCGGCCCGATCCCCTCTGGCAGGCCGAAGGCGGCCCGCGTCGCCCTTGCCCGGATCGGCCCCAGCCGTCGCGTCAGGGCCAGAAGGGCGAAGGATCCCACCGTCATGTAGCCCAGGCCGCCCAGCTGGATCAGCACCAGGATGACGACCTCGCCGAAGGGACTGAAGGCGCTGCCCGGATCCACCGTCACGAGCCCGGTCGTCGAGACCGCCGAGGCCGAGATGAACAGGGCGTCGATCGGGGCCACGGCCGCCTCTTGCGCCAGGGGCAGCGACAGCAGCGCCCAGCCGGCAAGGATGTAGAAGGCATATCCCGCCAGCAGGGTGCGCGCCGGCTGTGCCTTCAGGATCCGCATCCGGATCCTTGCCATGGCCCGCAGGACCCTCCGCGAATGCGGCGTCCGCTGTTCCTGTCGGCTCACGGGGGACCCGCGATGACGCCCCCGTCGCGCAGGGGCCGCACCAGCCTACGCCTGCCGCGCCGCAGCACAAGTGCAATCCCGGAATGGCCGGGCCGGCGCACGGCGCATGGCCCGGCCCTCACCGCGCCCCGCCGCACGGCCGCGGGCTGTCACGGGAATCACACATCCCCTCGGCATCATCCGGCCACTGTCAGGGGCTGCGCCGCAGGGGGATGCCGCATGGAACTTCGCGCCGTCGAGGCCTCCTATGCCCGCTGGGCGCCGGTCTACGACCGTACCTTCGGGGCCGTCACCCGCTCGGGCCGGGCCACCGCCGTCGCCTGGATCAACCGGCGCGGCGGCCGGGTGCTCGAGGTCGGCGTCGGCACGGGGCTCGCGCTCGCCCATTACCGGCGCGACTGCGCGGTGACCGGGATCGACGCCTCGGCCGAGATGCTGGCCCGCGCCCGCGCCCGGGTCCTGCGCGACGATCTCGCGCAGGTGCGCGACCTCAGGCTCATGGATGCCCGCCAGCTCGACTTCGCCGACGACAGCTTCGACAGCGTTGCCGCGATGCACGTCATCTCGGTCGTCCCCGAGCCCGAGCGCGTGATGGCCGAGATGGCGCGCGTCTGCCGCCCCGGCGGCGAGGTGGTGATCGTCGGGCATTACCGGCGCGAACGCGGGATGCTGTCGGTCCTCGAACGGGCCTTCGCGCCGCTCGCCGAGGTGATCGGCTGGCATTCCGACTTCGACCGGGCGCGCATCCTCGGCGAGGCCGACCTGCGGCTCGTCGCAGAACGAACGCTGCCGCCCTTCGGGATCATGACGCTCTCGGTCTTCCGCAAGCGTCAGGCCTGAGCAGGACTGTTGCCCCCGCGCGTGGGCGCCCTTAGGGTTGCGCCGACAGGCGGAGGTGCGACGATGAAGACGGTGAACTGGGGGGTGCTCGGGGCCTCGAACTTCGCGCTGAATTTCATGGCGCGCGCGATCCACGAGGCCGAGGGCGCGCGCCTGCATTCCCTCGCCACCGCCGTGGCCGCCAAGGCCGAGCCGTTCCGCGCCTTCTGCCCCGACCTGGCGGTGCATGGCAGCTACGAGGCGCTTCTCGCCGATCCCGCGGTCGATGCCGTCTACATCCCGCTGCCCAACCACCTGCACGTCGAATGGACGCAGAAGGCCCTCGAGGCAGGCAAGCACGTCCTGTGCGAGAAGCCCATCGCCATGAAGGCGGCCGAGATCGACGCCATCATCGCGCTGCGCGACCGTACGGGCCTCCTGGCCGCCGAGGCCTACATGATCGTCCATCACCCGAACTGGCAGAAGGTCCGCGACCTGGTCCGCGGCGGGGCGATCGGTGCGGTCCGCCATGTCGATGCGCATTTCACCTACGACCTGCGCGACATGGGCAACGTGCGCAACCGCCCCGAGACCGGCGGCGGATCGCTGCCCGATATCGGGGTCTACACCTTCGGGTCGGTGCGCTGGGTCACCGGGGCCGAACCCGCCCGCCTGGCCGCGCGGATCGAACGCGAGAACGACGTGGACACCTTCGCGCTCGTGCATGGCGACATGACCGGGCCGGGCGGCAGCTTCACCTACCACTCGCTGACCTCGATGCGCCTGTTCGGGCGGCAAGAGGTCGTCTTCCACGGCGAGACGGGGCTGATCCGCGTCCTCGGGCCGTTCAATGCGGGCGTCTTCCACGAGGCGCAGACCATCCTCTGCCGCCCCGGCTTCGAGGACCAGGTGTTCCGTTTCCCCGGCGTCCGGCAGTACCGCAACCAGGTCGAGGCCTTCAGCCGCGCCGTCCGCGGCGGGCCGGCCTTCGCCTGGACGCTCGAGGATGCGCGGGGGACCCAGGCGATGATCGACATGGCCTTCGCCGCCGCACGACCCCTCTGACCTTCCCGCCCCCGGGCGGGATTGCGCAGGATCAAGGCGGCCGGCCGCGGATCGGGCATGCTGGCCGCGATCCGCTGACGGGGGAAGGCTGCACCATGCATCGCCATGCGAAGGGGGCCGGCCTCGTGGCCGCGCTTGCCGCGACCCTGACCACGCTCATTGCGGGGGCGCATGCCACCCCTGCGGCCGCCGATCCGCCTTCGGCCCGCCGGGCCGCCACTGCGGCTGCGGCTGCGGCCGCGGCCGCGGCCCCCTGCGGCCTCTCTGCCGAGCAGGTCCATGCCCGGGCCGGCGGCGCGGTCGTCCAGGTCTTCTCGCTCGACATCAACCCCTTTCTCGTGCGCAACCGCGTCCGCCCCTCCTACGGCTCGGGCTTCGTCACGACCGACGGCTATGTCGTGACCAACTACCACGTCGTTGCCGACGCGCAGACGATCATCGTCTATCCCGGCGCGGGCAGCGTCGAGGCGACGCTCGTCGGCTTCGACCCCTCGCTCGATGTCGCGGTGCTCGGGGCGCGCGACTACCTCGAATGGAGCGCGATCCTTCGCGAACTCTATTCCGGGGGCACGGATGCCGACCCGGAGGCTGCTGCCGCGACGTCGGGGGGCGGCTTCACGGGCGGCGAGGCCGGGGCCGGCCTCGAATTCGCCGGCGGAGAGGTGCGCATCGGCCAGGATGTCTTCGCCATCGGCTATCCGCTGGCGATCGGCAGGACGATCTCGCACGGCATCGTCTCGGGCGTCCACCGCGTCCTGCCGCGCACCACGTCAAGCTGGCTCGCCCCCTACATCCAGACCGATGCCGCGATCAGCCATGGCAGCTCGGGCGGCCCGGTCCTCGACGACTGCGGCCGCGTCATCGGCATGGCCACCCTGATCGCCGGAAGGGGCGAGGACATGGGCTTCGCCATCCCGGCATCGATCCTGCAGCCCATCGTCCGCGAACTGGTCGCCACCGGCCATGTCTCTCGCCCCTGGCACGGGCTCTACGGCCAGATGGTGACGCCGCCGGTCCTCGCGCTGCTCGGCGTGCCCTGGGACAAGTGGGGCGACAGCATCGGCTTCCTGGTCGAGACGGTCGAGCCCGGCAGCGCGGCCGACAGGGCCGGGCTCAGGGGCGGTGAATTCCCGGTCGGCTGGGGCGGGACGGAATTCCTTCTCGGCGGCGACATCATCACCGAGGTGAACGGCGTGCGCATCGACAATCTCGATGTCGCGCTGCGGATGGTGCGGTCCCTGCGGGTGGGCGACACGGTCAACCTCGTCGCGCTGCGCGACGGCGAGCGGATCGAGGCCTCGGTGACCCTCGAGGAACGCCCGCTGATCGAACGCGAGCTCGAGACCTACCGGATGCCGGAACCCTAGGCCGCGCCCGCGCGGCCCCGCCTCAGACCAGCTCGCCCGACGGCGTGATCCGGCCGCGCCCGCCCAGCCAGGGGCGCAGCGCCTCGGGCAGGTCCACGCCCCCGTCGGCCGTCTGGCCGTTCTCGAGCACGGCGATCAGCGTGCGCCCCACCGCCAGCCCCGACCCGTTCAGCGTGTGCACGAAGGCCGGCCGCCCGCCGCCCGCGGGGCGGTAGCGCGCATTCATCCGGCGCGCCTGGAAGTCGCCGCAGACCGAGACCGAGCTGATCTCGCGGTAGCAGTCCTGCCCCGGCAGCCAGACCTCGATGTCGTGCGTCTTCTGCGCCCCGAATCCCATGTCTCCGGTGCACAGGACGACCGTGCGGTAGGGCAGGCCCAGCCGCTCCAGCACCGCCTCGGCGCAGCGCGTCATCCGCTCATGTTCGGCAAGCGAGGTCCCGGGCGTCGTGATCGACACCATCTCGACCTTCTCGAACTGGTGCTGGCGCAGCATCCCCTTGGTGTCGCGGCCGGCCGATCCGGCCTCGGAGCGGAAGCACTGCGTATGGGCGGTCAGCCGGATCGGCAGCGCCGCCTCCTCGAGGATCGTCTCGCGGACCGAGTTCGTCAGCGTCACTTCCGAGGTCGGGATCAGCCACCAGCCCTCGGTCGTGCGGTAGCTGTCGGCGGCGAACTTGGGCAGCTGGTTGGTGCCCACCATCGCCTCCTCGCGCACGAGGACCGGGGTCATCGTCTCGACCAGGCCGTGTTCGGACGTGTGCAGGTCCATCATGAACTGCGCCAGCGCCCGGTGCACGCGCGCCACCGCCCCGCGCAGCACCACGAACCGCGCCCCCGACAGTTTCGCGGCCGTCTCGAAATCCATCCCGCCCCGGACGGCGGGGATGTCGAAATGCTCCTGCGGCGCAAAGCCGAAGCCGCGCGGCGCGCCCCAGCGCCGGATCTCGACATTGGCGGTCTCGTCGGGGCCGTCGGGCACGTCGGGCAGGGGCAGGTTCGGGATCGTCAGCAGAAGGTCGCGCAGCCGGGCATCCTCGGCCTCGGCCTCGGCGGTCAGCCGTGCGATCTCGGCCTTCTTCTCGGCGATGACGGCGCGCAGCCGCTCGAAGCCCGCCCCGTCGCCGCGCCCCCGCGCCGCCCCGGCCTCGCGGCTGGCGGCGTTCTGCGCGGCCTGCGCCGTCTCGGCGGCCAGGATGCGGGCGCGCCGCGCCTCGTCGATGGCCAGCACCGCCGCCGACATCGGCGCCAGGCCGCGGCGCGCGAGCGCGGCATCGAAGGCGGCTGGATCGTCGCGGATCAGGCGGATGTCGTGCATGGGGCCCCTCGGCGTCTCGGCTGCCCGAGCCATATGCCAAAGAACGGTGCCGAGGGGAACGGGGCGCGGCAGGCCGTGGCCCCCCCGGGGGCAGGGTTCACGGGCCCGCCGTGGGGTGCAGCACCGGGCGGTAGCCCGCCAGCAGCACCGCCACCAGCGGGGCCGGGGTCAGCACGCCGACAGGGCCGGAGGGGCGGGGCAGGGGCGCGCCATAGCCCGCGGGCGAGAAGGGCAGGGCGCGCTGCCCGCGGATCAGCGCCGGCCCGCCGCCGGGCAGGACGACGAAGGCCCCGTCCGGCAGCCCGCCGGCCGCGGCGCGATGCGTGGCCCCCGCCCAGTCGCGCCGGGTCCGCGCCGGATGAAGCAGGCGGTCCATCTCCGCCGCCAGCCGGCCCGGCAGCCCGGCCGCGGCCCAGGCTGCGCGGAACCGCGCATGGTCGCCGCGCCGGCAGAAGGCGCAGGGCCGGTGCCCGGCCGCCAGCGCAACCGCCTCGTCCAGGAAGAAGAGCTCCGTCCAGGTGCCGGGCGACATCGGCACGCGGCGCAGGCCCGGCCAGTCGAGCCGGCAGCAGATCCAGAGCCGTCCCTTCCACCGCGCCCGGCCGAGCGTCCGGTCGGGGCGGTGCAGGATCCCGCGGTTGCCGGTGAACAGGCCCCGCGCCGGGTCCGCGACGATCGCCCCCGTCGGCAGGACCCGGTTCTGCAGCGGCATCTCAGATCGCGGGCAGGTGGATGGGGAACCGCGCCCGGATTGCCGCATCGACATCCGGGGCCAGCGCCGCCGCCGACCGCTCGGCGAGGATCTCGTGCTTGCGCGCGACGGCCCTGGCGATCAGGTCGGGCTTGCCCTTCTCGGCCCATTCCTTGGGCGAGGTGCGGTCGCCCAGCGCGGGGTAGATGTAGTCCGTCTGCATCCGCGCCAGCGTCTGGTCCGACCCCAGATAATGGCCCGGCCCGCCCAGGCAGACCGCCCGCATCGTCTCGAGGCTGAGGGAATCCTCGTCGACCTCGATCCCGCGCACGCAGCGCTCCGCCTGCCCCAGAAGGTCATCCGCGAGGATCAGGCTCTCCATGCAGAAGCCCAGCAGCGAGGCATGCATCCCCGCCGCCTCGTAGACGAGGTTCAGCCCCGCCAGTCCCGCCATGACGTTCGAGATCGCCTGTTCCCAGCCCGCCTGCATGTCCGGCAGCTTGGCATCGGCGATGCCCGCTGCGGCGCCTCCCGGCAGGCCGTAGAACCGCGCCATCTGCGCGCAGCCCGCCGTCAGCAGCGCCTGCTCGCCCGAGCCGCCCGACATCGCCCCCGTGCGCAGGTCGGAAACGAAGGGCCAGGTGCCGAAGATCGCCGGATAGCCGGGGCTGATCGCGTTCACGTAGACAAGGCCCGCCAGGCATTCCGCGACGGCCTGCACGATGGCGCCGGCGATCGGGGCGGGGGCGGTCGCACCGGCCTGCCCGGCCGACAGGAGCAGGATGGGCATCCCCCCGGCGATGCAGCGCTCCATCGTGCGGCAGGCGTCGGTCGCGAACTTCATCGGCGGCACGACGAAGCAGTTGGAATTCGAGATGAAGGGCCGGGCGCGCCACCTGTCCTCGCCGCCCGCGATCATGTGGATCAGCTCGAAGCAGGGGCCGACATAGGCGGGATCGGTGAAGGACGTGCCCACATGCTTCGTCGTTCCCGTGCAGCAGGCATAGATCGTGTTCAGGTCCATCGCCAGGTTGTCGGGAATGTCGCGGCAGACCATGGCGCGCTGGAAGAAGTGCAGGTTGTCCAGCCGGTCGGCGATGCGCGCCGCATCATGCAGGTCCTGCACCGTCGATTCGCGGTAGTTGCGCCCCTCGACATCGACGACATGCACGGCCGCGCCCGCCGTGCCGTAATAGACCCGCGTCCCCGTGATCTCCATGTCGTGGCGCGGATCGCGGCCGAAGAGCGTGATGTCGCGCGCCGCGATCGCCAGCATGTCCTCGACCAGCGCGCGGGGAAAGCGGATCCGCCCGTCCTCGCCCAGGATCGCCCCCGCCCCGGTCAGGATCTCGACGCCGGACTCGGGGGCGTCGGCCAGGCCGATCTCCTCCAGCGCCCGCAGTGCCGTCTCGTGGATGCGCCCGACCTCGGCCTCGGTCAGCGGGTTGTAGCGCCCGCCGGACATGCCGGGCCGCACCGGCCTGAGGTCCGCCGCCAGCGGCGCGGCGCGCAGCGCCGCCCGTGCGGCGCGGCCGCCCGATCGGCGCGAGGGTGTCTGGTCGGTCATGCGGCTGGGCCCCCTGCTGACTGGCCAGTCAGGTTCATCTCCCGCCGCGCCGGGGTCAAGCCTGATTGCGCCATCCGATGTCGGGCCGCGCCACCGCACCGCCGCCCTGCCGGTTGCGGTCACGGCGGCGTGAGGGGGCTTGCCATCGCCCAGTCCGGCCCCACCTTTGCGGGGGTCGGACAGGGAGGGTCGGCCGATGATGCGCATGGGGCAGAAGACGAAATACGCCGTGATGGCGCTCATCGTCATCCTGATGGCGATCCCCATCCTCGAATAGGCCGGCCTCAGGGGCAGCCGGGCCGCAGCAGGAAGACGCGGTCATCGCCCGCGCGCCCCGAAAGTTCGACGAAGCCGCGCGCGCCCTCGAATACCAGCCCGTCGTCCCCGACGCGCAGGCGGACCGCGCCGCCCGGCGCGGGCCCGGCCGCGAAGCTGCCAGCATCCCCCTCCAGGTCGCAGGCCAGGACGCCGCCCCCCGTCGCCTCGCAATAGGCGGTGGCCGCGGGGCGCTCCGCCCCGCCGCGCACGGTCACCGTCAGGCGCAGCACCTGCCGGCCCGCCGCGGCCGGATCGGACCATGCCTCGAGGCGCATCGTCGTCACCTGCTGGGCGGGGTGCGCGGCCAGATGGGCCGCCCCGTAGCTGCGCCAGTAGCAGCCTTCGCCGCCGGCAAAGGGCGCGCGCGCCGCCGCCGGGCCGGCAAGCGCCGCGGCGACCAGCGCGGCGGCCAGACATGTCCTCATGGGCAGACCCTCCGCATGATGCATCCTGATCCCGCCGGGCGCTTCGGGCAACAGGTCCGTCAGGCGCGCCCGGCGCGCCTCCCCCCGGCGGAGGGCCGGCCGGTGCCGCGCCGCGCCATTGTTTCCTTCGGGGCACAGAACCCGCCCGTATAGCCGGCTTTCGCCCCCGCAAGGTCTGGATTGTATCCAATCCATGCCACAATCTCGTGCAATAGCGTTCGTCCGGCCGCGCAAGGCATGGAAGCGGTCTGTAAGAGTGAGGTCCGGCAGATGTATCATGCCATGTTCTCCCGCCTCGTCGCGGCGGCGCTCGCCCTGGCCCTGCTCGGCGGATGCACGGGCCGTTTCGCCACCAGCTATTCCTCAGCCGTCCCCGCCGGGACTTCGGCCGGCTGGTCGCTCGCCGATGTCCGCGTCGACGTGCCCGAGACCCTCACCGTCTCCGAGGCGAAGGTGATCTTTCCGCAGGCCGACATCGTCTGGCGCGAGGACGAGGGCACGGACCGCCGCGCGCAGGTGGCGGCCATCATCGACGCCTCGGCCCGCCGGGCGCTGGCGCCGCTCGCCGGCGAGCGTCCGGTCGTCCTCGACGTCACCGTCGAACGCTTCCACGCCATGACGTTCGAGGCCGAGCACATGCTGAACGATGCCGGCGTGCACGACATCCTCTTCACCGCGCGCGTGAGCGATGCGGCGACCGGCGCCACGCTCTTCGGGCCGCAGCGGATCGAGGCCTCGCTGCCCGCGATGGCGGGAACCGACATGGTGCAGGCCCGCCAGCGCGGCTCGTCGCAGAAGGCCCAGATCTCGGCCCACCTGGAGAAGGTCTTCGCCGGCTGGCTCGGGCTCGGGCCCGACCCGCGGATGTCCTTCGTGCGGATCGGCGGCTAGGCCGTCGCGCCGCCACCGCCGCCTGCGGCCGCAGGCCCGGCCTCTGCCCGCCCGGCCGCCAGCCGCCCCGCAAGGGCGGCAAGGCGCCCCAGCGCGTCGGCGAAGGCCTCGTCCGCGACGGTCGTCGCCACGCGGACATGCCCGGCCGCCGCCTGCCCGAAGCTCTCGCCGGGCATGACCGCGATCCGCTCCTCCTCGAGCAGCCGGTGGGCGAAGGCCTCGCCCGAAAGGCCGGTCGCCCGGATGTCCAGCATCACGTACATCGCGCCCGCGGGCGGGATCGGCCGCACGGCGTTCTGCCCGGCCAGCACCGCCTGTGCGATGTCGCGCCGCCGCCGGAAGGGCGCGGCCACCTCGGCCTCGAAGCCTGGACCCATCTCCAGCGCGTGCAGGGCCGCATCCTGGATGAAGGCCGGCACGCCGTAGGTCGTGTTCGTCGCCAGGTCGGTCACCGCCCGCGCCACCTCGACCGGGGCGACGATCCAGCCCAGCCGCGAGCCGGTCATCGCATGGCTCTTCGACATCGACCCCACGACGACCGTGCGCTCCTCCATCCCGGCCAGAGCCCGCGGGCTCAGATGCGCGCCTTCCCAGACCTGGGTGTCGTAGACCTCGTCCGAGATCACCCACAGGTCGCGCGCCCGGGCCACCTGCGCGATCTCCTCCAGCGTCCGGCGCGCATAGACGACCCCCGTCGGGTTGTTCGGGGTGTTCAGCAGAAGCGTCCGCGCCCCGCTTTCCGCCGCCGCCGCGTCGATGGCCTGCGCATCGGGCTGGAACTCCCGCTCGGACCGTGCCGGCACCGCGACCGCCGCCGCCCCCGTCGCCCGGATGGTCCCGGGATAGGTCGCATAATGGGGGTCGACGTAAAGCCCCGTGTCGCCCGCCGACAGCAGCACCATGTGGCTGGCGAACAGCGCCGCCTGGCCGCCCGGCGTGATGACGACGTTCTCCCAGGTCGCGGGCACCCCGGTCCGCGCCGTGACCCGCGCCGCGATCGCCTCGCGCAGCGGCCGCTTGCCGGGGCCGAAGGCATAGCCCGTCTGCCCCGACAGGGCCGAGGCGTGCATCGCCTCGAGGATGCGCCGGTCGGTCCCCACGTCGTGTTCGCCGATCGTCAGGTTGGTCACGCCGATGCCCTGCGCGACAAGCTCCCGCGTCCGGTAATAGATCCCCCAGCCGTCGTCGCCGCTGCCCACCATGTGCGCGACGCGCGATCCGAGCCGCATCATCCCGTCCTCCGCCAGTCCGCGCGGCAAACCATCACGGAACCCGCGCCGCCGCAAGCCACCCCCGCCCGCTTGGCAGGGCTGTGACAAGCACCCATACTCGCAGCGTCGCAACCGGGTGGGGGGGGAAGACGGATATGCTCATGCGCAGGGCCGCACGGCCCGCACGCCACATCGGCGCGGAGGAGGCCGCGGCGCTCGTCCGCCCGGGCATGTGGATCGACTACGCCGCCGTCCTTGCCGGGCCGGACGCCTTCGACCGCGCGCTTGCGGCCCGGAAGGAGGCGCTCCACGGGGTCAACATCCGGTCCTGCATCGCCGCCCGCCCGCGCGCCGTCATCGAATGCGACCCCGAGGGGCGCCACTTCAACTGGATCAGCCTGCATTTCGGCGGCTACGACCGGCGCAAGCACGATCTCGGCCTTGCCCATTACATGCCCGTCAACCTCGGCGAGATCCCCGACTACTACCGCCGCTTCATCGACCCGGTGGACATCGCCGTCATCAAGGTCGCCCCGATGGACGGTGAGGGCATGTTCAACTTCGGCCTTGCCAACCTGTGGCACCGCGCGGTGATCGAGCGGGCGCGATGCGTGATCGTCGAGGTCTCGCCCGCCGTGCCCCGGGCGGTGGGTGTCGACAACGGCATCCATGTCAGCGAGGTCGACTACATCATCGACAGCGATCCCCTGCCGCTGCCCGAACTGCCGAATCCCCCGCCCACCGAGGTCGACCGTGCGGTCGCCGCCCGCATCCTCGAGGAGATCGGCGACGGCGCCTGCCTGCAGATCGGCATCGGCGGCATGCCGAACGCCGTCTGCACGCTGCTCAGGGATGCCAATGTCCGCGACATAGGCATCCATACCGAGATGCTGACCGACGGCATCGCAGCGCTCTACCGGGCCGGCCTCGTCACCGGCGCGAGGAAGCAGATGGACCCGGGCCGGATCGTCTATTCCTTCGGCTTCGGCTCGCAGTCGCTCTACGACACGGTGGACGGCAACCCCGACTTCCTCTGCTGCCCCGTGGACTACACGAACCTGCCGCATTCGATCATGCGCAACGACAATGTCGTGGCGATCAACAACACGACCCAGATCGACCTGCAGGGCCAGGCGGCCAGCGAGAGCGACGGCCACCGCCACATCTCGGGCACCGGCGGGCAGCTCCAGTTCGTCCGCGGGGCCTATGCCTCGAAGGGCGGAAAGTCCTTCATCTGCCTCGCCTCGACCTACGAGCGCAAGGGCGAAAGGCGCAGCCGCATCGTCACCGCCCTGACGCGGGGCAACATCGTCACCACGCCGCGCACGGACATGATGTATGTCGTCACCGAATACGGCATCGCCAACCTCAAGGGGCGATCCGTGCCCGAACGCGCGCGGCTGCTGATCGGGCTTGCCCATCCCGACTTCCGCGAGGAGCTCGAGCGCGAGGCCCACGCGGCCAGGCTCCTGCCCCGTGCCGTGTTCTGAGGCCTGCGCCCGGGCGGCGGGCAGGGCAGGGGCGGCTTGCCGCGGCGGCCGATGCCCGGCCTGGCCCGCAGGAAGGGCTTGGCTTGGGCCACGGGGCAGGCTATGACGCGCGGCATGGGAACGGGCGACATCATCGCGTGCTGCATTACCGGCTGACACAGGTCAGGCGGGCCGTTCCTCTGTCTCAACCCCAGTCGAACACCGGCAGGCCCGCCTTCGGGAAGGCGCGCGCATCGGAAGGCTTGCGGGAATGACGGCGATCAGGCTTCACGACACGAGGACGCGGCAGAAGGCCGCCTTCGCACCCCTCGATCCCTCGGACGTGCGGATGTATGTCTGCGGCCCCACGGTCTATGACCGCGCGCATCTCGGCAATGCCCGCCCCGTCGTGGTGTTCGACGTGCTCTTCCGGCTCCTGCGCCATGTCTACGGGGCCGGGCACGTGACCTATGTGCGCAACTTCACCGACGTCGACGACAAGATCAACGCCCGCGCCGCCGAGATGAAGGCCGCGGGCGACGGCCGGCCGCTCAACGGGATCATCCGCAGCCTCACCGACGAGACCATCGCCTGGTATCACGCCGACATGGACGCGCTCGGGGCGCTGCGCCCCACACACGAGCCGCGGGCGACGGAATGGATCGTGCCGATGATCGCCATGATCGGGCGGCTCATCGCCGGCGGCCATGCCTATGCGCGCGACGGCCACGTCCTCTTCCGCGTGCGTTCCTATGCCGATTACGGCCGCCTCTCGGGCCGGTCGGTCGACGACATGATCGCGGGCGCGCGCGTCGAGGTCGCGCCCTTCAAGGAGGACCCGATGGACTTCGTCCTGTGGAAGCCATCGTCGCCCGAGCTTCCCGGATGGGACAGCCCCTGGGGCCGCGGGCGCCCGGGCTGGCACATCGAATGCTCGGCCATGGCACGGGAGCTGCTGGGCGATAGCTTCGACATCCATGCGGGGGGCATCGACCTGATGTTCCCCCACCACGAGAACGAGATCGCGCAGTCGATGTGCGCACATCCGCAGGGGCAGTTCGCGAAGGTCTGGCTGCACAACGAGATGCTGCAGGTCGAGGGCAGGAAGATGTCGAAATCGCTCGGCAACTTCTTCACCGTGCGCGACCTGCTCGACAGGGGCGTGCCGGGCGAGGTGATCCGCTTCGTGATCCTGATGACGCATTACCGCAGCCCGATGGACTGGACCGAGCGCAAGCGGGAGGAGGCCGAGGCGACGCTGCGCAGGTGGCGGGCCTTGACCGACGGCGTGACGGCTGCCGCCGGGCCCGTGCCGCAGGTCGTCTCGGCGCTGGCCGACGACCTCAACACGCCGGGCGCGATCGCCGGGCTTCACCGGCTTGCCCAGGATCAGGATCCGGCCGGCCTTCTGGCCTCGGCCCGGCTCCTCGGCCTGCTCGCGCCCGGATCAGGCGACCGGGCGCAGGCGGGGCCGGCCGACCCGGCCGGGCTGTCCCTGCTCGACGACATCAGGGGCCAACTCGTCGCGGCACGCGAGGCGGCACGGCGCACGGGCGATTTCTCGGCGGTCGACGCCTGCAAGGCGGCGCTCGCGGCGGCGGGGGTGGAGGTACGGATGACGCGCGAGGGCATCGACCTCGTGCCCGGCGCCCGGCTCGACATCGGCCGTCTGCGCGCGATCGGGAAGGATCCCGGTGCCGGGAGGGCGGAATGAGGCCGCCGCCTTCGGCCGGCGGCCCCGCGGCCCGCGCCGGAACGCCCCCGCGCGGGGGCGTGGGGCAAGGGCCTTCCAAGGCCCTTGCAGCGCGCCGCGCGCGCGGCGCGGGCGCCCTGCGGGCGGGCCCGATCGTTAACGGACTCCCAACGACATCTCCCAACCCATTGAAATTCCTCTTCCCGACAGGGTGTCCCATCGTGGGACACCTGCGAAAGGCCCGCCCATGACCCGCGAACGCCTCTACCT
>JAOADN010000065.1 GCA_026417295.1 Paracoccaceae bacterium
GCTGCAGGGGGCAGCGCGGCGGGCGGCCCGGCTTGCGGCGCACTGGCGGGCAGGGGCAGGTCGAGGGCCTTGGCCGGCGCCTCGCCGTGGCCGTCGGGGCGCGTATCGGCGGGTTCGCCCGCCCCGGCCCCCGCGGCGGGGTCGAAGGGCGGAAGGTCTTCGCCCGGCCCGGCCCCGGCAGGGCCGCGGACGGCAACCCTGTTGGGGGGGGCGGACGGGGGCGCGGCTTCAGCGCCCGTGAAGATCAGCATGGTCCGTTCCGTCGATTCGGCCGGGCGAGGATGCCGGGGCACGGTTACGGCATCTTTACCGGCACCATGTCTCATCGGCGGCGGAGCGGGCGGGGCCGGGCGACGGAGGCCGGAGGATGCAGACAGGGATCACGGAGCCACGCGGCGTGCCTGCCGGGGCGCGCATGGAAAGGGCGGCGGACGGGCGGCAGGCCGACCGGGCCGAGGCCCTGCGCGCGGCGGCGCGCCAGCTCGAGGCCGCCTTCGTGGCCGAGATGCTGAAGGCCGGCGGAATCGGCGAGGCGCGCGCGGAGTTCGGCGGCGGCGAAGGCGAGGCGCAGTTCGCCTCGATGCTGCGCGACGAACTGGCCGGGGCGATCGCCGGGCGCGACGGGCTGGGCCTTGCGGACAGCCTGTTCCAGACGATGGCGCGGCGCTATGGATCCGGCGGCTGAGCGGCTGCTCGCCGCGCTGGCGCGGGTGCTCGGGCGCCAGCGCGAGGCGCTTGCCGCGGCGCGCTTCGCCGACCTTCCCGCACTCGCGCTCGAGGCGGCGGCGCTTGGCGAGCGGCTGGCGGCGCTGCCGCGCGGAGCCCTCGACGCGGCGGTCCTGCGGCGCACGGCCGGGCTGGCGGCGCGGGTGCTCGACGACATCGGCTGCGCGCGCGCCGGCCTTCGGGACGCCATCGCGACGGTCGAGGCGATCCGCCGCGCGGCGGGCACGCTTGCCACCTACGACCGTCTCGGCCGTGCCGCAGCGCTCGCCACCGCGGCCGGCGGGGTGGAACGGCGCGCCTGAGCGGGGACCTGCCGGCGCTGCGGCGCGGCCGCACCAGTCGAGGCACGGGCGCAGCAGCGCGCCGGCGCCGGGGACCGCGTGTTCCGTCCGGCAGCCGCGCGGCCGGGCCCCGGGGGCGGACCCGGCAAAACGCCGCCTGCCCCTGCGGGGGCGCCTGCCCGATCCCTGTGCGGGGGCGCGCCCCACCGGGGAGAGCGGCGGCGGCCACGCACCTCCCCGCCGGATGGCGGCCCCGGGCGCCTTCCCCTATGCCGGCGCCCCGCCCGATCGCTAAAATCCCGGGCAATTCGGCAGCTGCGCTTAGGGCGGTGTTAGCCCTTGTGCGCCAAGGCTGCAGCCGCGTCCCAAGGGACGGCGCGGCAGGCCCCCGGCGGCCCCGCACGGCGTCAGAACGGCAGTATCGCGGGCCGCCGCTCCGGTTGCGGGCCGGGCCCAGGACCATGTTTGCGGTGCAAAGCACCGGACCAGGAAGGACTACGGAATGTCGAGCATTCTGACGAACACGAGTTCGATGGTGGCGCTCCAGACGCTGAAGACCATCAACACCAACCTCTCGAAGACCCAGGACGAGATCTCCACCGGCAAGTCGGTCGCCTCGGCCCGCGACAACGCAGCCGTCTGGGCGATCTCGAAGGTGATGGAGGCCGACGTCAAGGGATTCAAGGGAATTTCCGACAGTCTCTCCCTCGGCGGGGCCACGGTCGCCGTGGCGCGCCAGGCGGCCGAGACGATCACCGACCTCCTGACCGAGGTGAAGGGCAAGATCGTCGCCGCGCAGGAGGACAACGTCGATCGCGCCAAGATCCAGACCGACATCGACAAGCTGATCGACCAGATCAACACCGTGGTCGGGGCGGCACAGTTCAACGGCCTCAACCTCGTCAACGGGACGCAGACGACGGTCGACGTCCTGGCCTCGCTCGACCGCCAGTCGAACGGGACTGTGGTGACCTCGTCGATCTCGATCACTGCGCAGGACCTGTCGACCGGGGCCTATGCGGCCAAGGGCGTGCTCGCGGGCTCGGACGGCGCCTCGACCAACAACGACACGGCGGGCTTCCAGCTGGACAACGGATCGGGCACCGGGACGATCGTCATCGACGATTCGACCGATGCCTTCGCCGCCGGCGACAAGGTGACCATCACGATCGGCGGCAAGACGGCGAGCTACACCGTGAGCCAGGCGGATGTCGACGCCACGACGACCGCGGACCTCGTGGCGGTGGGCCTGAAGAATGCCATCGACGCGCTGGGGATCGCCGGCCTGACGGTGGATTACGACAGCGGCACGCCGGGGACGCTGGCCTTCACCAACGCAGGCACGAGGGACCTCACGGTCAGCGCCCAGTTCAAGAACGCCGGATCGGGCGGGCTGGCGGCACTGTCGACGATCGACGTCTCGACCGCCTCGGGCGCGGCCGCTGCGCTGGGCAACATCGAGACGCTGATCCAGACCAGTATCGACGCGGCGGCGGAATTCGGCTCGGCCCAGAGCAGGATCGACATCCAGAACACCTTCGTGAGCAAGCTCTCGGACGCGCTGCGCACCGGCATCGGCTCTCTCGTCGATGCCGACATGGAGGAAGCCTCGGCACGGTTGCAGGCGCTGCAGGTGCAGCAGCAGCTGGGCATCCAGTCGCTGTCGATCGCCAACCAGGCGCCGCAGAACATCCTGGCGCTGTTCCGCTGACCTTACGATGCACCGGCGCGCGCGAGGCGCGCCGGTGCCCGCCCCGGCGGGCCTGCTCCGGCGGACCCGCCCCATGCTGACGGGAAGACCCCACGTGAACGCACAACTCCTGGCCGAGACGGCCTATTCCGGCCTGTCCGCCCCCGCACGATCGGCGCGGTCGATCGAATATGCCGTCTTTGCCCGCATCACCCGCGCGCTGGCGGCGGCGGGTGCCGACGAAGCGGGCCCGGCGGCCCGGGGCGGGACGCAGGGCGGGCGCGCGCGCGCCCGCGACTTTGCCGGCTTTCCCGCGCTGGCCGCGGCGATCCACGACAACCTGCGCCTCTGGGCGGTGATCGCGGCGGACGTTGCCGAACCCGGCAACCGGCTTCCCGAGGCCCTGCGTGCAAGGCTCTTCTATCTTGCCGAGTTCACGCGCGCCCACAGCCGGGCGGTCCTGGCCGGCAAGGCCGGGACGGCGGCACTGGTCGAGATCAATACCGCCGTCATGCGCGGCCTGCGCGGCGAGGGGCCGGCGGCGCCCGCGCCCCCGCAGGCCCGCGTGGATCCGGCTGGTGCGGCGCGGGGCCTGTAGACATGCCCGGCCTCGTCCTCAAGCTCGCGCCGCGCGAGCGCGTCCTCATCAACGGGATCGTCATCGAGAACGGGGACCGCCGGTCGCGCATGGCGATCCTGACGCCGGATGCCAACGTGCTGCGGCTGCGCGACGCGATCCATCCCGGCGACGCAACGACTCCGGTGCGGCGGGTCTGCTACGCGGTCCAGCTGATCCTGTCGGGCGATGCCAGCCCCGAGACAGCCACCCTGCCGCTTCTGCGCGGCATCGAGCAGCTGAGCCAGGTCTTCACCGATCCCGACAGCCGCACGGCACTGCGGACGGCGACCGCGGCCGTCGAGGCGGGGCAACACTACCAGGCGCTGAAGGCGCTGCGGTCGCTCCTGCCACGTGAGGCGCGGCTTCTGGCCCTGGCCCAGGCATGAGCTTCGTTCCCGCGGTTCCGCTCGGGGGATACGCGGGCTGGCGCCTGCTGCAGGCAACGCTGCCGGCGCAGAAGGCGGCCTATGCCGCCGATCCGCGCCAGGCCGCCGACGCGGCGCATTTTCGCGCGCGGATCGGCGCGGTCCGCAACGTCGATGACCTGCTGGCGGACCGCCGCCTCCTGGCGACGGCACTCGGCGCCTTCGGCCTGTCGGAGGACATCGGCGCAAGGGCATTCCTGCGCGCTGTCCTGACCGGCGATCCGGCCGATCCCGCGGCCCTGGTGAACAGGCTGGCCGACAAGCGCTATCTCGCCCTGAACCGCGCCTTCGGTTTCACCGCCCCCGGCGGACCGCGCACCGGCGCGCCGGGCTTTGCCGACGGCATTCTCGCGGCGGGCCTCGACAAGGGTTTCGCGGCGGCGGTCGGCACGCAGGAACCGTCCCTGCGCCTGGCCCTGAACCTCAAGGACGAACTCCCGTCTTTGGCCCGGGCGGGGGGATCGGAGAATGCGAAGTGGTATTCGCTCCTCGCCTCGCCGCGGCTGCGCGCAGTCTTCCAGACGGCGTTCGGCCTGCCTGCCGCCTTCGCCGCGATCGACATCGACCGCCAGCTTGCGGTGATGAAGGAGAAGGCGCGCGCGGCCCTCGGTACGGATTCCCTGACCGCGATCGCGCAGGACGGGATGGAGAAGGTGATCAGGCTCTACCTCCTGCGGGCAGATACCGGGGGCGGATCGGCGGGGGCGGACGCCCTGGCGGCCGGCCTACGCGGCGGCAGCGGCGCGGCGGTTGCGCTGGGACTCCTAGGCGGCGTCGCCTGAGCGAGGCCGCAAGGGAGACGGTCAGGGCACTCGAGGCCGTGGGGATGCGGTCGCGCGACCGCATCCACGCCGCTTCCAAGCGGCGTGGACGGGCCTTCGAAGGCCCGTCCCGGCGCCTTTCGGGATGCCGCTGCCTCGACCCGACCTCATATCAGGCCTGCGGCCAGTCCCGGCCCAGGATCGCGGCCAGGGCTGCGAAGGCGGCCCCTGCGCCGCCCGCCTGACCGCGGCCGGCGAGGAAGGCATCGAGCGCCGGCCAGAGGCCGATGGCCCGGTCGACCAGCGGATCGGTGCCCGGAACGTAGAGCCCCGACTGGATCATCAGCTCGGCCTCCGCCCGGGCACCGAGGAGCGCGCGCGCCTCGGCGAGCAGCGCGTTCTCGGCCGCCGAGGCGGCCGCAGGCAGCGACCGCGACATCGATCGCAGCAGGTCGACCGCCGGAAAGCGCCCGCGCTCGGCGATCGCGCGGTCGAGGATGACGTGGCCGTCGAGTGTTCCGCGCAGGAGGTCGGGCACCGGACCGTCGAGGTCGCCACCCGCCGCGAGCACCGTGTAGACCGCGGTGATGTCGCCCTGAACGCCGGCATCGCCGGCGCCCGGCCCCGCCCTTTCGCAAAGCGACATCACCTCCTGTCCGAGCGAGGGGGGATAGCCGCGCAGCGCAGCCGCCTCGCCGGCGGCAAGGGCCACGTCGCGATGGGCATCGGCGAAGCGGGTGACCGAATCGACGAGGAGGAGGACATGAAGACCGGCGTCGCGGAAATGCTCGGCCACGGCGGTCGCCGCAAGCGCGGCCCGGCGCCGCAGCCGCGCCGGCCGGTCCGAGGTTGCCGCGACGACGACCGTGCGCGCGCGCGCCTCGGCCCCGAGCGCGTCCTCGACGAAGGCGCGCACCTCGCGCCCGCGCTCGCCCACCAGGGCGACAACGGCGACATCGGCCGCCACCCCGGCGGCGAGACCGGCCATCAGGCTGGACTTGCCGACACCCGGCGCCGCGAAGAGGCCGATGCGCTGGCCCCGCACGAGCGGCAGGAAGGTGTCGAACACGGCAAATCCGGTGTCGAGCCGGGCGCCGAGCCTGCGGCGCGCGGCCGGCGGCGGCGGCGCCGCACGGAGCGGCCGCGCCACCGGCCCGCGCAGCAGGGGCCGGCCGTCGAGCGGCCGGCCGTCGGGATCGACGAGCCGGCCCAGCCAGGTCGCGTCGGGATAGACCGCATCGGGCGCGCCGAGCTCTGCCGCGTCGCCCAGGGCGATCCCGTCGGGCCGCGCATCGGTGAGGACACTTGCGCCATCGGGGCCGAGCGCCACGACCTCGCCGGCCAGGGTGGCCTGCCGTCCGCACAGCGTCACGCGGTCGCCGATGCGGGCGGCGCCTTCGGCGAAACGGACGACGACGGCCGCCTCTCCGGCCCGAACCACGCGGCCGACCCGCGCCACGGCCGAGGTCGTCGAAAGTTCCGACTGGAGATTCCGAAAATTCAGCATTTCGCCCCCTGCCGGCCCGTCCGCGCCTTACCGTTCCTAAACGAATCAGGGTTAAGCCTTGATTTCGCACCGGAGGGAGAATCCCCCATGTTCGAATTGCCGGCCGTCATGGCCCTCGCAATGTCCCGTTCCGCCCATGCCGGCGAACGCCAGGCCGTGATCGCGGCGAACATCGCGAACGCGGACACGCCCGGTTACGTCCCCCGGGATCTCTCTCCCTTCGATCCCGACGCCGCCGACGGGCGGGCCGCCCCGATGCGGGCCTCGCGGCCGGGCCATATCCGCACCGCGCCGGGAACGGCCCCCGCCGCGGCCGCATTGCACGCCGCCCCCGACGAGATCGCGCCGAACGGCAACGGCGTCTCGCTCGAGGCGCAGATGGCGCGCGCCGCAGAGGTCCGTCGCAGCAACGACCTGGCCATGGCGGTCTACGGCGCCTCGGCCGGAATCCTGCGCGGCGTGATCGGTCGCTGAGGGGGGCAGGGGCCATGAGCGACCTTTCGGATGCCCTCGCGGTCTCGGCAAGCGGGATGGCGGCGCAGGCCGCACGCATCCGCCACGTCTCGGAGAACGTGGCCAATGCCGACACGCCGGGCTACCACCGCAAGACCGTCGCCTTCGAGGGCCTCGCCCCGGCGGAGGGTGCCGGGCCGGGGGTGCAGGGCGTCCGCGTCGGGCCGGTCAGGCTCGACCGTTCCCCGCTGGCGCGGATCTTCGATCCCGGCCATCCGATGGCCGATGCAACAGGGTATTACGACGGGTCCAACGTCGATCTCGTGGTCGAGATCGCGGACGCAAGAGAGGCCAGCCGCGGCTACGAGGCGAACCTGAAGCTGTTCGACCAGACGCGGCAGATGCAGCAGGGCCTGATCGAACTGATCAGGCGCTAGGGCGGGGAGGGTCCAGAATGGATGTCGTGAAGAACCTCGCCGGCCTGCTTGCCGGAACGGCGCCGGCGTCGCGCGGGGCCGGGCCCGGCGCCGGCGCCGCCGCGCGGCCCGCCCCGGGAGAGGGTGCGGGCACTCCGCTCGGGGCGCTGGCCTCGAGCTTTGCCGAGACGCTCGCCGCCGGCGAGCAGGCCGCGACGGCGGCCCTGCTGGACCGCGGCGACACCCATGTCCTCGTCCAGGCGATCACCGCCAGCCAGATCGCCGTCGAGACGGCCGTCGCGGTGCGCGACCGGGTCGTCGAGGCCTACCAGGAAATCCTGCGGATGCCGGTCTAGCCATGGCGGAGGATGCGATCTTCGACCTCCTGCGCGAGGCGCTCTGGGTCAGCGTGATCACCTCGGCGCCGCTGCTCGGCGTTGCGCTGGTGGCCGGCGTGGCGATCGGCCTGCTGCAGGCCCTGACCTCGGTCCAGGAGATGACGCTGACCTTCGTGCCCAAGGTCGCGCTGATGCTGCTGACCTTCTGGCTGACCATGTCCTTCATGACCGCGACGCTGGTGCGGTTCTTCCAGTCCGGTGTCCTGGACGCCGTGCGGGGGCTCTGAGGGATGGAGAACGCAGGCTACGTCACGCTGAACCGCCAGTCGGGCCTGGCCGCCGAGCTGCGCGTCATCGCCAACAACGTCGCAAACCTCGGTACGGCCGGATTCCGGCGCGAGGGGGCGATCTTCGCCGAACATGTCTTCGGCCTGGGCGCCGGCACGCCCTCGCTCTCGATGGCCGAAGGCAACGGGCGGATCGTCGATCTCTCGCAGGGGCCCCTGCGCCAGACGGGCGGCGCGCTGGATCTGGCCATCGAGGGCGAGGGGTTCTTCCTCGTCGCGGCGCCCGAGGGGCCGCGCCTGACGCGGGCGGGGGCCTTCGTGCTGACGCCGGCCGGCGAGATCGCCACGGCCGAGGGCTATGCGCTGCTCGACGAGGGCCAGGCGCCGGTGGCGGTGCCGCCCGGAGCCGGCCCGATCGCCGTGGCGCGCGACGGCACCGTCTCGGCCGGCGGCCAGCCGGTGGCCCGGCTGGGCCTCGTGCGGCCCGTCGATCCCGGTGCGATGGTCCATGCCGAGGGCACGACCTTCCTGCCCGGCGGCGCGACCGAGCCGGTCGAGGCCCCGGTCGTCCTTCAGGGCTTCATCGAGGAATCGAATGTCGATCCGGTGGCCGAGATCGCACGGATGATCGAGGTCCAGCGCGCCTACGAGCTGGGCCAGGGGCTGCTGGACGCCGAGGACCGGCGGATCCGGCAGGCGGTCGAGACGCTGGGAGGCGGATAGCGATGCGGGCACTCCAGATCGCGGCGACGGGGATGAGCGCGCAGCAGATGCGCGTCGAGGTCATCTCGAACAATCTCGCGAACATGTCGACCACCGGCTACAACGCGCGGCGGGCGGAATTCGCCGACCTGCACTACCAGCAGATGACACGCCCCGGCACGGTCAGCGCGGCGGACGGGAGCATGGTGCCGACGGGCATCCAGCTCGGCCTCGGCGTGCGGCCGGCGGCGGTGACCGTGATGCTGGCGCAGGGGTCCTTGTCCAATACCGGGGGCGATCTGGACATTGCCATCGAGGGGCTCGGCTACCTCGAGGTGGCGCTGCCCTCGGGCATCTCGGCCTATACCCGCGACGGCGCGCTGAAGCGGTCGGCCGACGGGCTGATCGTCACCTCCGAGGGCTATCCCGTGATGCCCGAGATCACCATCCCGCCCGAGGCGCGCGCGATCTCGATCAATGCCGACGGCGAGGTCCATGCCTATTTCAGCGACCAGGTGCAGCCCCAGCTCCTCGGCCAGTTCACGCTGGCCGGATTCGCCAACGAGAAGGGGCTGGAGGCGACGGGGTCGAACCTCTTCCTCGAGACGGCGGCCTCGGGCCCGCCGGCGGTGGGCGTGCCGGGGCAGGGCGGGCTCGGCACGCTGCGGCAGGGCTTCCTCGAGGACAGCTCGGTCGATCCCGTGCGCGAGATCACCGAGCTGATCGAGGCGCAGCGCGGCTACGAGCTGAACGCCAAGGTCATCACCGCGGCCGACCAGATGCTCGGCGCGACGACGCAGATCCGGTGAGGCGATGGCAGTTCCTTCCCGTGATGCCCTCCGCTGCGCCGCCCGGGCCCTCATGGCCGGCCTCGCCCTTGCCCTTGCCCTGCCGGGCCATCCGGCGCGCGCCGGGGACGAGGGACTGTTCCGCGCCCTGCGCACGATCCCCGCCGGAACGGTCGTGACCGCCGCGGACGTGGCGGCCCCGCCGGATGGTGCAGGGCCTGCCGCGCCCTCTCCCGTCGGGCTTGCCGCCCGCGTCACGCTCTTCGCCGGCCGCCCCATCCGCCCCGCCGACGTGACGACGCCTGCGGCCGTCCTGAGGAACCAGGCGGTGGTGCTGCGCTACCTGCGCGGCGCCCTGTCGATCGAGGATGCGGGCCGGGCCCTCGACGACGGGGCGCCAGGCGAGGTGGTCCGCGCCATGAACACCACATCGAAGATCGTCGTGACCGGCATCGTCGCGCCTGACGGCGCGCTGCTTGTCGGCACCGCCCCAGCCGGAGCCGTCCCTTGACCCCAGACCGTCCGACCGAAGCCCCGCGGCGCCCGTCCGCGGCCCCCCTCATTGCCCTCTGCCTCATCGCCGGCTGCGGCGGGCCGGAAGCCTCGCGCCGGGCCCCGCCGCTCAGCGCCGTCGAGGGCGGCGCGGAATTCATGGCCATGGCCTCGCCCGGGCTGCCCGCGGCGGCGCCGGCGGGGGCGGCCTCGCTCTGGACGGGCGGGCCGACGGGGCTGATGGGCGACCGGCGGGCGACGGCGCGCGGCGACATCCTGACCGTCGTCATCGAGATCGACGAGCGCGCCGAGATCTCCAACTCCACCGGGCGCAGCCGTACCGCCAGCGAGACGATGTCGCTGCCCTCGCTCTTCGGCATCCCGCAGCGACTCGATCCGCTCCTGCCCGAGGGCGCCGGGCTGGCCGACGCGGTCGACGCGAGTTCGCAGACGCGGTTCCGCGGCCAGGGATCGGTGTCGCGCAAGGAGAAGCTGACGCTGCGCATCGCGGCGACGGTGATCGACACGCTGCCCAACGGCGTCCTGCGCATCGCCGGGTCGCAGGAGGTGCGCGTCAACAACGAGATCCGCGAGCTGCTGATCACCGGCTTTGTCCGGCCGCAGGACGTGAACCGCCTGAACGAGGTCACCTATGACCGGATCGCGGGGGCGCGGATCTCCTATGGCGGGCGCGGCCAGATCACCGACATGCAGTCGCCCCGGGCGGGGCAGCTGCTGGCCGATGGCCTCCTGCCCTTCTGACGCCCATGAAGCGCGTCCTGCTTCTCGTCCTTCCGCTGCTGGTCGGGGCCGGCGCGGGTATCGGCGCGGGCCTGTGGCTGCGGCCGCCGCCCGGGGAGGGCGCGCCGGAGGCCGCCGCCGCGGCCTGCCCGCCGGGAACCGGGGCGGCTGCCGCCGAGGCCGCCGCCGATGCCGAGGGCAACCCGACGCGCGACTACGTGAAGCTCAACAACCAGTTCGTCGTGCCGGTCGTGGACGGCGCGGCGGTGCGCGCGCTGGTCATCCTGTCCCTGACCCTGGAGGTCGGACTCGGGACCACGGAACAGGTCTACCAGCTGGAGCCGAAGCTGCGCGACGGGTTCCTGCAGGTCCTCTTCGATCACGCCAATGCCGGCGGCTTCGCCGGCAACTTCACCGGCTCGAACAACCTCGACGTGCTGCGCAAGGCGCTGCGCGACGTGGCGGTGAAGATCGTCGGCCCGACGGTGAAGGACGTGCTGATCACCGACATCGTCCGCCAGGACGCCTGACGCCCGGCAACGCGCCGGCAGGGCCGGGGCGCAGGGCGCGACCGCGGGGCCGGACCCCCGTGTCGTCCCCGCGGTCGGCCCGTGGCGGAGGAGGTTGCGCCACCGGGTGGCCGGCCAGCGGCGGAGCAGTTCGCGCGCCCCTGGCGTGCGCGATCCGGCCGTCAGCCCGTGCCCGGGGCGCGGTGCCCGGCCCCTGGGTCCCGGCCCCCGGGTCGACGCGCGTCGGCCGCCGCCCGGCGCCGGGCGCCTGGCGCGCCCGGCCAGGCGCAAGGGGGCGGCCCTGCGCAGGACGATGAGGGTGTCGGGCAGGCCCGCCCGGCCCCCCGCGCACGGGGGGGCGGCCTTCTCAAGGCGTATTGGAAACGAAACTGGTCCCGCCCGGCCACGCGCGTGTGGGGGGCGGCAGATCCGGGGTCATGCAGCGCCCTCTCCCCCGGCCCTGCACCGGGCTGCCTGCGCGGCGTCCCCGGCCAGACGGCGCACCGCCTCGCGCCGGGCGATCGCCGGGGCGAGGGCTTCCTGCGCGCCGAGGATGGCGGCCCGGGCGCGGGCAAGCTCGGCCAGCGCCGCGCGCCGGCGTGCCGCGAGGTGCTGCAGGTAGCGGTCGGCGGCATCGAGGCCCGCCGCCCCCTGCCAGTCCGCCGCGCCTTCGCGGCCCGCTGCCCCGTCGGGCGGCGCTGCGACAGGCGGAGCGATCGCCCCCGGGGCCTCCCCGGCGGCCTCGCCGGCGACCGTCCGCGCGGCACCTGCAATCCCCGCGAGCTCGGCCTCGATCGCTGCTGCCCGGGCGCGCGCCGCGCCAAGGCGCGCCTCGGCCGCACCGGCATGCAGCCCCGCGAGCCTGAGCAGCGCCGCGAGACGCGCCGGATCGCCCGCAGCCCGGCTCATGCGGGCCTGCCGGCGCGCCGGCGCATGCGTTCGGCAAAGCGTATGGCGGCCGCCACGGCACGGAAATGCTCGGGCCGGACGGGATGGCCGACATCGACCGTGGCGTGGAGGGCGCGCGCGGTGGCGGGATCGTGCAGGACGGGCACCCCGGCCCCTGCGGCAATGCGCCGGATCGTCAGGGCAAGCTCGTCGACGCCCTTGGCCACGCAGACGGGCGCGCCGCGATCGCCGCGCCGCCAGGACAGGGCGACCGCGTAATGCGTGGGGTTGACGATCACGACGGTCGCGCCGGGCACGTCGCGCAGCATCCGGTTGCGCGCCAGTTCCTCGGCCCGCCGGCGTCGCCGGGCGCGGATCGCGGGGTCGCCCTCGCTCTCGCGGTGTTCCTCGACCAGGTCCTGGCGCGACATCCTGAGCCGCACCCTGTGGCGGTGGCGCCGCCACAGGAGGTCCGCCCCGCCGGCCAGAAGTGCCAGAAGGGCGGTTGCGACGACGAAGTCGCGGGCGACGCGGGCCATGAGGACGGCCGCCTGGCCCGGCGCGAGTCCGGCGGCCGTCGCGATGTCCGGGGCATGGCGGCGCGCGAGCCAGACGAGGGCGACGAGGACGAGGGCGAATTTCAGCGCCGCCCTCAGGAAGTCGGCAATTCCTTCCGGGCCGAAGCGCTGGCGCGCCTGGGCCAGGGGATCGATGCGCGACAGGCGCGGGGCGATGCGCTCCGGCGCCCAGACGACCGCATGCTGCAGGACCGCGGCAAGAAGGACGGCGAGGACCGGCGCAAGCAGCAGCGGGGCGGCCAGGCGCAGCGTCGCGGCGAGCAGGGGCCCGCCCCCGCCCCCGCCCCCGCCCTCAAGGGCGCCCTGCAGCGCCGCGCCGAAGGCGGGCAGGGCCGCCGGCAGCCAGGCCGCGAGCGCCAGGACGCAGGCCGCCAGCGCCGCCGCCGAGAGCAGCTCCTGCGAGACCGCGACGTCGCCGCGGGCGCGGGCGTCCTCCAGCCGTTTCGGCGTGGGATCGTGCTCGCGCGGCCCGGCGCCGTCGTCCTCCTGCCCGGCACTCATGGCGGGATTTCCGCCGGCGCGGCCAGGAATGCCGCGAAGGCGTCGGTCCACAGGCGCAGCCCCTCTGGCAGGAGCAGCAGCAGAAGGACAAGCGCCCCGGCCATGGTGGCTGGCGCCCCGGCCAGCGTGGCGAGGATCTGCGGCATCGCCCGGTTGACCGCCCCGAGCGCGAGATTCCAGACGAGACCGGCGACGAGGAAGGGTGCGGCCATGCGGAAGGCAAGCACGAAGCCCGCGGCCAGGGTCTCAAGGTGCCAGTCGGCGAGCAGGGACGGGTCGGGCGGGCGGCCGGGCGGAAAGGCGGCATAGGTCCAGATGAGGGCGGCGGCGGCCTGGACATGCAGCCCGGCCGAGAGGGCGAGCGTGACGCCGCCGAGGACGAGAAGCTGGGCGACGGCGGCCGTGGGTTCGTTGCCGCCCGCCCCGAACAGCTGTGACAGCCCCGTCGCCTGCGCGATCATCGCGCCGGCGGTGGCGAGGGCCTGCACGAAGAGCCGCAGCGTGAGCCCGAAGGCGAGGCCGATCGCGACCTCGGTCAGGACCAGCGCGAGGGCGGCGGCCGGCCCGCCGCCGCCGGGCCGCTCCCCGCCCGTGCCGGGCCCGGCGTCGATGCCCTGGCCGGGCCGGGGCGCCGCCTCCTGCCAGGCCAGTCCGGCGGTCGCGGCCGCCTCGTCCGCAATGCCGCCGACGGCGGGGGCGACGGCCATCGTCAGCGCCACGGCGATGGCAAGGCGGATGCGCAGCGGGACGGCGGTCTCGCCGAAGGCCGGAAAGACCGAGACCGCCCCGGCGACCCGCAGGAAGACCAGCGCCGCGGCCAGAAGCTCGCGTCCGGCGAAGGGGGCCAGCGCGGCGAGTTCGGCCATCATGCCGGGACCACGCCGACGATGGCAGGCCGCGCCTCGAGGCCGATCTCCTCGACCGACAGGACGGGCGCCGCGACCGACCGCGCGGCAAGGATCGTCCGCACCAGCCGCCGCCGCCGCCCCGTCGTCACCACGGCCGGCTGCAGGCCCTTCTCCAGCGCTGCCGCCAGCCGTTCGCCGACACCCTGGGCGAGGCGCGCGATCCGGTCGGGCGGCAGGGCGACCTCGGGCAGGGCGCGGTCCTCGCCGCTCTGGTGGGCAAGGAATGTCTCCTCCCATTCCGGGGCAAGCTGGATCAGCGGGATCGTGCCGTCGGGGCGCCGGATCTCGGCAACGAGCTGGAACCCGAGGCGCCGCCGCACATGTTCGCAGACGGCCTCGGGCACCGCGAGGGCCCGTCCCTCGGCCACCGCCTCGAGGATCAGGGGCAGGTTGCGGATCGACACGCGTTCCTCGAGCAAGAGGCGCAGGACGGCGAGCAGCAACTCGACCGGCACCTTGTCGGGGACGAGCTCGTCGACGAGGCGGCGGTTCGCCTCGGCCCGGGCCGGGTCGGAGACCGCACCCAGTTCGGCGAGCAGCCGGCGCAGCGCGCGCAGCGACAGCAGGCGCGGGAAGTTGCGCCGGATCGTCTCGAGCAGGTGGGTGGCCAGCACGTCGGTCGGCGCGATGACGGTGAGGCCCGCCAGCGCCGCCTCCTCCTGGCTGTCCGCAGGCAGCCAGCGGGCGGGCGCGCCATAGACCGGTTCGCGCACGTCCGTCCCCGCCGGCAGCGGGCCCTCGCGATCCTGCAGGAGGGCCAGGACATGGCCCGGCATCAGCCTGTCGCGCGCCTGTTCGGAGCCGAGGATGCGGATGCGGTATTCGCCGGGCCCGAGGCTGCGGTCGTCCGTCAGCCGGATCTCGGGCAGGATGAGCCCCCAGGTCGCGGCGACGTGACGGCGCATGTTGGCGATCCGCAGGTCGAGCCCAGAGGCCGCCCCGAGGATCATGCCGACGAGGTCGGGGGCGAATTCGACATGGATCTCGTCGAGGTCGAGCGTATCGGCGAGGCTGCGCTCGGCCGGGGCCGGGGCCGGCGCCGCGGCGGCCGCCGTCGCGGTGGGCAGCGGCGGCGTCATCGCACGCCTGTCTCTTATACACATCTCCGA